>JABFSA010000076.1 GCA_013140775.1 Acidobacteriota bacterium | reverse complement strand
TCATCGTCAGACTCCTCCCCGAGGTACTGCCTCGCGGCCTTCCGACTCGGGATGATCGTCTTCAGGAAGACCGTGTGTTCGTCCTCGGCGAACGGCACGAGGTATACGTCGTCGTCCCGTCAAACGACGAAGACCCGCTGGCTCGGATCGCGCTCCGGCTGGTGGCTCTCGAGGATGTCGAGAAGGTCACCGCGCTCAATATGGAAGACGGCGTCCTCGAATCCAATGCCGCGGCCCGCCCTGATCCTCTTTTTCTGGGCGTTGTCCCAGTCGAAGAAGCTCACGCGCGACAGGCTAGCCAATGTGTGCCTATTGGGTACACATTGGCGTCACAGAAACTGTGCCCAAAACTGTGCCCAGACGAGGCCCAAGGCCCGTCAAAAAGCACCCAACGCCAACCACGCTTGTACGCAAGAACAGGCCAAAAATCAGAGATTTCAGGCCTGAATCTTGAGGTCAAACTGGGTTAGCAAACCATCGCCTTCAGCCACTCGGCCACCTCACCGCGGCGAGAAACCTAAGTATACGACACGCTTCGAGTTACGCGGAACTCCGCTGTCCCCAAGATTGTCCCTGCCAGCTCTCAAGACCCCCCGCGAAACGGCGTCGCGCGCGCACTCGGAGCGCTGATCCGAAGGCAGCGGTTTTTTTCGCCGACAAGCATGGCGGCAACTGCTTGGCGAGCGCCCATTTACTCGCATGAGCCGGCGTCCAGATATCTGGTCGGTCGCACGTCCGGGAAGCGAAGCGCGCGCAGATCTGCCGCGCGAACGGGCCGTCGGCAGGCGACGGTCTGACAAACCTCTATGTTGGACCCCGCAGCTCTTCCTCGCACAGCATGCCTGGATCGGATATGCGTTCTACGACGAGGTGCTGTGCCGGTTCCCCGAACTGGACCGTGTGTTCGGCACTGTTGGCCGCGGTACCACGTCGACGGACAACACGCCGATGGGCATGGTGAACACGACGGTGACGTTGAAGCCGCGCGAGCAGTGACGTCCGGGCATGATGACGCTCGAGATGCTCCAGGCGGAGAGGGATCAGCTACTTCAATTCCCTGGGTTTCCCAGTGTCTGGACGCGGCCGATTCGCAACCGCCTCGATATGCTGCTCACCGGCATCAAGACACCTATTGGGATCAAGATCGTCACGCCTGTCATCTTCTACATCATGAAACTGCGTGCGCTGCGCCGCGGGTCCGAAAAACGGCGAGCACGTCAATCCGCGCCGACGCGCGCGGCGTCGAACGATGGTCACGCGAAAACGGCAGAATATTCAATCCTGGTAGCGGATTCGAAGTCGCCCCGTCACGTCCAGATATGGGCGATGTGACACCTCGCCGCCTTCGAGGCATGTTGGCAAATGAGGACTACTCGGAGGACACGAGCGCGTCAGGCCGGGCTTGTCATTTCGCTCAACGACGCTGGCAGCGCTCTGCGTGGTAGCGATCTCAAGGAAATTCACAAGTCGGCCCGAGCCGCGCTCGATCTGCTCAAGCGGCTGTATCCAGACCAGGCCGGCCCGTCGCAATGAGACCGGAACGAAGGTACATCGTCGTCGATATTCCCGCTGGTGCTTTCGGGCGTAGTGGCGTGGCTGAATTGGCATCACGTCTCGCTCGCAGGTCAGGGCAGAGCGCGCAGGACGGGCGCCGCTATCCTGCCCGTGCTGTCCGCCGATATCTGCTAGAGAGAGTACCTCTTCCGTTTGCAGGCCCCCTGGGTGTGCAGTAATGGGAAGGCCTGTGCCACATGGGAACCGCGTTGGTGGTTGACATCGCAGCCAATACCCGAGAAGACGCGAGAGTGACATGAAATCAACACGACTGATCACACTGGCTGCTGGATTCGCGCTGGCGGCGCTCGGCGTCGTGACGTTCCTCCAGTGGCGGGACGCGACCCGTGCGCCGGTGCTGGACGAGGGCGTGGCCCGCACACGCGAAGTGCAGGTCAGGTTAATCGAGCTGCTGTCGATGATGCAGGACATTGAGATCGGCGCACGTAGCTACGTGGTCACGGGAGAGTCAGTCTTTCTTGAGCCGTTCGAGAAGACCCGCGCCCAAGCGAGCAGTGAATTCCAATCGCTGTGCGCACTTGCCGGCGACAACCCGAACCTGCAGGCCCACTGCGACGTCCTGGAACGGCTCATCGCCCAGAAGGTGGCTGTGGCGCAGACCACTGTGGACCTGCGCCGAGACTCCGGTTTCGAAGCTGCCCGGCAGATGGTCGCCCGCGGCGAGGGTCGGGCCGTGATGGACCAGATTCGCGCGCAGATTGCCCTGATGGAAGCAGAGGCGCAGACCCAGCTGAGCCAACGTAACGGCGTCGTCCTCGACGCACGGCGCCACGCGAGAGAGTTCAACGCCGCCGTCACCGGCCTGAGCTTCCTCCTACTTGTCACGGCGTTTGCGGTCATGCTGCGCGAGAGCCGCCTGCGCCAACGGACGCAGGTTCAACTCGACCGTCTTTTCACCCTCTCGATCGACATGCTCTGCGTCGCAGGCATGGACGGTTACTTCAAACGCCTAAACCCGGCCTTCAACCAGACGCTCGGCTACACGACGGACGAATTGCTGGCGCGGCCCTTTCTCGATTTCGTCCACCCGGACGACCGCGCGGCGACGCTGGCCGAGGTCGAGAAGCTCGGCCAGGGCGTGTCGACGATTAGCTTCGAGAATCGGTATCAGTGCCAGGACGGCTCGTGGCGATGGTTGTCCTGGAAAGCTCAGCCGATCGTCGAAAAGGGCCTGTTGTATGCGTCTGCGCGCGATATCACCGAGCGCAAACGCAGCGAGGAGGAACTGGTCAGGGTCGGCGATAGCCTGGCACGTTTCAAGGCTGCGCTCGACGAGCACGCAATTGTCGCCATCACCAACGGGCGGGGTAGAATCACCTACGTCAACGATAAGTTCTGCGCGATATCGAAGTATGCGCGGGAAGAGCTGCTCGGCCAGGATCACCGCCTCATCAATTCCGGGCATCACCCGAAAACTTTTATCCACGACCTGTGGCAGACGATCAGCAGCGGGCGGGTGTGGCAAGGTGAGATCAAGAACCGCGCGAAGGATGGCACGTTCTACTGGGTGGCCACCACGATTGTCCCGTTCCTCGATCAGGACGGGAAGCCCTCCGAGTTCATCGCGATTCGCGCCGACATCACCGAGCGCAAGACGGCCGAGCGCATGCTGAGTCACTTCAAGTACACGCTGGATCAAACACAGGACTCCGTCTTCATCTTCCGCGTCGACGACCTCCGCTTCCTTTACGTGAACGAAGGCGCGAAGCGGCAGACCGGCTACAGCGAGGCTGAACTGCTTGCCATGACGCCCGTCGACATCAAGCCGGAGTTCACCCAGGAGCGTTTCCGGGAATTGCTGCAGCCGCTCTTCGAGGGCACCGAAACTTCGATCATCGTTGAGACCCTTCACCGCCACAAGGATGGGCATGACATCCCGGTGGAGATCTTCCTCCAGATGGTGCACTACGTCGACCAGGGGCCGCGCTTGGTCGCCATCGTGCGGGACATCACCGAGCGCAGGCGGGTTATGGAAGCCCTGAAATCCAATGAACAAAGACTGAGTCTCGCGCTGGACTCCGGGGAAATGGGCGCTTGGGAATTGGATCTTGTCCACGATACGGCTATTCGGACGCTGAAACACGACCAGATCTTTGGCTACCAATCCCTCCAACCACAATGGGGCGCTGAGATCTTCATGGGCTATGTGTTCCCCGAGGACCGGGAGCTCGTGCGGAAAGCCTTTGACGACGCGTTTGCAAACGACCGCTTGTCGTTCGAATGCCGAATCAGGTGGAAGGATGAATCCCTTCACTGGATCGCCGCTCAGGGTCTTGTTCACCGCGATCACAAAGGCACCCCCTTACGAATGCTAGGGGTGGTTATGGACATCACCAGGCGCAAGCAGGCTGAGGAGAAGATTGCGCAACTAATCGCCGATCTAGAACGAGGTGCCGCCCAACTCGAAGAGGCCAACCAGGATCTGGAATCGTTCTCGTACTCCGTATCGCACGACCTACGGGCACCGCTGCGGCACGTCCACGGTTACGTAGAGATGCTCCAACGGGCCAGCGACGGTCAGCTCTCGGAACAAGCCCAGCGGTACTTGAAGACCATTGCAGAGGCGAGCGCGGAGATGGGTCAACTCATAGATGACCTGCTCGCGTTCTCCCGCATGGGTCGCACCGAGATGAAGGAGTCCTGCGTTTCGCTTGACGAGATCGTGCAGAACACGATTCGGTCGTTGGAAATGACGACCACCGGCCGGCACATCGTCTGGAAGACGGTCCCCCTGCCACCGGTCGTCGGGGATCCGTCCTTGCTCAAGCAGGTGCTGGCCAACGTGATCGGCAACGCGGTGAAATACAGCCGCATGCGCGATCCGGCCAAGATCGAGATCGGCTGCGCTGGCGGCGAGGATGGACGGATTATTGTGTTCGTGCGTGACAACGGCGCCGGCTTTGATATGCAATACGCGCACAAGCTCTTCGGCGTCTTTCAGCGGCTGCACCGCGCCGACGAGTTTGAGGGCACCGGCATCGGCCTGGCCACCGTCCAGCGGATCGTGACGCGGCACGGAGGCCGCATCTGGGCCGAAGGTGCAGTGGACCAAGGCGCCACCTTCTATTTCACGCTGAAACCGTACGCCGTCCGTATGAACCCGGCTAACCACGGAGAACACGATGAGTGCTTTGCAGCGAATACTGCTGGCTGAGGATAGCCCGCGCGACGCGGAACTGGTGATCGAGGCGCTCCAAGCCAACAACCTCGCGAACGAAGTTTTTCACGTCCGCGACGGCGCCGAGGCGCTCGACTACCTGTACCGACGCGGCATGTTCGCCGGCCGCTCCAATGGTCAGCCCGCTGTCGTGTTGCTGGACCTGAAGATGCCCAAAGTGGACGGGCTCGAAGTACTGCGCCAGATCAAGGGTGACCCGGCGCTCAAGCTGATTCCCGTCGTGGTGATGACCTCCTCGCGCGAAGAGCAGGATGTGGTCAACAGCTATCAGCTCGGCGTCAATGCTTACGTGGTCAAGCCGGTGCAGTTTCACGAGTTCGTCGACGCGGTGAGGCAGGTGGGCGCGTTCTGGGCCGTCTTCAATGAGCCGCCGCCTGGGAGTCTGCGCCGATTCGGTGGCGCCTGAGACTAACCTGAAGCCAACCCAGAACCGAAGGAACGATATGGCAGACACGACATCACCTATACGGGTGCTGCACGTGGAAGACAGCCGTCGCGACGCCGAGATGATTCGAGACATGCTCGAGGCTGATAGTCCGGCCTACGATGTCGTCCGTGTGGACAACCGGGCACAATTCGAATCTACGCTCGCCGAGGGTACGATCGACATCGTCATCTGCGACTTCAGCCTGCCGGACCTCGACGGCTTGACGGCGCTGAAGCTCGCCAAGAGCAGATTCCCCGACATCCCCGTCCTTGTCGTCTCCGGCGCGATCGATCCTGGGGAAGCGGTGGAATGTCTGAAGGAGGGCGCAACCGATTATCTGCTCAAACAGAGACTGGAACGCCTCCCGTCAGCGGTGAGACGCGCGCTCGAGGATTCTAAACAGCGCCGGCTGCACCAAGAGATGGAAACGCAGCTGAGGGAGAGCGAAGAGCGATTTCGGCAACTGGCTAACAAGAGTCGCGAAGGGTTTTGGTTCGTGGGGCTGAATCCGGAGCGAATCCTGTATGTCAGCCCGGCGGTTGAAACGATCTGGGGGTTGTCAGCCGACAGCTTCTATCAGGACCCGCGCGTTTGGCTTGGGGCCGTTCATGCGGACGACCGCGCGCGCATGCAGGACGCGTGGGAGGCCTGGGCCAAGGACCAGTCGCGACGGTTTGAGGAGGAGTGCCGGATCGTTCGCCCCGACGGTTCCGTTCGCTGGGTGCTGAATAGCGGCACGCAAATTCGTGATGAAGCTGGCGCCATCACGCGCCTGAGTGGCCTGACGCACGATGTCACCGAGCGCAAGGAACTGGAGGCTCAGTTCCATCAAGCCCAGAAAATGGAAAGCGTAGGCCGACTCGCTGGCGGCATTGCCCACGACTTCAACAATTTGCTCACGGTTATCAACGGGATATCGGAACTCGTGCTGGCGCAGGTCGGTAAAGACGATCAGGTGCACGCCGACATACAGGAGATTCACCGTGCCGGGGAGCGAGCCGCCGTGTTGACCCGCCAGCTGCTGGCCTTCAGCCGTCGGCAGATTCTGGTGCCTCGGGTGATGAACGTCAACACGGTGGTCGCGGGGATGGAAAGTCTGCTCCAGCGTTTACTCGGTGCGGACATCAACCTGGTCGTCGTGTCGACGCAAGGCGTGAGTAACGTCAACGCGGACCCTGGACAAATCGAGCAAGTTATTACCAACTTGGCCGTGAATGCGCGAGACGCGATGCCGCAGGGCGGCCAGCTGATCATCGAGACGCAGAACGTCACGATCGACGAGGGCTACGGTCGCCAGCACGGCGTCGCCATGCCGACCGGATCCTACGTACTACTGGACGTGAGCGACTCCGGCGTCGGCATGGACGCGGCCACACGCGCGCGAATCTTCGAGCCGTTTTTCACCACGAAGGGTCCGGGCAAGGGCACAGGGCTGGGGTTGTCGACCGTGTACGGCATCGTCAAACAAAGCCACGGGTTCATCTGGGTCGACAGCGAGGTCGGCCAGGGAACCAGCTTCAAGATTTATCTGCCTCAGGTGACCGCGGCAGCGGGTGCCGACCAGCCGAGGCCAACCGTGCCGTCCAGTTCCGGCACCGAAACCATCCTCCTCGTGGAAGATGACGCAGGGCTTTGCCGACTGGCCACGCGCTTTCTTGAGCCCGCCGGTTACACCGTGCTCGGGGCGGCCACAGGCGAGGAGGCGTTGCGGGTGCTGGAGCGTCATGGAGAACCGGTGCACCTTTTGCTCACCGATGTCGTGATGCCCGGCATGAGCGGGCGGGGCCTCGCGGATCGGATCGCCCAGACTCGCCCAGGGGTGAAGATCCTGTATATGTCGGGCTACACGGACGACATCGTCGTACGACACGGGGTGTCGGAGGAGCAGGTGCCCTTTCTTAGTAAACCATTCACTGCGTGGGAGTTGCTCCAAAAGGTTCGGGAGGTACTGGATTTCGGAACGAGACGGCCCACTCTTGCGGCGGCGTACGCTGACGATGAAGGCTGAAAAGGAATCCAGGCCATATTGCCGCCCCGCCCCGCGCCTATTGAACAGAATCGTCACTGAACCAACAGCATCGTTAGCGACCACCCCTGCGGCATGTCGTGCTGGACACAATTCCTTTGGTTTTCGCAGCATCAATTTTGGCACGAAGATTCCCAGGTACCTTCCGGCCAGATCCATGAAGAAGATGCCATCGCACGGCTGTGAGCTCCCCAACCTCAAGGCTCTCATCGTTGATGACGATCCAGCCGTTCGCCATCTCATCGAGCGGCAACTCTACCAGCTCGGGGTCAATGTCGTGCGGACCGCGGCCGACGGGGCTGAGGCGATGCAGGTCATCGAGGGCTCGAGGACGCGGTTCGATGTGGTCCTCTGTGACCTGCGAATGCCGAACGAGGACGGGGTCGTCCTTCTTCGCCGTCTCGCAGCGCTCGACGTCCCACCCAGGGTCATCCTTGCGAGCGGTGAAGATCCCCTCGTGCTCGAGGCAGCCAGACGTCTTGGCTTCAGCCACCGTCTGACTGTTCTCGGCGTCATCAGCAAGCCGCACACAATCGGGGACCTGGCCGCTGTGCTGGCGGGACTCACCGCTCCGGCCACGAGATCGCACGAACACCGGCCGAGCGCGCCCCTCCTCGATCGAGGGGAAATCCAGCGCGCGCTCAAAGAGAATCGCGTCGAAACTTGGTTCCAGCCGCAGATCGATCTGGTCACGGGGCGTGTCGTTGGCGCCGAGGCGCTTGTGCGTCTACGCCACCCGCTCCACGGCCTGCTGCTGCCAGGAAGCTTCCTTGCCGCGGCCGAAGAACACGACCTGCTGGCCGCCCTGACGGAGTTCGTCCTGCGCGAGGCCGTGGCCTGGTGCCACGTCTGGCAGGATCGCGGTCGTACGTTGTCGGTGTCGGTGAACGTCTCTGCAGCCACGATGCACGATCTGAGCTATCCCGACTGTGCCGCCGCGCTCTGCGTCAAGTACGGAGTGAACCCGACGAACGTGGTTTTCGAGTTGACCGAGTCCTCAGTCGCCAGGAACGCCTCGGCGTTGCTCGACATCTTGACGCGATTGCGCCTCAAGGGCTTCCGGGTGTCCATTGACGATTTCGGGACTGGGCATTCGTCGCTCGAGCAGGTGCGGATTCTGCCGTTCAACGAGTTGAAGCTGGACCACACGCTCGTGCGGGATGCCACGTGCAATCCGCGATCCCGACTGATCCTCAAGAACAGCGTGACGATGGCTTCGCAGCTCGGCATGTCAACGGTTGCCGAGGGCGTAGAGTCGACAGCGGCGCTCGATCTCGTGTCCGACCTTGGATGCGACCTCGCTCAGGGTTTTCTAATTTCGAAACCGATGCCAGCCGACGCCGTGATGGGATGGCTGGCGACGCACGAATCCATACCCACTGCGTGGTCGGCACCGGCTCGTGGGGCGGTGACTAAGCCACAAATCGTACGGCGGTCAACAACGGGCACTCGCCGTACAGAGAGCCAGGAGCGTAGACATCATGCAGGCAGTCGCACCGCCCTTGGCGGGTGAGGTATCGGTCAAGCCAGCGAGCGTGCTGGTCGTCGATGACAACGAGGGTGTCAGGTATCTGTTCAACAGGCTGCTGACGCAGGAAGGTTACCTCGTTGACGTCGCAGACGACGGGGTGTCTGCGCTTGCGAAGGTGGAACACGCCGCACCAGACGTCGTGCTCCTGGACGTCACGATGCCGGGCCTCGACGGGTTCGAGGTGTGCCGCAGGTTGAAGCGCGAATCCGCGACCCGTCTGATACCCGTCATCCTGATCACCGCCCTCAACGCCGCCGAACAGCGGGTGGAGGGCCGTCGGACCGGCGCCGACGACTACATCAACAAGCCGGTCGATCCCGACGAACTGCTGGCACGTGTGGGCGCGGCCGTGCGCCTCAAACGCTACACAGACGATCTGGATTCGGCAGCTTCCATCATCATGATGCTGGCGGAGATGATCGAGAGGCGGGATGGCTACGTGGAAGGACACTGCCACCGTATGGCGAATTACGCCTGCACGCTCGGTCGGCGTCTCGGGCTTGGCGCGGACGACTTGCAGGCCCTCCATCGTGGGGGGTTCCTCCACGACATCGGGATGCTGGCGATTCCGGAGGCCATTGTCTGCAAGTCGCAGCCGCTCGAACCAGAAGAGTTCGAGCTCGTCAAGTCGCACACCGTGCAGGGTGACCAGCTGCTCGCGAATCTGCGTTCGCTACAGCCGGTACGACCGATCGTCCGTCATCACCACGAGCGTTTCGACGGCTCGGGCTATCCCGACGGATTGCGTGGCGATGCGATCCCGCTGCTGGCTCAAGTCATGAGCATCGCCGATGTCTTCGATGCGGTGACAACCAAGCGCTCATATCAGGACGCGAATTCCGTGGCGAAAGCCATCGAGGCGCTGAGACACGAGGCCGATCGGGGCTGGCGGCGGCGGGACCTCGTCGAGGAGTTCATCGCGGCGGTTGCGGGGACGCTGGCGATGTGACCCCGCTCTGTCATTCACCTGACGACCCTCGCCCCTCCGATCAAGGCTCGATGGCGTGACCCGTCAGATGTGCGTCCTCCATCCACGCGATCGATCGGGGCTCGGCACGCCTCCACATCCTGAACGACCAACTCCGCCTTTCCGTTGATCGTTAGGACCAGGGAATGCCAGGTCTTTCGGAGGCTGTCCAACAGGCACTGTCCCCACGATTGTCCCTGCCAGCCCACGAAACAGGACCTCCAGAGCCAACAGGAGCCAAGTCGTTCGATCCGTGAAGTCGTTGAAAGACTTGGATTTACTAGGAAAATTGCAGAATTCCGAGAGGCGGGCTTCCGTTTAGCAAACCGCCGCTTTCGGCCACTCAGCCACCTCACCGCGGCCCCCCAAGTGTACGCGAAAAGCTGGACCCACCGGATCCAGCTTTTCGCAGTGCCCAAATTCAACAAAACTTCGGGGCGGACTACTTGGTGAAGGCGACCCCACTGGGCGTCATCCGCGCCGGAGCGTCAGCCGCGCGCCTCTATAGTCCAGGGATGCTCATCGCCGAGCGACTCACTGAGAATCTCTGTCGCACGCGCGAGCTGAGGCCCCGCCGACCGACGCGGCGAGGAACGAAGCCACCAGACGGCCTCCAGATACAGCGCCCGTCCGGTATTCGGATGCTGGGCCCCGAACGTGCGCTCGTGGGCGGCAGTCGCGCGTTCGAAGAGCACGTCTGTTTTGGCATCACCGTGCACGGCCGCACTGGACGCCAACTCCAGGAGAACCACCGCAGCGCCATCAGGATCGCCGTCCGGACGTGAGTAAATCGTCGACGCCCTCTCGAACAAGCCCACCGCTTCGCCCGGACGCCCTTGCGCCTGGCGGACCCGTCCCAGGTCGAGCAGAAACCCCGCGAATGCGCGCGGATGCGTGGCGGCGAGGGCCTCAAACCTGGTAGATGCGGCGTCGTACAGTGCCGCTGCCTCGTCGGCTCGGCCGCGGCGCTCGTGGCAACGCGCAAGGTTCAGCAGCGTGTACGCATGACGGATCGCATAGCTATCGGGGTCCGTCTCATAGATCGCACGTGCTGCCGCATAGAGCGGCTCGGCCTCAGCGCAGTCACCCATCTCCACGCACACGTTGGCGATGGCATCGAGCATCGTGGCGTACTTTGCGGACGACCGATTGCCGTCGTCTTTCGGAACACTGTCCACCGCCCGCTGGAACATGGCTTTCGCGCGAGCGTTTGCACCAAGGTGCTGCAGCACATTCGCATAGTGATGGTAGAACCATGCACCGTCATCGTCACCGCCGCTCGAGGGCAGCGTGCCGACGGCCTCATCAACCAGAGCAAAGGCCTGCTCGAGCATCACAAATCTGCCGGCATCAAGGAACAACTTCTGACGCTGCATCAACCACTGGACCAGATCCGGCTCACCGGATGCCATGCGGTGACGCACGGCGGCGAGCAGCGCACTCTCGTGATGCTCGCGCACGTCTCGTGACGTCGTGGGCGACAGCGCGCGGGTTTCGAGATGCTTGGAAAGAAATCCGTGGGCACTCTTGAAGAATGACGGACGCAGCCGCTTCTCGCGATCCTGGCAGGCACTGCGCATGACCGCATGCATCACGAGCGTGTCGTCACCACCGCGTGTCACGTAACTTCGCTGACACAGTCGGGGCCAGTCGGGCAGGCGGCCGCGAAGCGTGCGGCTCGTGTCGGTGAGAAGACTCTCGTCAATCACGTCCAGATACGACGCCATCTCGAGGTCCTCGACCTCGGTATCGGACAAGTGATCCAGGAATCGCTGGAACACCTCACCCGGTGTCTTGCCAAAATCCGCCACGGTGGGCTGTCGGTCATCCACGTCCCGCACGTGCTCGTAGCTATCGACGGACAGATCCAGATAGAAGGGCAGGCCCTGCGCAGCTTCGACGATCCGTTCGCGGACGTGCGGCGAGTGAACCCCCGCGTCTTTCAGAAATCGATCCGCGTCGCTGTCCGAGAGACCTCCGAGCAGGTGCTGTTCAAGCACCCCGTCCCACTTCGAGTTCAACTCGCTCCACCGGAGCTGATCGCGACAGAAGACGAGCACCAGGGCGCCGCGCGCGTGTTCAACGAACGTGCGGACCCAGTCATCCACGCGCAGGTTCTCCTGCGCGCCTCTCGGGGCGCCTCGCCACAGCGCCTCGTAGGCATCGAGCATCACCACAAGGCGCGGAGCCTTCGGCCCGCTCAGATCCCGCGTGATATCCGCGCCCAGGAACGCCGGGAGTTGCTCGCGAAGCTTGTTCGCCGGCAAGCCCTGCAGGCGCCCTATCTCCGAACGCGCGTTGACGGTGGCCCACCACTCGCCAAGCCATCCGGCGAGCCGCGTGCCGTATTTGTAGAGCAGCTTCACGCCGAAGATCGCTTCCTTCGCCCCCTCCGCCAGTTCCAGCAGGTCAGAGAGCAGCTCGTTCTCGCGGCCGCGAAGCAATCCCGGGTGCCGCTGGCGGATGTCCTCGCCCGGATACTCGAGCGCGAAGAGCTGCGCAAACGCGATATCGAATGTTGGAAACTTCATCCCCGCCGCGGCAAGCTCGAAACGGAGATGAAGCATGCCCTCGATCGGACTCCGGAGTAGCGGGCGATCGAAGTCGAGCACGCTGAGGGCAACTGGATGTCCCAGCTCCACGTGCGACGACACCAGCCGTTCAAACTCGTTGCGCAGCGCCGTCTTCCCCTGGCCCCCGACGCCGTACCACACGATCACCCGGCACCGACTCGGGTGCAGGGTCTCGAGCGCGTGCCGGAAGAGGGCCTTCGGCTCGTCGCGATCGGTGAACTTACGACTTGCAGGCTCCCGGAGTGGCAGGATGTCCGGCATCAGTCGAGAATTTCCCTCTGCTGAAGTGCCTTGTTGATGGCAACGGCAGCTTTCACGCCTTCCGCCGCGGCGACGACCACGAATTGAGCATCCTGTGAAGCGTCGCCAGCCACGAAGACCCCTGGGACGTTCGTGCCACACCGCATGCTGGTCTTGACCGTACCGCGGGGCGTCAGCGTGCAGCCGAGACGTATCGCGAGGTTCGAATGAATATGTTGCGCTGTGGTGAAGAAAAGCGCGTCGCGCCGCGCCGGATCACCTTTCGCAAACCGTATCGCCGAGAGGGCGCCTCGGTGATGATCGAGTCCTACGACGCGTTCGGTCCGAATCGCGATCCGATTGCGCGCAAGACGGTCCTTCAAGGAGCGCGTCAGCGCTGAGCCTTCCGTACAGAGCAGCACGTCGGCGCTCCACGCCTTGAGACCAAGTGCGAGTCGCGCTCCGTCGGCGCCGCGCCCCAATACCGCAAGGGGACGATCTCGCCACTCCCAGCCGTCACAGTACGGACAGTGGAACACGGACCGCCCGTAGCACTTGTTGAACCCCGGGATCGCCGGCAGGTCGTCAGTCACTCCAGTCGCGATGAGCACGAACCGGGTCGCCCGGTCGGCGCCCTTGGTAAACGAGACCTTGAAGCGGTTTGCCCCAGGAGTCACTGCCGTGACGCCGACCGACCTGAACCGGACTCCGTATTTGACCAGTTCGGCGCGTCCCCTGTTGTTGAAGGCGCCGGGCGCGATGCCATCACGGGCCAGGTACCCGTGCAAGGCACGAGATCGACGGTTACGGGGCCGCCCTTCGTCACAAAGAAGCACATGGCGGCGGCATCGGCCGAGCATCAATGCCGCGCTCAGGCCCGCCGGTCCGCCCCCGATGACGATGACGTCGTACATCAAACTGCGCGTCCTCCTGATTAGAGCGAACTCCAGTTGAGAACGCATCTGTAGGAGCCGTTATAGCCATTCAACGGACATCCGTCCACATCCGACCAGAGTCGTGTCTGGTCGCGATCATGCATGCGTCTGCATCTGTGAGTGACTCGGTTCAAACGTCGCTGACCTGCGCCACGTCGCCAGACCCAGCGGAACCTCCGGCCGTCCCGGAAAGCGTCCGCGTCCGAAACATCGCCTTCACCCTCGTCTCGGTTGCGATTGTCATCCTGCTGCTGCAGCTCATGCGGCCGGTATTTCTGCCGCTGGTGCTGGGCGCCTTGTTGTTTTACGCCCTCGACCCGGCCGTCGATCGATTGCAGAAGTGGCGCGTGCCCCGCGCGCTCGGCGCCGCGCTCATGCTGTTCCTCTTCATCAGTGCATCCGGGGGCGCAATCTACGCGCTCCAGGGTCAGGCGATGACCGTGATCGACCAGTTGCCTTCCGCTGCACGCAAGATGTCGGGGTACTTGAGGAGAGTGCCTGGCGGCGAGCCAGGGACAGTCGAAAAGGTGCAGCAGGCGGCTGACGCACTCCAGAGCGCGAAAGACAATGCCGCCCCTCCGGGAGTCACGAGGGTTCAAGTCGAGGAGCCGGTGTTCGAGGCGAGCACCTTCGTGTGGTCAACGTCGGTGGGTATCGTCTCCACCGTAAGCCAGTTGATCATGGTGCTGTTCCTCACGTACTTCATGCTGCTCTCCGACCAATTGTTCAAACGGAAGCTGGTGGAGATCGTCGGCACGTTCTCACAGAAGAAAGTCACGGTGGCAGTGCTCGAAGACATTGCCACGCAGATCGAGCAGTTCCTGTTGATCCAGCTGATGACGAGCGGAGTCGTCGCGGTCGCTACCGGCCTGGCCCTGTGGGCGATGGGCCTCCAGCAAGCCGCCCTCTGGGGACTGCTCGCCGGCGTCTTCAATTCGATTCCCTATTACGGCCCCTTGCTCGTGACCGGAGGCCTGGCCCTTCTCGGCTTTCTGCAGTTCGGCACCCCAAGCATGACGATAGCCGTCGCCGGTGTGGCCCTGCTCATCACGACTCTCGAGGGCATGTTGCTGACGCCGATGCTCATGAGCAGGGCGTCGTCGATGAACCAGGTGGCGATCTTCACGGGCTTGCTCTTCTGGAGCTGGGTCTGGGGAATGTGGGGCCTGTTGCTGGCCGTCCCGATGATGATGGTCATCAAGGTCGTCTGCGACCGCGTGGAACCGTTGCAGCCTGTCGGACACCTGCTCGGCGACTGAAGCAGGCGTGACTCACGCCTGCTCCTGAAGAAACGCGGCCACGAGCTCCTGGGTCCGAACCCACACTCCGCGTCGTCGCCACCGCTCGATGGTCACGCGCTCGCAGCCGCTCAGATCGTCAAGGAAGATGTCGTGGAGGTCCTCCGCGAGACGCTCGTCAAAGCAGCAGACGTTGCTCTCCTCGTTGTGCGCGAACGAGCGATTGTCGAAATTCGCGGTCCCCACGGTCACCCACCGGCGATCGACCACCATCGTCTTGTGATGCAGCATCGTGCGGTTGAATTCCTGGATCTCGATGCCGGCGTGCAGGAGACGACCGAAGAGGCGCACGCTGTTGTGCCGCGCAAGCCAGTTGTCGTTGCGGACACCAGACACCATGATGCGCACGTCTACACCACGTTGCTTCGCTTCGATCAACGTCTCGATCGCGACAGGATCCGGCACGAAGTACGGGTTGGCGATGTAGATCGACTTGCGCGCGCACACGATCGAGAGGTAGTACATCGTGCGCACTGTCGATGCACCAGTCTCAGGCGAGCTGAGCAGTGTCTGCACGGCGAGTGACCCGCACGTGCCAATGATTGGATAGAACAGATCGCCGGTAATGAGCTCGCCTGTGGTCTGTTGCCAGTTGTGGGCAAACCCAGCCTGCAGAGGGACGACACCAGGCCCCTCGAGACGGATCTGCATGTCGCGCCATTCGTCCGGGCCCCGCGCGTTGCCGCGCCAGTGGTCGGCAATGCCAGCGCCACCGGTAAACCCCACCTGTCCGTCAACAATGAGCGATTTTCGATGGGTCCGGTTGTTGAACCGTCCCAGGGTGTACCAGCGGATCGGGTTGTACCACGCGACCTGACATCCTCCTGCCTCCAGCGTGTGGAGGATCTCTGAGCCGACGCTCGCCGAACCAATCGCATCGAGCAGAATCTTGACGCTGCAGCCGCCTTTCGCTCGTTCCGCGAGCGCTTCCGCAAAACGAACGCCGACGTCGCCGGACCAGTAGATGTACGCCTCGATCGTGATCGAGTGCCTGGCTCTCTTGATGGCCGCGAGCATCGCCGGATAGAACGCGTCGCCGTTGTTCAGCAGCTGGAGCGTGTTGCCCTCGATAAACGGACTCCCACTCGCGCCGGCGACCGTTCCGACGAATTCGGGCGAGTCAACCGGAAACTCGTGATCAAGGCCAAACCGGGGAGGCGCGGCGGCCGGCGCGATGAGATGACTCACGATCGCCATCGCCCCGGCGCCGATCGCCCAGCCCCATCGAGCCTCTCCGATCGCCCAGATGCACACGCAGGCCCACGGCCACCATGACCAGAGCAGACGACGGGCACGTGTCCAGAACGTCAGCACACCCTTCGGCAGCCGAGTTCGTGCCGTAGCCTTTGGATGCCTGTACCCCCGTCGCCGCCGGGGTCTTTGCCAGACCGGCCCAAGGCTCGTTGGCCGACGGCGAACTGCTGTCCTGGCGCGCTGGGTCATCGTCCTGGTTACGCCTGTTGAGAACTCCCTCTCGGCACGACCCGAACCGGGCAACGCGCGATAGCTGCACAAATGGTTCCTGAATCTGGAGGCGCCTATGACGGGAACTGGTACCGCGCTTGCTCTTATAAGAATCAACTTCGCTTGTCGGGCACTCTGCCTGACAACAAACATCCCATCACTCGGGCGGGAGGCATCCGCCTCCCGGACCGCCACTTCGCATTTGCTTTCATTCGGACCTTCGGCCCATGCTTTATTCCCTATTCGTGAGCCGGGCGGTGCGCACTCCCAGCGACCACATTCACCTTCTTACCGGCCGCCCGTGCAACATTGCCTGGTCGTTCGTAGAGTCGGGCCACCTTTGGAGCCCGAACAACCACTTCAGTAACAGCTCTCGGGGTGAACCGGCCCCAACGCAGTTTGCGAATGCTCGTCGTCCGTGACAATCTGGACGGCGCAAAGAGACACGCGGACATCACATCTCGGTGCAGAAGGCGCGCAAGCGATGAGCAAACAGAGGACCGCAGCAACGGCGCCCACCGCCCCAGAGCCGGTTGACTGGACCGGCGCGGGAGTACAGCGTGCCGACTACAAAGCGGCGGCGACGATCTTTGCTCAAGGCGATCCCGCCACCAGCGTGATGTACGTCGAGCAGGGTAACGTCCAGTTGTCGGTCTTGTCGCATGCCGGCAAGGAGGCGGTGGTCGCAGTGCTGGACGTGGCGCACTTTTTCGGGGAGGGCTGCCTCGCCGGGCAAACCCTGCGCATGGCAACAGCGACCGCCATGACTGCGTGCACGATCGTCATCGTTGACAAGCCGGAGATGGTGCGCCACCTCCACGCCACGCCGGCATTCGCGGATCGTTTCCTGACCCACATGCTGACGCGGAACATTCGGATCGAGGAAGATCTCATCGACCAGCTGTTCAACTCCAGCGAAAAACGGCTCGCGCGCACGCTATTGCTGCTGGCGCGATATGGGGAGCCAGAGGCGACTCACCGGACACTGCCGCGTGTGTCCCAGGAGACGCTGGCCGAGATGGTGGGCACGACACGCTCGCGCGTGAACTTCTTCATGAACAAATTCCGGAAGCTGGGATTCATTGAGTACAACGGCAGTTTGAAGGTGCACAACTCGCTTCTCAGCGTCGTCCTGCGCGACTGACCTCCCACCGTAATCCGCTGCCCCGCCTGTCGAGAGGGTCGTCACAACCCGAGCCGCTGCCCCCCTGGCTGAGGGCGAGGATGTCCCGAACGGCGTCAGCATGCTGTTCCAATCTGTACAGCGCGTTGTCCCTCGCACATGCCATCGTTCATAGGGGCCGCGCTACGGCCCTCGACGGTCTACCCCCCGGCGACGGTTGAAATGTGCGATACCCTTCATTTTCCCTCCAGACTGGTGCCACGCCTTTGGGTGACGTCGCCTCAGCCTCCGAACTCGGCAGCTCATCGCTGCCGCAGGAGCGCGACGATGTCGGACTCCCTCGCACAGTCCATTCGTCACGACCATTGCCGGCGACTTTCGCTCGGCGCACAGGCGCTGAGAGACGGCGTGACTGGATCTACTTCGAGACCGGTAGATCGCTGATGGTGAGGCGCATGGTGTTGTACGAGTTTATTGACCTGAACCGGGACCTGATCGTTTCCCGTACCAGGGACCGGGTTGTCAGCCGGCCGTGGCCGTCTGTCGCACCTGGGGAAATGGAGCACGGCGTGCCGCTGTTCCTGACGCAACTGGCGGAGACGCTTCGCCTGGAAGCGTCGCCGGTGCCCTTTCCCGCAGGCGCCATCGGCGCCTCAGCCGCGCGCCACGGAGCGGAGCTGCTCCACTCAGGCTTTACGGTGTCCCAGGTCGTCCATGACTATGGCGACATCTGCCAGACGATTACGGCGATGGCCATGGAGCAGATGGCCCCGATCTCCGTAGAGGAATTCCGAACCCTGAATCGGTGTCTCGACACCGCGATTGCGGAAGCGGTTACCGAATACGCGCGCCTCACCGGGGAGACGCGGTCCGACGAAGAAACTGAACGGTTGGGGCACGCGGCGCACGAGCTTCGAGACTGCCTCAACACGGCGATTCTTGCGTTTCACGCGCTCAAGCGTGGCGCAGTCGCCATCAACGGCAGCACCGGGGCGATTCTCGGACAGAGTTTGATGAGCCTTCGCGAACTCGTGGACCGCACGTTGGCCGAAGTCCGCGTCGATGCTGGCACACAACGACGCGTCCGTGTGCCTGTCGTCACGTTCATTGACGAGATCGCGGCATCCGGGATGCTGCACTCCGAGTATCGGCAGATTCAGTTCACGGTCGAGCCTATCGATCCGGCTTTGGCGATCGACGCGGACCCGCAGCTCCTCACGTCCGCCGTGATGAACCTGTTGCACAACGCCTTCAAGAACACGCGTTCAGGAGGTCACGTGGTTCTGCGGGCGCGCGCCGACCACGGCCGGCTGCTCATCGAGACGGAAGACGAGTGCGGTGGGATTCCGCCGAGCAAGGGTGATCTGTTTCAGAAGTTTGGCGACCGGCGTGGCGGCGATCGATCCGGCCTTGGCCTTGGCCTATCCATCGCTCGGAAAGCGGTGCGAGCGCACAGCGGCGATATCAGTATCCGCAACATGCCAGGAAAGGGCTGCGTCTTCATCATCGATATCCCGCTCGCCGCCGCGGAAGAGACTGTCCCTGTCCTCACGTGAGCCAGCATCGCCGTCCCCTCACAGCAGTCCGCTGATCCATAACAGCAGTCGGAAGAACAGCACGATCGGTGTTCCGATGGCCAGGAGCACGAAGGGAACGCAGAGTGCGAGGGCCACTGCGCCGAACAGGTCGCCGGCGACTACAGCGACACGCCCGAGTGGACCTCGAGTAGCGAGCGACGGAGCCTGATCGAACGTTGGCGCGAAGGCTGCTGTCGCCAGCGGCGCATCGTCCAGGCGGCTCGTCACGAACGTCACGGTGTGACTCCCAGCCGCTCGCCCGACACATCCCCGGCGGGCCTGACGATGCGATCGTGATCGGCAGCCCACGCGGCGTACGCGGTGACGACCGCCACTCGCGAGGCATCCCAGTGCTGGCCGCATCTGACACACCGCCAGTCGCCGCCGGCATCGAGGGCGCCCTGGGACAGAGTCGCGGACGTGTGGCACATCGGACATATCGCAAATCGAAGGCTGTCCCGTTCAACGCCGGGTAACACCGCTGTCGAGTGTGGAAGTGGAAAGGTAGAAGCCATCGATTGCACTCTCCGTAAAGGAAACCAAGGTTGCATTTCGAGGGTGACAGATGGATGGGGACTTGTCTGTGCCGCAATGAACAGCGCGCTTCAACGCCGGAGCCTACACTTGCGCTATGCAACTTCTTTCAATCAAAGCCGTCATTACCCTGATCTGGGTTTCGACGGTGTCCATCGTCGGCATCGTAGGGAACTTCAACTCGTTCCAGGAGGTACTTCGATGACCAATCTCGCTGCGGTGATCCCCGACGTGGACGCGGATGTCCGGTGGCACGATTGGCAGGCGCGAGGCGCCGCCAGTGACGTGAAGTCGGCTGCAAGAATGCGGAACCTGGTGTTGGTCATCTTCGCCGCTCTCATCGCGATGTTTGTCGTTCAACTGAACTGAGTCAGAGCACAACCTGAGCGTCCCTCGTCCTGGGGGACTCGCTTCCGACTCCGCTCTAGCTACCGGTGAGCGGCGCCGTCAGCACATGAGTCACACCGGGTTCAACACGGGTGCCCGTCAGCCAGCCCTTGGCGAGCTCGAACAGCACCACGGGCTTCGGCTTGTCAACTTCAAGGAACACCGCGGCGTGCACATCGACCCCAATGAGCACGATTCGAGGGTCGTCCGGGGTGCCATGGCGCGGATCGCCTTCCCCTCCAAACCAGGCCTTCCAGTCCGACGCGTACAGCTCCCGGATTTTCGCCCGGTCATCGGACAGGCGCGCGATGCCCGACACCGACACCCACTCATATGAACCCTCCTTGTAGTACGCGAGGTTCACGTGCGGGTCGTGGTCGATATCACGCAGCTTCGAGCTTCCTCGAGCGGTCACAAACCACAGGTCGGCGCCGTCAGCCCGCTTCTGATTGGCCATGGCCCTGGATTCAAGATGACCGTCCGCTCGACGCGTCGTCATCATGGTGATCTTGATGTCGTCGATGAGGCCGTAAAACATCTCGAGCTCGGTCTTCATATGTCACTCCTTGTTTCCACTCGTCCTGCGCCGCTTCTCGCGAATCCGGAAGACGCGGCCGCCTCTTTTTGCTGACCGCTACACGCGGGGCGGGTCGGTCTCTCTGCCAAAGTGCCGGTGCTTCGCAATTGCCGCGATGAACTGGTCTATCGCTGTGTTGGCATTCGGGGTGAGGACCAGGCCGGGGTCGGGCTTGCCATCTGTCAACGTCGTCTCGATACCGCAGGCGTCGAGCAGCTCCTGACTTCTGCCAGCGACGAGAATCGGTTTGCAGTGGCGGTATTGATCCTTGATGAACTCCAGCGTGCGCCCATCCGCCCGAAGCGCATTGATCGCGTCCGGACCACCGGGGAGAGCCACGGCGTCATACAACACGGCCGGCGCTGATTCGAAGCTGACGTCCACTTCGATCGGACCACCAGACGCCGGCTGCACGGCGCGGAGCGTGGTTCCAACGAATCTCGCCACGGCCCCCTCGCGGGTCAGTCGATCGACAAGTGCTTTGATGGGCGCAGCCTCGCATCCGTCCGCAACGAGGATTGCCACGCGCCGCGCTCGAATGCTGCCGTCACCAGGACGCGCGAAGAGTGACAGCGCGTCAGACTTCAATACCTCCGGCGACACCTTGTCACTCATGACCTTCGGCATGGGTGGAGGCATGCTGCGAATACCCAGCCCACCGGCGACACCCTCGGCCAGCTCCGGAGCAACGTTCATCAGGCCAGACACCATCCGCTCTCGCACTGCCAGGGTCTGCACCCGCGACAGCTCGAAGCGAAACGCGTTGATGATGTGCCGCTTCTCGACGTCGCTCTGACTGTTCCAGAACAGCGTGGCCTGCGTGTAGTGATCGGCAAACCGTTCGGGTTTGCTGCGAACCTTGTGATCGTCCTGTTCGCGCGGCTCGGGAAAAGACACGAACCCTTTCATGCCGGCCTGAAAGGGACAGCCGCCACCGAGGGAGTTCGGCTCGTACGACACACGACCGCGATGGATTGCCTGCCGGTGCATGCCGTCACGCTGGTTGTTGTGCACCTGCGCGACGGGAGCGTTGATCGGAATCTCGTGAAAGTTGGGGCCACCCAGTCGCGAGATCTGTGTGTCCACATACGAGTGAATTCGACCCGCCAGCAGAGGGTCGTTCGAGAAGTCGATGCCCGGGACGACGTGCGCCACGCAGAAGGCGACCTGCTCGGTCTCGGCAAAGAAGTTGTCCGGGTTGCGGTTCAGGACGAGCTTTCCGACCGGTGTGACTGGCACGAGTTCCTCTGGGACGAGCTTTGTGGCGTCGAGGACGTCGAAGGTGAAACTGTCAGCCTGTTCTTCGGTGATGATCTGCACCCCCAACTCCCATTCGGGATAGGCGCCGGCCTCAATCGCCTCCCACAGATCCCGGCGATGGAAGTCTGAATCGGCGCCGGCAATCTTGACGGCCTCGTCCCACACGAGTGAGTGCGTACCGGCCGCTGGATTCCAGTGAAACTTTACGAAGACCGATTCGCCGTCCGCGTTGACGAAGCGGTAGGAGTGGACGCCAAAGCCCTGCATCGTGCGGTAGCTCCGCGGAATCGCGCGGTCCGACATCGCCCACATCAGCATGTGGGTGATCTCGGGCATCAGCCCCGCGAAGTCCCAGAACGTGTCGTGCGCCGTTCCGGCCTGCGGCATCGCGAAATGCGGCTCCGGCTTGGCGGCGTGCACGAGGTCGGGAAACTTCATCGCGTCCTGGATGAAGAAGACCGGGATGTTGTTGCCGACGAGATCCCAGTTGCCCTCGTCTGTATAGAACTTGACCGCAAAGCCACGAACGTCACGCGCCGTGTCAGCTGAGCCGCGCTCGCCAACCACCGTAGAGAATCGGACAAACACCGGCGTCTGTTTCCCGGCCTCCGACAACAGCGACGCGCGCGTGATGTCGGTCAGTGCCTTCGTACACTCGAAGTAACCGTGGGCGCCCGACCCGCGTGCGTGGACGATCCGCTCGGGAATCCGTTCGTGATCGAAGTGCGTGATCTTCTCGCGCAGAATGAAGTCTTCGAGGAGCGTGGGCCCGCGAAGACCTGCCTTGAGGGAGCTCTGGTTGTCGCCGATCGGGACCCCTTGATTCGTGGTCAGTTCCCGATCCGTCGAATCCACGCGCACCCGGTCGAGAGACCCAGCGGTTGGGTTCCGCCCAATCGGCGCTCCGCTCCCCACTTTCCCGGAAGCGTTTGCCTCGCTGACCGTACTCGCGCCCACGATCGGATCGGCAGGTCGCGCCGATGCGCCTTCTGGCGGCGAGAGCGCAGCCGCGGGATCGTATTCAGCCGGCTTGTTGCGGTTGAACGGAAAGGAAGAAGCCAGGTCCTGCGTGCCTGTCAATTTTTCCGACAGGACGTCAGATGTTCCATGAGCGTCGGACTTAGCGGGACCGCTGACCGTTGTACGGCTATTGCGAGTCGCGCTTTGGGCTTTGCCGATTTTTGATGATCTCGAGGATTTCGCCATTTGCTTATGTCACGGATGGAAGGAACAAGCTGAGACAAGGTTGAGCATCTTGCGTACCAGTGGATATGCCGGCACCTTACGTGCTTCCGATCAGTTCCAGGGCAGCAGGCGTGGACGTCACACCGACGCGGGCGTGAAGCAGCAACGAGGAACGATGGCCGGCGAACGTGATCATCGAGGCACGGGCAGACGTCACGGGAATGCGCCTCGTGGCGCAGACGGGAGTCCCGTGTCCGCCGTCGAGGAGAACGTCGAGGCGGTCAAGACCTGGGAGCGGGCAGCCCTGCTCGCACGTTCGACGGGCGAGCAGATTGGCGACTGGATCTCACGCGCCGCTGCCAGCGGCCAGGGACTCCTGCTGCACGCGTTATGGTTCGTCGTCTGGATCAGCATCAATGTGGGAGCGATACCGGGGGTCGCACCCTTCGATCCCGTCCCATTTCCTTTTCTCACGCTGACCGTATCGCTCGAGGCGATCTTTCTGTCGCTGTTTGTCCTCGCGAGCCAGAATCGCATGGCGCGACAGGCCGACCAGCGTGGCCATCTTGATCTACAGATCAATCTCCTGACTGAACGGGAGATGACCGCGGTGCTGCAGCTGCTGCAGGACATCGTCCGTCACCTGAAGGTGGAGACGTCGGTCACGGCTGAGGAATTGCGCGACCTGGTGAACAAGACCGACGTGCCGGGGCTGGCCATGCGGGTGGAAGAGCTGGCTGAACCTTCGAGCGAATCAACGCAGGATGCCGATCGGTGATCGGAAGAGAACCGACTTCACTGTTGCAAAAACTATCCAGCACCCCGTTCCAGGACGTGGCATCATCGCGCTCGTGTCGGTCTCTTGTGGATGGATGGCTGTGACGGCGGCAATGCTGCTTCTCGCCCAGGGCGACGGGCAGCGCGACTATGTCGATCCGGCGCGACGGTTCCGGTTTTCGTATCCGGCGTCCTTTGGCGCGCCATCGACAGGCACCAACGACGGTTTCGAAGACCGGGTGGCGGCGGTGCGATTTGCGACGTTCTCCTCGTCCGGCATCGGCGGAGAGGCGGCGCTTACCCGAGGTTTTCCACTGATCGACCTCGAAGCTGTCGGCGGACTGTACGACGCCATCGCACTCGAGATTTTTCCGGCGGCGCTACGGCGCCAGATTGTGTCGGCGCTTGTACCGCTGACGCCCACGAACTTCTGCGGACTGCTCGCGCAGGAACGGCATCTCGATCCGGCAAGCAGCGCGCTGACAGGACTGACCGCACAGCAGAGAGCCGCGGTCGCGTCGGTTGATCACATGCGTCACGTCGGTCCCCGCGTCGTTCGGTGCGTCGTTGATGGCGACACGGTGACGTTCGACAAGGAAGCAGGTTTGCAACCTGGCGGACCGCGACAGCATGTCTACGGGGCGGTGCGCTTTCTCGGCGCGCCCTACTCGACGTTTCAGATCGTCCGCGCGGGATCGGCACCGGACGACGAAGCGCTCAATCAGATGACGGCGGTCGTGCGCTCCTGGAGTCCGCTCTGAATACAACTTTGAGGTTCCAAGAGCGGCAGATGGACGCGGGGCCGGAACACCGGCCCCGCAGTTGATCGTCTTCAGCAACCGCAGCCGCAGCCACCTCCGCAGTCGCACCCGCCGCCGCAGCACCCGCCCTCGGTCTTGTCGATTGTGATCATGTGTGCCTCCTTCATTCTCTAAGACGCGAAGCTCGGCCGGTTCTTACAGTGGCTCGGCTGCCCTCGGCTTCGCTCGGGCCAGGGAAGCCGAGCACCACGTCTCGAGAGGACTGGTCCGGTTGAAGCCGGACCTAGCAATGAGACCGATGAGGTTTACAGGAGCACGGGCTGCACCCGTGGTCGGCGCAGGTGTTACAGACTTCGCGAACGCGCTCCTTGAGCGCCTTGTGCGCACGATGGAGACGGACCCCCGCGTTGTTCGCCGAGATCCCGGTCTCCGCCGCAAAAGCAGACGGCGAGATGCCGTCGAGACTCACGCGATTGATCGCCGCGGCATACTCCGGCTTCAACGTGCTGACGAGCGAGCGAACGCAGTCGCACACGGTGTCGAAAAGTTCCGCATCCACAGGATCAACGGTGTCGTTTGTCTCTGCGGCGTATCGCTCTATCGCGCGCTCCTCGACCCCTGCCCGCCGGTAGTAGTCCACGATGGCGTTACGCAGCACGCGATAGAACCACGCCATAACGGATTCCGAGGTCGCAAGGTCAGGGGCTCTGGTCAAGCCCCGGACAAAGGCGTCCTGGAGAATGTCTTCTGCTATCTCGCGGGAAGGTACACGACGCTGCAGGAACGCCAGGAAGCGCCGGTGGTTCTCAACAAGGACCGCCGCGGTCCCCTGATCGATGGCACCTGGAGAGAGGCTGGACGTCATCACCAAGTAAGACGTTGAAGGGCTGCAAACATTACACCGGTGAAGTCCTGCGATATCTCGACCTCACCCCTTGATACATCAGCCAGCCCGCCGGGCCAAACATGAACGTGAGCAACAGGCACGGGATTACCAGTGCATGCGAAATGCCTCTATCGCGGGCATCGCGCACCTCCCAGCAGCCGATCATGAGGTCGAAGCACAAGTAGTGGACCCATCCCGCGAGGAGCAGCCAGGGGTTGGCAAAGAGTAACGACACCTCGGCAAGCGTCGTGAATCCACCCGGGCTGCCGATCCAGTTCATCGCGATGAGCACGGCATAGGCCGCGGCAAGGAGTGCCGGCACGACAGCGCCAACCACCGTCTCAGAGACCCAACGGCGCCCCGGCAGCACGATGAGCAGCACCCAGGACAGCAGCGCGATCAGATTGACGATCGAGAACACGGCCTCAGGCGTCACGGGCAGGTCCCTTCAGCCGAGCGCCAGAAGCGGGCGACCTGTCAGCGCCTGCAGGAGGAGCGCAGCAAAGACGAGTGCATAGAGCGTTGCGCCTACGAGAGTGAGTCGCAGGCGCGTCTGGTCCTTCAGCCCACGAAACAGAAAAAGCGTCAGGATGGGCAGCGCCTGCAACGCATGCAGGCCCATGAAATGAGGCACGCGCAGGTCGCCGTACTCCGTGCTCCAGCCGGTCACCGGCAATCCTGGTCCGCCGTCAGGCGCGCCCACAGTGTGCGCACCGGCAACGGCGATCCGGCCGCTGGCCTCCGCGGCCTCGAGCTGCGCGGCTGTTGGGCTGGTCATCAGACCTCCCACGAACGCGCCGACGATCGTCAGCGTCATGCCAAATCGAAGAGCGTATCCGAGGGCTGGGTCAGCAAAGGGCTGTCTCCAGAGCGCCACCGCCACCGCGACGCTCGTGAACGTCTGCGTAAAGATTGCGAGGCCCATCACACTGAACAACACCGCATCGAACGGTGTACCGACGTTGAAATGACTGGTCGTACCCCGTGCGGCTTGCAGCGCGATAATCGCGACTTCCAACACCAGCACCGCGGCCGTCGTGCGACCGACGATGCGCCGCGTGCGCGGCCACTCGGGCAGATAGCTGAAGACCCAGGCAAGGGTGAGGGTGTAGATTGCGGTCGAGGTCGCGAATTTGCCCGGCTTCAGCCATGCGGGAGCGCCGGTGATCTCCCGAGAATCCATGAGAAGGCCCAGCGAGATTGGGACGAGCAGGGAGAGCAGGAACATACCTGTCCCCGTGAGGAGGGCGTCGGCCTCCCATAACCTGCGCAGAATGGCTCGAAGGTCCAATGTCAGAACGAGCGGATAATAACGTGGTGGGTGTGGCCCTGTCTCTCACCCTGGAGGTCCAATGCGGCATCGCGTAGTCCTGGCCTGTCTGGCCTGGGTCCTGTTGCTCGTTCCCTCCCTCGCCCACGCGCAGCGGCAGCCAATCAACTGCCAGGCTTCCGGTCAGAACCTGTACGTGCGCGACGTGATGACGGAGCTGTACTACTGGTACACCTCTGTCCCCACGCTCGACCCGCTCAAGTTCAATTCTCCAGAGGAGTATCTCGAAGCGGCCCGCTATCGCCCGCTCGACCATTCGTTCAGTTACATCACGTCTCGCGAAGCCAGCGACGCGTTCTTCTCGGACAGTCAGTTCGTGGGTCTTGGGCTGAACACGACGTTCGGGGCGGGCCAGATGCGCATCCTCCAGGTGTTCGAGGGCAGCCCGGCAGCCGAGGCCGGACTCGCGCGCGGGCACCGCATTCTCGAGATCAACGGACAGACAGTCGAAGACCTGAATGCACGCGGTCAACTGGACGATGCCTTTGGACCGAGCCAGGCAGGCGTCGAGGTTGACGTGGTGTTCGAGACACGCGATGGTCAGACGAAGCGTGCCCGTATGACGAAGCGGGCGGTCACGATTCCAACGGTTTCTTACACGCGCGTGGTCGAGATTGACGGCCGGCGCGTGGGCTACGTGTTCTTCCGCAACTTCGTCCGCCCCTCATTCGCGGCGCTCGACGAAGCGTTCGCGACCCTCAAGGAAGCCAAGGTGTCCGAACTCGTCCTGGACCTCCGCTACAACGGCGGCGGTCTCGTGGACGTGGCGGTTCATCTGGCGAGCCTGATCGCGGGACCTGTCACGAACGGCCAGGTCCTCGCCAAGTACGTGCACAACGACAGATACCGCGGATGGGACGAGGACATCCGTTTCGAATCCACTGACAAAGGCCTCGGCCTCTCTCGCCTCTTCGTCGTCACGACACGCAACTCGGCGTCGGCGAGCGAGCTGCTGGTCAACGCGCTCAGACCATACCTGCCCGTGGTGGTCGTTGGCGATCGCACCTACGGCAAACCCGTCGGCCAGTACACGATCCCGTTCTGCGACAAGATCATCGCGCCGGTGTCGTTCTCAATTCGCAATGTCGCGAACCAGGGCGACTACTTTGACGGCATCGCTCCCGACTGCGCGGCGGGCGATGACATCACCCGCGACCTCGGTGATCCGGCGGAGGCGTCGCTTGCCGAAGCGCTCCATTTCGTCGCCACCGGTGCGTGCACGCCGAAGGAGCCTGTGGCCCAACCATTGCGAGCAGATGAAGACACGTGGCGGCCCACGGGCTGGCACTCGCTGATCAACGCCTGGTAGGCCGGTCTCACATCACGAAAGGGCGCTAGAATCCTGCGATGCCGCACGACGGAGGCAGGTTTCTCAAGGACAACGCGTTCATGGTGGCCGCCATCGCGCTGCCAGTTGTTGTCTCAGGTCTTTTCATCCTGGCGTCCGCAATTCCCCGCTGGACAGTCGCGCCGCCCACCCACGATCTGATCTTCAAGGCCCAGCGGCCGTACACCCAGCCGCCTGCGGCAGTGATCGCTGACTTCAACGTCCGTGACGGGCGCGTCGAAGTCACCGTCAGGCCGTCCCCGCCCAACTCGTACATGCAGCCGTGGTCGCTGCTACGCTACGACCACGACACGATGACCGTCGAGGAGATTCCTCTCGACCTGCCACCTGCGATGGCAGAGGGCGCGACGTCGGAGACAAGGGTTATCGAATCGCTGGCGACGACGCGGCTGTCTGCGCAATCGGTCGCGCCGGACGGGTACGAGCTGCGCACGCGCACGAACGGAAGCCCCGGCATCGTCGGGGGCCTCTTCGGGATGGGAGGCTATCGGCAGACCGCCTCGCTCGAGAACAACGGGAGGATCATCGCCCTCAATCTCCCCGCGCCGTTCGGCGATCCCTATCAGTCTCCTGTGCTTGCCGTGGGCTGGGTCCTCGACGAAGGGACGCGCTGACGTGGACGGCCGCGGACGAGCGATCGAAGAGATCGTGACGCTCGCGAGGCAGCATCAGGTCTCGGCCGTCGAGATCGCAGCTGCTCTCGGAGAAGAGCACGCGACAACAGCGGAAGGTCGTCGCCGCGGCGTGATCGTGCGCGTCCTCGGCTTCATCGGGGGCACGTTCATCTTCGCGGGCATCGGCGTGTTCATCGCGCTTCAGTGGGAATCGATGAACTCGGCCGCCCGTGTTGTCATCACACTTGGCTCCGGGGTGTCTGCCTTCAGCGCTGCCCTGCTCTCGTCGCGCGAAGCCCGATTCGACAAGGCGACCACTCCTCTTTTTCTGATGGCCGCAGCGCTGCAGCCAACAGGCATGCTCGTCGCGTTCGATGAGTTCGGATCGGGTGGCGACTGGCGGCTCGCAAGCCTGGCCACATGCGGCACGATGGCGCTTCAATTTGGCGCGACGTTTCGCGCGCTCAGCCGATCGACGTTGCTCTTCATGTGCATCCTGTTCACCTTCCTCTTCTGGTGGACGCTGTTCGACCTGCTCAATGTTGACAATGAGATTGTGGCGCTCGTGATCGGTGGCAGCCTCCTGCTGGCCGCGATGGGCGTGGACCGTACGCCACATCGCGTGATCACACCGTTGTGGTACTTCCTCGGTGCAACCGGGTTCCTGTACGGCGTGTTCGACATGGTGGAGGGCACGCCGATCGAGATGGTCTTCCTCATGGCCGCCGCGGCGTTCGTCTACCTCAGCGTGACGCAGCACAGTCGAACGCTTCTCTTTGTCGCAACCGCCGCCATTCTTGCCTATACCGGCTACTTCACCAGCGAACACTTCGCCGATTCGGTGGGCTGGCCGATTGCGCTGATCATTTTCGGGATCTTCATGATCGGCCTCAGTGCGCTGGCGTTCAGAATCGATCGCGACTACGTGCGTGTGCGTGCCAAGGGGACGCCTGGGCTCGGCTGAAGCCGAACCGTCATCATGGAATAATGCCGCGGTGGCTCCGCGCGTCCGCTTCGCACCCTCGCCAACCGGGTACCTCCACGTCGGCGGCGCACGCACCGCACTCTTCAACTGGCTGTACGCAAAGCATCTCGGCGGCACCTTCGTGCTGCGGATCGAGGATACCGACGTCGAGCGGTCCTCGACCGACATGGTCTCTGGCATCCTCGATGGATTGCGCTGGCTCGGTCTCAACTGGGACGAGGGGCCGGAGGTTGGCGGGCCGCATGCGCCGTACTTTCAGTCGGAGCGCCTCGATCGCTATCGCGACGCCGCCTCGCGTCTCGTCGAGCAGGGCCTTGCCTACTATTGCTACTGCACTCCCGAACGGCTTCGCGACGAGCGCGAACGTGCCGAGGCGCGGGGCGAGGCCTGGCAGTACGACAGAACCTGCCTGACACTGTCACCCGATCGCATCGCCGAACTTGAAGCGGCATCGACCCCACGCGCCATCCGGTTCAAGGTTCCCACCAGCACCACGAGCTTTGACGATGCGGTGCACGGGCGGATTGCTTTCGACTCGACCAGCCTCGAAGACTTCGTCGTCGTTCGATCCGATGGGCATCCCACGTATCACCTCTCCGTCGTTGTAGACGACGTGGATATGCGGATTACGCATGTGATTCGCGGCGACGACCAT
>JABFSA010000155.1 GCA_013140775.1 Acidobacteriota bacterium | reverse complement strand
GCCTGAAGGGCAGCCGAGATGGTTCGACCAAATGACGATAAGAGCCTTATTTCCAAATAGTTGCCGAGGCGTTGTTCGGCGACGTCTTTAGGACAACCGACAGCCGAAGTCACCCCGGGGGTTGACGAAAGGCATCGTCGGGTTTGAGCCGCGGATTTTCGAGGCCTCCTCCCGTCACCCGCACATGACTTTTGCACCGTACAAATGAAATCTGCTGCGTTCCTCCCCCCGTAGACTCTCCCAGCGAAGTCACCCGTTCTGGCGATTTCGCAACATGACTGCTGGGGGCAGCGGGTAGAGGCCACCGTCGAGGCCACCAAAGTGCAGCCGTCCCTGTCCTAAACCGATACATTGATGAAATGATCCAGCTCGACCGGGTGACAAAACGCTTTGAAGGCCAGGGGGGAGTCCTCGCGCTCAACGATGTGTCCCTGGCGATCCCGGCCGGGCAGATGGTGTCCATCATCGGACCTTCGGGATCCGGAAAATCAACTCTCCTGAACCTCATTGGGGGGCTTGACCGACCCAGCACCGGCAACGTGGAGGTGGACGGCGAATCCCTCGGGAAGCTCTCCGATGACGGACTGACCCTGGTCAGACGGGACAAGATTGGCTTCATTTTTCAGTTTTTCAATCTCCTTCCCAGCCTGACGTGCCTCGAGAACGTGGGGCTGCCCTTGCACCTTCGAGGGTGGCCTCGGAGCAAGGTCGCCGAACGGGCACGGGAGCTGCTGGCTCTGGTCGGTCTTCAAGAACGGCTGCTGCACCGGCCGGACGAACTTTCAGGGGGACAGCGCCAGCGCGTGGCCATCGCCCGTGCACTCTCGATCTATCCGCCCATCCTGCTCGCGGACGAACCCACTGGCAACCTCGACACGCACACAGGGCGGGACATTCTGGCGCTGATGCGGGACCTCAATACCCGACTCAAGGCCACGGTTGTGATCGTCACTCACGATGTGAACGTGGCACGAAGCTGTGAGCGCACAGTCGAGCTGAGTGACGGACGAATCTCCGAGGACATCACACGGTGAGACTCCTCCTTCTGCTGAGCTGGCCCCATGCGCGTCGCCACCTGCTCCGCACGGTCCTGACCACAGCCGGGGTCGTGCTCGGCATCGCGGTGTTCGTGGGCATGTACACCGCCAACCAGAGCGTGCTGCTGGCCTTCTCCCAGACGATCGAACGCATTGCGGGCAAGACTGAACTGCAGGTCACTGCGGGCGAAGCCGGATTCGGCGAAGACGTCCTCGATACCATCCAGTCCTCATCGCTCGTACGCGTCGCGGTGCCAGTGATCGAAGCCGTGGTCGATCCCCAACTGCGGAGCGAAGGCGATCTCCTCGTGCTGGGCATCGACATGACCGGCGACCGGAGCCTGCGCGACTACGACCTCGACAGCGGCGACGAGGCGATTGTGGATGACCCGCTCGTGTTTCTCGCACAGCCGGACTCGCTCATCGTGTCGAAGGATCTTGCCGATCGAAATGGACTCAGCGTGGGCAGCCGTCTGCCGCTGCAGACCGCTGACGGCAACAAGAACTTCACCGTGCGCGGCATCATGCGGCCGGAGGGGCTGGCGACCGCCTTTGGGGGAAACCTCGCCATCATGGACGTCTACGCGGCGCAGCACATGTTCGGCCGCGGGCGGACGTTCGATCGCATCGATCTGGCACTCGCGCCAGGAGCCACGATTGAACAGGCCGAGAAAGAGCTCTCAACACTTCTCGGGCCTGGTTTCGACGTGCAGGCGCCAGCGGGACGCGGCCGGCAAGCCGAAGCGATGGTCGCTGGCTACACCATGATGGTGAACATCTCGAGCGTGTTCGCGCTCTTCATCGGGATGTTCATCATCTACAACTCGTTCGCCACGGCGGTGACCGAACGCCGTGCGGAGATCGGGATTCTCCGTGCGCTCGGCGCCACTCGAGGCCAGGTGCGTCGCGTGTTCCTGACTGAGAGCCTCGCGCTCGGCCTTGTCGGCTCGCTCGCGGGTCTCGTGGCGGGTGCGATCATCGCTCGTGGTATCGCCTCCGCCATCAGCAATCTCGTCGGTGAGCTGTACGGCGTGGCGAACCAGGCGACCGAGGTCGCAACCGACCCGCTCGTCATGGCGGTCGCGATCGCCATCGGGATGCTCACCAGCGTCGTCGCTGCAGCGATTCCCGCACGAAGCGCCGCTCGAGTCGATCCCATCCACGCGCTCCGGAAAGGCAGCCACCAGGTGTTCTCGGCAGAGGAGAGCCGGCTTCGCATGGTCATCGCGGCCGGCCTTGCGCTGGTCGCGGCGGCGTCCCTTCTCGCAAGCGAGTCGCGCCTGCTCTTCTTTGCGGGCTACGCCTGCACGATCGCCGCAGCCGTGCTCGTGGGTCCCACGTTGACCGTCCGGCTCACGCGCGCGCTGCGCCCGCTGTTGACACGTATCCGCGCGGTCGAAGGCGCCCTCGCGGCCGACAGCGTGATTCAGGCGCCTCGACGGACCTCCGGGAGCGTTGCCGCCCTTATGCTGTCGCTCGCCCTCATCATCGCGTTCGGTGGCATGGCGCGAGCCTCATACGGTTCCATCGTGCAATGGATGGATGCCTTCTTGAACCCCGACCTGTTTGTGATGCCCTCACAGCGTCTCGACGTGCGAACAACACGATTCCCGGCCACGATGGCGCCGGAGATTGCCTCGCTGCCTGGCGTTGAACGCGTCCAGATGTTTCGTAACAACCGCATCATGTTCCGCGGCAAGCCGGCCATGGTGGCCGCGCTCGAGATGAACAGTGTGCGCGAGACGGGTCGCAGTGTCCCGGTGGCAGGAAACGTCGACGAGATGTACGCGAAGGCCGCTGCCGGAACAGGCGTGATCGTCGCCGATATCTTCTCGCAGCTGCATGATGTGCACCTGGGCGACGTCGTGGAGATCCCTGCGCCCTACGGCACACTGGCGCTCCCGGTTGTCGGAATCGTCGTGGACTTCGTGGATCAACAGGGGACGGTGTTCGTCGATCGATCCGTGTTTCTCGAGTACTGGCACGACGACACCGTGAGCGATTTCCGCGTCTTCGTGGCATCGGGCGCGGACCTGGTGGACGTCAGGCAACGCATCATCGAGCGATTCGCTGGAGAGCGGCACGTGTTCGTGCTGACGAACGACGAAGCACGCCAGTACGTGCTCAGGGTGGCCGACCAGTGGTTCAGCCTGATGAACGTGCAGATCTTCATCGCAGTCCTGGTCGCGATTCTGGGGATCGTGAACACGCTGACCGTATCGATCACAGATCGCCGGCGCGAGCTCGGGGTCCTGAAAGCGGTCGGGGCTGTGCGAGCACAGATTCGCGGTGCGATCTGGCTCGAGGCCGCGACCGTCGCGGTCATCGGACTCGTCCTGGGAGCACTCCTGGGAGCCATCAACCTGTACTATCTTCTGGAGATCGTCCAGCGCGATGCGGTGGGCCTGCGGCTGGATTACCAGTATCCGACCGGGACGCTGCTCGCGCTTGTTCCCATCATGCTGGGCGCCGCGCTCGTCGCGGCCCTTTGGCCGTCGGAAGCTGCGGCCCGGCGTTCTCCAGTGGAAGCCCTCGCCTATGAGTAATGCCTTCTCGTTGTCGTTCCTTCTCACTGGCCTTCTCGCCAGCGTCCCTGTCGCACAGGTCCGACCTGCCATCAACGACGCTCAACAGATCGTCGAGGAAGGGCAGCGTCGGGCCGCGACTACGTCCGAGCGCTACTCGGGTCTGCTGCAGTCCTTCAACGCCGACGGCAAGACCTCGGAGAAGCGCTGGATGTTCGAGCGCATCGGATCGCACGGAAAGAGCCGGACGATCATCCGATTCACCGAGCCTGCCGAGGTCGCCGGCGTGGCCCTCCTCATCGTCAACCATCCGGAGCGGGCATCGGATCAATGGATGTGGACACCGGCCCTTCAACGCGATCGACGGATTGCGCTTCAGGACCGGTCTGCCAGATTCTTCGGCACCGATTTCAGCTTCGAGGACCTCGAAGAGCGGGTGGCGGAGCAATACGACTACACGCTCCTCGCCGAAGAACCGCTGGCCGGCGCCGCCACCTGGAAGATCGGGGCCGTCCCGAAGCGAACGAGATCTTCACAGTATTCGAAGCAGACCATGTGGATCAGGAAGGACGATTACGTCACCGTACGGATCGATTCGTACGTCAAGGATCAGGTCGTGCGGCGACTGCAATCCACGAAGATTCTCACCGTCCAGGGGATCCCCACGGCGCACGAATTGGAGATGACAGACCTTCCTCGCGGAAGCCGCACCAGGCTCGCGCTCGAGAAGGTTCTCTACAACCTGCCGCTCAAAGAGTCCGACTTTACCGTAGGGGCACTCCGACGTTGATACTCAGATCACTCCTCGCCGCGATCCTGATCCTCATCTTTTGCTCTCCAGTGGCCGCCCAGGTTCCGTGGGCGCCTGGCTTCGTCGAAGCGACGGGATTCCTCTTTCCGCGTCAGGCGCCGAACGACGACACGCAAGCTGTCGGGGACGCTTTGTGGCGGCAGGAGGCGATCGTCAAGCCCGCGTCCTGGCTGCAACTGGCCGCAGGCCTGGACCTGAAGGTCAACACACATGACCAGGTGGACGACGTGTGGCGGGTTGACTTCGAGGATCGCGGCCTGCGGCCGTCACCGCTCACGATGCGGCGCCTCTCCGCGACGATCACGGCGGGCAGCCTGTCGTTCGACCTCGGAAAGCAGTTCATCCGCTGGGCCCGGACGGACGTGCTCAATCCGATCGATCGCTTTGCGCCTCGAGATTTCATGAACGTTCTCGATGCCGACTACCTTGCGGTCACCGGCGTTCGGACATCACTCCAGCTCGGCCCCGAAACCTTTGAAGCCGTGTGGGTTCCACAGCTGACGCCGAGCCGCATGCCGCTGCTCACTCAGCGCTGGACCGTGCTGCCCGCAGAAGCGACCGGTGTCTCGATCGTCGATCGCGGGTCCCAGTTCCCGGCGCGATCCCAGGCAGGAGCGCGCTGGCGGCACATAGGCGGGCGCGTCGAAGCTGGCCTCTCATACTTCGACGGGTTCAATCACCTGCCCGAGATCGAGGTGCGCCCGCTCGACCTTCTCGGCAGTTCCGTCTCCGTCACACGCGTGTTTCCGCGCATCCGCACGTATGGTCTCGAGTTCGGGATCCCGACCGGGTGGATCGCGATCAAAGGCGAGGGTGCATACTTCACGTCGCCGAATCGGACCTTCGACGAGTACGGACTCTACGTCCTGGAGCTCGAACGACAAGTCGGAGAGTGGCTGCTGACGGTGGGATATGCGGGAGAGACTCGGGGCTCGGGACTCGGCTCTGCCGACTCGGGGCTCGGCTCTGGGGACTCGGGGCTCGGGACTGGCGATTCGGGAGTGGAGACTCCGGTTTTGTTGCGAGTTCCGTTCGACCCGGAGCGCGGATTGGCGCGCTCGATCATCGGGCGCGTGTCATACACCGTTGATCCGCGGCGTTCGATCGTCCTGGAAACGGTCGGACGGCAGGACGGGGGCGGCTTCTATCTCAAGGGCGAGTACTCCCAGGCCATGGGCGAATTCTGGCGCGCCACCTTCAGCCAGATCATCATCACGGGCGACGAGGACGACTTCATCGGGCAATTCAACCGAAACTCCCACTTCGTCGTCGCGTTGCGTGTCAGTTACTGAACTCGTGCCCGGCCCATTCAAGGTTCTCAGCGTCGTCGGCGCACGGCCGAATTTCATGAAGGTCGCGCCCATCGTGGCGCAACTGCAGACCCGGCCCGACCTCTTCAGCTCGGTGATCGTCCATACCGGCCAGCACTACGACGAGAAGCTGTCGAAAGTCTTCTTCGACGACCTCGCCATGCCGATGCCCGATGTGAACCTGAACGTGGGGTCCGGCAGCCATGCACAGCAGACGGCGGCCGTCATGGCGGCGTTCGAGCCTGTCTTGCTCGAGTCCAGAGCAGACCTCGTGCTCGTGGTCGGCGACGTCAATTCGACGATCGCCTGCGCGCTCGTGGCCGTCAAGCTGGGCGTGAAGGTGGCGCATGTCGAAGCAGGCCTTCGCAGTTTCGACCGGACCATGCCCGAGGAGATCAACCGGATCCTGACCGATCAGATTTCCGACCTGCTCTTCACCACGGAAGCGTCCGCCGAAGACAACCTGCGTGCGGAGGGTGTACCTGCCGACAAGATTCATTTCGTCGGCAACGTGATGATCGACGCGCTGCTGACACACCGCGAGCGGGCCAGAGCCCTGAAGACTCCCACGGCGTTGGGGCTGCAGCCTGGCGCATATGCGGTTCTGACTCTTCATCGGCCCTCCAATGTCGACGATGCTGCGACATTCGAGCGTCTGATCGAGGCGTTGTCACCGATTGCCAACGAGCTGCCACTGGTGTTCCCGGTCCACCCGCGCACTCGGCGGCGAGTGGCCGATTCACCGTCCGCCGCGCGTCTGGCCGAGCGCGGACGCCTGCGACTGCTCGACCCGCTCGGCTATCTCGAATTCATCGCGCTGCTGGATGGAAGTCGCGTCACGCTGACGGATTCGGGAGGCATCCAGGAGGAAACCACCATCCTGGGAATTCCATGCCTGACGCTGCGGGAGAATACCGAGCGCCCGGTCACGGTGACGAGCGGCACGAACGTCATCGTGGGCACAGACCCCGAGCGCATCACGGCGGCGTGGCACCGCATCAAGCGTGAGCCTGTCACGGCCGCCAGGCCACCGCTGTGGGACGGTCAGACGGCACGTCGGATCGTCGACACGCTCGAGACGGTATTCACGGTAGATCAACAGAGGTCCGCCTGAGGGGGACACGATCGGATCGCCCTCTGGCGCGACGATCCGTCGTGTGTGTGTCGAGTCCGCGCGGTGACGAGGAGTTCCTCTACTGACGACGACGGCGCCGGAGTCCGGCCATCGCGAGCGAGCCGAGCCCCAGCAGGCTCAGCGTCGCTGGCTCGGGAACGCTGGGATCGATCGGATCGAACTCGTCCCGGAATTCCCAGGCCAAGATGTCATGATTGCCGAAACCTGAGCCGGTGCCTGAGCCGAAGCCGACATAGGCGTTCGGGACGCCGAGCTGTGCCTCTAGATCGACGATGTACGCCAAGAACGGCGCCACTGGCCGAGCAGCCGTCGTGGACAGACGCACTTCGAGGGCATTCGTAGCGCCGTTGTAATCGATCCAGGAGTAGAAGATGTCCCCGCCGTTCAGTCGCGGCACGACCGGGGCCACGATTGCCGACGCGATGCTGCCGCCCAGGTCGACGCCAATATGGTTGCCGTCGGGATCGTTCACGCCGAGGCCGTTGTTGTAGGTGTCGTACTCCACGGCCACGCTGTTCGGGATGTCCTGATAGCCAATACCACCGCCCGCGCTACCCGCTGTGTTGCTGTTCGTCTGCACGATGAACGTGATGCCATCGGCGCCCTGACCATCGCCGTCCCCAATTCCGCCCGGGGCGGTGATCTGAAAGCTGAAAAACGTTGAGAACGAATAGTCTGCACTCAGTGCAATGACGGTCTCGTAGAAGGCCGTGCCGCTCTGGCTCGGAAGGGAAGGCGTCAAGCGAAGAACACTGCCGGCCTGCTGTGCGTCGCCGTTGAGCTGAAGCTGAGACACGTCCGAGAAATCACTGAACACAAAAGAGGCGGCGCGCGCGTCGCTTGCCCAAAGGACTGCAGCCACCAGCAGGAATCGCGTGACCTTGTTCATTCGGAAACTCTCCCCAATCCCGTTGCCACTGTTGACGTCGCTGGGACCGCCGCCGTGCTGCGGTTCCAGAAATGCGATGCCGCTGGGCGAAACGCGCCGAGCGCACATAGCAAGAGCTGAACCGCCCCATCCATAGTTGGCCGACGCGAAATCCCTAAGAGATCCCATCTCCATAGAAAGATTCTTGTCCGCCTGGTGTCCTGCAGGCTGACGATTGTCTGCCTCGGAGGCGACCGAAAACGGGCCACGCCCGTCGGAGTGAAGGGCCGTGTCTCGCCTAGAGATCAGAATGTGATCCTCACCTCGTTCGAGCAGGTCGAGGTTCCCGCAGCACACACCTTGTAGGTATACGACGCGCTTCCCCGGCTGTTGATCGCGTCGGTCATGGCGCCGTCATTCGGAGTCGTCGTGATCCTCGTGCCGTCACGATAGACATCCACGTTGGCGCCGATGAGACCGCTCCATGTGAGGTCGGCCCTACGCACGACCTGCTGCAGCAGGTAGCCACGAACAGTG
>JABFSA010000099.1 GCA_013140775.1 Acidobacteriota bacterium | reverse complement strand
GGATGTACTCGTCGGCCGTTGGCGCGTCGCGGGCGAAGCCCCCGATCCCGCTGATGCCAGGCGACTGAGACGAGCGCGACTACTCGGCGTCGTGTTCCCTGCAGGCGTCGGGGCGCTCCTCTTCCTGTTCGCCGTCGCTTGCCTCTATACACCGACGTCCGTTACGACGTTCCTCTCGGCGTTCGCGCAGGCTCTGGGAGACGCGAAGGGCGATGAAGCCGCCGAATGGATGCTCCGGACCGTGCGGCAGACCTCAGGACCAATCATTCTGCTGACCCTGGCCGTCGCGGCTCTCTTCGGCCTCCTGACGTCATCCCGCTGGAGTGAATTCGGGCTGGCCGGACGCTACGTGCTGGCCACGGTGATCGCAGTGGATCTCGTGGCTCGCGCGTGGGGGATCAATCCGACGCTCGACGCCGGCCATTTCGCGCAACCCCATTGGCTTTCATACGTAAAGACGCAGCCCGATGCGCGCTTCTACGTGGGCGGCAAACGAGAGGGGTCCCTCTCGGGCATGGATATCGACGGCTCGCGCGGATACATCGACGCACCGGGACTCGAGGGATCGGCAAGTCGTGCGGCGTTGAGCATCCAGGCCGCGTTCTATCCGTCAGCATGGCAGGCTCGTGAGGTTCTGACTTACGACTTGCCGGTTCTGTGGCCGCGAGACTATCTGGAAATGTCGAACCGGTTCTTCGACGGAGGAATCGACGTGCGCGAGCGTCTGCTCGACCGCACGGGTGTTCGCTACCGCGTGCTGCCACAGCGTCGGGCCGGCGACCGTGTGCCACTGACCCCCATCCCGCAGTTCTACGAGTCGTTCCTGTACGACTTCGGGGATGCTGCGGCCGCGCGGGCATCCATCGTGCCGACAGCTCAGGTGGTACCGCAGGTGGAGAGACAGATCGAAGCGCTGTTCGAAGACGGATGGGACAGCCGTCAAGTGGTTCTCGTGGATCGGCCTGGTGCACCGTTGGGAACGCCTGGGCCGCCCGTTGAACCCTACGCGCACATCGTGGAAGACGCAGCCAACCACACGGTCATCGACTCCGGCGTCGATTCAGAGGCGGGATATCTTGTCTTCCTCGACTCGTACTCCGACGATTGGCAGGCGACCGTCGATGGCCAGCCAGCGTCCATCGCCCGCGCCAACGGTCTCTGGCGGGCCGTGCACCTGGCGCCAGGGAAGCATCGCGTGGAGTTTCGCTACAGGCCTCGGGCGCTGGCAGTGGGAGCGACGATCTCCGCGGCAGGCCTGCTATGCGTGCTGGGACTGTTCTTTCTCGGACCGAAGCGAGAAAACAAACTGCGCCACAACTGAACCCCTGGTCCGGCTGAAGCCGGACACTACGACCGATGGCGCGGCTGAAGCCGCGCAAATGTGTGGCGCTCAGTTTTGGTTGCAGTCGTAGTGCTCGGCTTCAACCGAGCCTGAGGCAGCAAGGCGTGGGTCCGGCTTTAGGCGGACCTGAGAGTCCGCTCGAAGCATTCGCAGAAACGGCGAATGAACGCGTCCTCCACCTCGTCGAGACGCAGATCCCGACCCGCTGCGTGCTGCAGTGACGTCACCCCTCGATTCGCAATCCCACACGGCACGATCAAATCGAAGTGGCGGAGATCCGTATTGACGTTGAACGCAAAGCCGTGACTGGTGATCCATCGCGAGACGCGGACGCCGATCGCCCCAATCTTGTCCTCACCCACCCACGCGCCGGTCAGACCCTGAACCCGGCTCGCGGTCACTCCGTAGTCGGCGCAGACGCTGATCATCACCTGCTCCAGATCGCGTACGTATCGATGCACGTCGCAGCGATCCGGCCGCAGATCGAGAATCGGATAACCAACGATTTGACCGGGCCCGTGATAGGTGACATCCCCTCCGCGTCCGGTTTCCGAGATATCTATCCCAAGCGCCGACAGCTGAGAAGCCTCGGCGACCACGTTCGAACGACCACCATCACCACGAACACCCAGCGTGATGACTGGCGGGTGCTGCAGGAGCAGCAGGAGGTCGGGAACGCGATCCGCGCGGCGCTCCTCTACGAGCGACCGCTGGAGCGCAAGCGCATCAGGATACGGGACGAGACCGAGCCGCCGGACTTCCAGGACTGCCATGCGACACGGAGACGCTAGGCCTGATCGGAATCGAACGACTCGAGATACTTCTTCACGTCGGCCATGAACTGATCGGCCACGGCTCCGTCGATCAGGCGGTGATCGAACCCAAGCGTCAGGTACGCCATCGTCCGGATGGCAATGCCGTCGCCTATGACGACCGGTCTCTTCTCGATCGTGCCCACGCCAAGGATCGCTGACTGCGGCTGGTTGATGATGGGCATCCCGAACTGCGCGCCAAAATGACCGGGGTTGGTGACCGTGAAGGTCCCGCCGTGCACTTCCTCAGGCTTCAACTGCTTGCCTCGCGCCCGTTCTGCCAGATCCGCGATGGCCTTGCTCAAACCGAGCAGATTCTTTTCGCTGGCCTGATGGATGACCGGGACGATCAGACCGCTCTCGAGCGCGACGGCAACGCCGAGGTTGACGTCCTTCCTGTAAACAACATTCTCCCCCTCGAGCACGGCATTGACGATGGGGTGGTGGCGGAGCGTGTCGCTCACAGCCTTCGCGATGAAGGCCATGTAGGTCAGCCCGACACCCATCCGCTCATACTCGGCCTTCTTCTCTCGTCGCACAGCGGCGACGCGAGAAAAGTCCACGTGAAAGACCGTGTGCACGTGGACCGCCGTGTCGCGGCTCAGCACCATGTGCTCCGCGATCTTCTTGCGCATCGGGGAGAGGACGTGCGATTCGGGGTTCGGGATTCGGGGTGACCCTGCTTTCGAATCCCGAGTCCCGAATCCCGAATCCCGAGAGAGATGTCCCAGGATGTCGTTCTTCGTGACCCGTCCCCCAATCCCGGATCCCTCGAGGTCCGAGATGTCCACACTGTGCTCTCGCGCGATGCGTCTCACGAGGGGCGACGAGCGTTGCCGGCGGTCGCCACGGGGCGTGGCGTGAGCTGTCGCCGGAACTGGCGCATGCGCTTCAACACGCGAGGCCGGTGCCTCATCGACCGGGACCGGCGACGGCGGAGACGTCTCGCCTGCTGCGGGAACCTCACCTTCCTGGTGGATGATGCCCACGACAGAGTTCACTGACACGGTCTGACCTTCGCGGGCCGTGATCTCCGTCAGAACGCCCGCGGCCGGTGACGGTATCTCCGCCTCAACCTTGTCGGTCGTGATTTCGAAAAGAGGTTCGTCGCGATCAACACGATCGCCCACCTTCTTCAGCCAGCGCACGATCGTGCCTTCCACGATCGACTCGCCCATCTGGGGCATGACGACTTGTGTAGGCATGGTCTACAAATGAATCGCGGCGCCGTGAACCGCGTGTGCCGCTTCCCCAATGGCCTCGGCAAATGTGGGATGCGCGTGAATGGTGCGCTGAAGCTCTTCGGCGGTGCACTCGAGCCTCAGGGCCAGCACGGCTTCGGACACGAGCTCGGTGGATCTGGGACCAATCATGTGCACGCCCAACAGCTCATCGTACCGCTTGTCGGCGACGATCTTGACGAAACCTTCGGTCTCGCCGGCGATACGTGCGCGGCCGAGCACCCCAAAAGGAAACGATCCGACTCGCACGTCATAGCCCTTTGATCTGGCTTCCTCTTCGGTGAGACCAACACTCCCAATCTCGGGGGCGCAGTACGTGCAGCGAGGCACGTGGCCGTAGTTGAGCGGCTGCACCTCTTTGCCAGCCAATCGCTCGGCAACGAGGATCCCCTCTGCCGACGAGACGTGAGCCAGTTGCGGATGTGCCAGGCCTTCGAGTGCGATCACGTCGCCAATCGCCGAGATCCCGGCGACGGACGTTCGATACATCGAGTCCACTTTGATGAAGCCTTGGTCCGTGGCCACACCGAGCGCCTCGATCCCAAGTCCAGTGGTGACCGGACCGCGCCCGGTGGCCACGAGCAGAAAGTCGGCCGCAATCGTCTCCGTCTTCCCGTCCGCTGTTTGAGCGTCGATCTCGACACCCGACTCCGATGCGCTTGCCCGCGTCACCTTTGTTCCGGTGAGCGACCGGATACCCTGACGCCTGAACGACTTTTCGAGCTCGGCCGAAACGGCAGCGTCCTCTCCTGGCACAAGTCGAGGGAGCAACTCGATCAGCGTCACCTGGCTGCCAAAGCGCCGGAAGATCGACGCGAACTCCACACCGACCGCACCACTCCCAAGCACCACCAGTGAGCCCGGCACTTCCGGCAACTGGATCGCATCGTCGCTCGTGATGATCCGGCGGTGATCGATGTCGATGCCGGGCACGCTTCGAGGCGATGACCCGGTGGCCACGATGATCTCTTTCGCGTCGAGCGTCTGCCGGTCGCCTTCGAACACGTCAACACGCCCTTTTCCAGCGAGGCGGGCCGTGCCCTTGATCCAGGCGATCTTGTTCTTCTTGAACAGGAACTCCACGCCTTTGGTGAGGTTGCCAACAACTTTGTCCTTGCGCGCGTGGATCTGCCGCATGTTGAGCGCAGGCGCGCCATACGGGATGGCGACGCCCCACTCGTCGGAGTTCCTGATGACATCGAAGGCATGCGCGTGCTCGAGTAGCGCCTTCGTGGGAATGCAACCCCAGATCAGACAGGTCCCGCCGAGGGCCTTCTGCTTCTCGACCACGGCCACGGTCTTGCCGAGCTGCGCCGCCCGAATCGCGGCCACGTATCCACCCGTGCCCGCGCCAATGACGACGACATCGTATGACTGTGGCAAGAAAACTCCTGCGGAACCGCGATCAGCGCTTGAGGGAGCTTAGAGGAACGAACGAGCCGTCGGGCTGTCCGGATGCCTGAGCATCGGATGCCGGAGCCTCGGATACCCCAGGTGGCGTCTCACCGGTCAGTCGCTGCAGGCGTCCACGCAGCTCGCCGTGCTGGTAGCGCAGCTCCCAGTGTCTTTCAGTCAGTTGAGCGAGTTGCTTCGCGGTGCGTCGCGCCTGGCGCCAGGCCAAGAGCGCGACGATCAGCGAGGCACTCACGGTGGACCAGAGGAGAATCATTGCGCGCTAATCAGACCTGCTAAATCTACCCGATCCACCGAAATTTCGCAGTATCGGCGGGCGCGCTATACTCGCAGCCCGGATGGCCGACCGCATGAAAACCGTCCTGATCGTGGACCACGACGAGGGCATGCGCGAGAACCTTGCGGTCATTCTCAGACGCGATTACCGGGTGCTCCGGGTGGCCACGGGTGAGGCCGCGCTGCAGGTCATGGAGAAGGAAGACGTCGAGCTAATGCTCCTCGACGTGCGCCTGCCCGGTATCGGCGGCTTCGAAGTCCTCAAGATCGCCAGAGAAAACTACCCGTCGGTCGAAGTGATCATCACATCCGCAGTGAGAGATCTCGACGCGGCGATCGAGGCGATGCGGTACGGCGCCTATCACTACATCTCGAAGGACTTCGATCACGAAGCCATCCGCTCGCTCGTCGCGAAGGCCAGCGAACGTCAGGATCTCAACCGGGACGTTGTCCGCCTGCGGGCTGAAGTCTCCGAACGGGTGGACCGCGAGTTCGTTGTCGGTCCCAGCCGGCGAACGCGGGAGATCGTGGAGCTCGTCCAGAAAGTCGCGAAGCTCTCGGCGACGGTGTTGATCCTCGGTGAGAGTGGCACCGGAAAGGAGCTGCTTGCGCGACTCGTGCATCGAGGTGCGGGAGTTCCCGACGCACCGTTCGTGGCGGTCAACCTCGCGGCCATTCCCCGCGAGCTGGTGGAAAGCACCCTGTTCGGCCACGAGAAGGGCTCGTTCACGGGAGCGATCCGCCAGCAGCTTGGCAAGTTCGAGCTGGCTGCGGGCGGAACGCTGTTTCTGGACGAGGTGGGCGATCTGCGCTACGACCTGCAGGCGAAGCTGCTGCGCGCGTTGCAGGAAGGAGAGATCGAGCGGATCGGTGGCACACATCCCATCAAGACCAGCTTCCGGCTCATCGCCGCCACGAATGTGGATCTCGACAAGGCCATCAAGTCTGGCACCTTCCGGGAAGACCTGTACTACCGTCTGAACGTCATCCCGCTGAAGATGCCGGCACTTCGTGATCGAATCGAGGACCTGCCGGATCTCGTCCGGTTCTTCCTGCGACGCTACAACCTGAAGTTCAGGAAGAACATCCTGGGGATCGCCGACTCCTCGCTCGAAATCCTCAACGCGTACTGGTGGCCCGGCAACATCAGGGAGCTCGAGAACCTCATCGAACGTCTCGTTGCCGTCTCCGACAAGGACTGGATCACTGACGAGGACCTTCCCTACGAGCTGCACATGGCGCGGCTGAGCGCGTCTGAAACCAAATCAGACAAGCTGCTCGAACGGGCTGTCTCGACCTTCGAGCGCAACTTCATTGTCAGGGCCCTCGAGAAGGAAGACTGGAACGTCACCGCCACCGCCAGGACGCTCGGCGTGCCGCTGAGCACACTGAAATTCAAGATGGACAAGCTCGAGATACGGGAGCTTGCCAGGAAGGTCCGCGGAAACTAGTCGGGTCTGATAGTGAACCCGGCGCATTTCGGCGCCGGGTTCTGGGGGATTCGACGCGATTGTCGGATTCGACCGACTTACTTCTTGGGAAGGACTGCGTCTTTCAGCTGCTTGGCGATGCGAGCCTTGACGACGGTCTTGGCCGGAATCTTGATCGCTTCGCCGGTCGCGGGATTGCGACCCATTCTCGCCTTGCGCTTCTGCACAACGAGCTTCACCATTCCTGGAAGCACGAACTCTCCGGAGCGCTTCAGCTCCTTCTCCGACAACACGGTCAGCTCATCGAAGAAGTCGCGCGCCTGCGTCCGCTTCATCTCGAAGCGATCCGCGAAGTGCGAGAACAATTCCGATTTGCCCATTCTGCGGGCCTCAGCCATCACGTCCCCCTTACGAATGCGCCAAACTATCGTCCGCGCCGCAGCAATGGCGCACCAAACGACTGCGACTGAAAGTCTTAGGAAATTCGCGTAATGCTATCGCGCGCCCTGTTGAGTGTCAACGAAACCGGGCGTACTCTCCCAAGCAAATTCAAGCCAAAGTGCTAGAATTTTCGCCTGATGTCAAGCTCGACAACGATCGAGACGTTTCCGAATCCGCGACCCGAGCGCGACTTCGAGGTGGCGATTTCCTGTCCCGAGTTCACTTCTGTCTGCCCGAAGACAGGTCTGCCTGACTTCGGCGAAATCCGGATCACGTACGTGCCGGGCGACCGCTGCATCGAGCTCAAGGCGCTGAAGTACTACCTGATTGAATTCAGGAATCGCGGCATCTTCTACGAATCGGTGACCAACCAGATCCTCGACGACCTCGTCGCCGTCTGCCAGCCGCGCCGCATGACGGTCGTGGGTGACTTCTCGGTGCGCGGAGGCATCAAGACCGTGGTCACCGCAACCTACACGGCTTCGTGACCCATCGCGTCCCGATCGAAGACGCACTCGACCTTCACGCTTTCGCACCACGCGACATCAAATCCGTCGTTGACGAGTACGTGACCGCCGCTCACGAAGCGGGCCTCCGTGCGGTGCGGCTCATTCACGGGCGCGGCAAAGGCGTGCAACGCGGCATCGTGCAGCAGACACTCGAGAAACACGAACTGGTCGAGGCGTTCTGGGATGCCCCGGAATCGCACCTCGGCGCAACGGTCGCTCAACTGCGCAGAAATTGATACGGGCCAGGGTCCACCCCCTGGCATATTCCGCGACGCGCTCAGCCCACCTACCGCAAAAACCGGCCTTCCGCGGCCCGGAACGCACTCTGCAACGCTCGCCGTGTGGTCAATGATGCCCGTCCCCCGCAGACCGGCGATCTGGTCCGCATTCGAGACGAACGGTGGCGGGTGCTCCGTCGAGTCATCCATCACGCAGCCAGCGTGGTCGAGGTGGTGGGGTGCGACGCGAGCAACCACAACTGCCACAGCCGATTCCTTCTGCCGTACGAGCGAGTGGATCGGATCCAGCGTGAGACCAGGCCGCGGCTCGTCGGCCTGCGTCGCTGGAGTCGCGTGGCAAGACATGCGCTGACGGACTCGGCGCCATGGTCATCGCTATGGTCGGCAACACGGGCGGACATGCGTGTCGTCCCGTTCCAGCTCGAGCCGGCGCTCGCACTGATACGCGGAGACGGCTGCAGGTTCCTGATTGCCGATGCCGTCGGACTGGGAAAAACGGTGCAGGCCGGACTCATGATTGCCGAGACGCTTGCACGTCGATCGGAGTCGCGCGTGCTCGTGGTCACACCGGCTGCCCTGCGCGAACAGTGGCGCCACGAGCTGCAACATCGCTTCGCGATCGACGCAGACGTTCTCGATGCGGCAGCCATCGCGCGCCTGCTTTCGCAGTTCCCGGCCAGCGTCAATCCCTGGTCTGTCCGCCCCATCGTCGTGACGTCCATCGACTATGTGAAGCGGCCCGAAGTCATGCGGTCACTCGAAACGCTGACATGGGACATCGTGGTCTTCGACGAAGCGCACAACCTGGCAGGACCTTCGGATCGCTCGATCGCGGCCAATGCCATCGGTCAGCGTGCACGGGTTGTCGTCCTGCTGACCGCGACACCTCACTCCGGAGACGACCAGGCGTTCGAACGGCTCTGCAATATCGGACGCTTCGATCGCGAGGGTCCCACGCTGGTCTTTACACGGACACGCGGTGACGTTGGCCTCGCTGAGAGCAGACGGGAGACGATGCTTCGAGTCCACCTGCGGACTGAGGAGTCGGCTCTCCACACGACGTTGATGGCGTACACGCGGCTGGTCTGGAGTCGATCGAGCGACGGCTCCGGCGCCAGACTCGCGATGTCAGTGCTCGTGCGTCGCGCATGCAGCAGCAGCGCGTCGCTTGCACGATCAGTCGAACGCAGGCTGGAGCTCCTGCAGCAGCGATCAACGTCGAACGATCAACCCGGACTTCCGTTTCTCGCCCTCCAGGACGATGAGGAGCCGTGGTTGTGTCTTGGTGCTCCAGGACTCTCAGATGGAGAGGGAGAACGCAATCACCTGTTGCACATCCTCGACCTTGCACGCCGCGTTGGCACCAACAACGGCAAGTTCCTGGCGCTGCGCAGGCTCATCGACCGAGCACGCGAACCCGCCATCGTCTTTACCGAGTATCGCGACACTCTGGCGGAGCTACCGGCAGTTCTGCCGCATCTCGAAACGGTCCAGCTGCACGGAGGTCTGACGCGGGAGGCTCGCCGCGAAGCGCTCACGCGGTTCACAGAAGGGACTGCGCGGGTGCTTCTGGCAACGGACGCAGCGAGCGAAGGGTTGAACCTGCATCAGCGGTGCAGGCTGGTGATCAACCTGGAGATTCCATGGACGCCAGTGAGACTGGAACAGAGAACCGGGCGTGTCGATCGCATGGGCCAGACGCGCAGAGTCCACGTCGTGCATCTGCTGGGCAGTAACACCTGCGAGGATTCGACCCTTGCACGACTGACTCGACGCTTGGCACGGGCGCGAGAAGCCATGGGATCGGCTGCGACGATGCCGAATGAGCAGGCGGTCGCAGAAGCCGTGTTCGAAGGTCAGACAGTTGTGCCGGAAGGCGCTGTGCAGCGCGCCGGGAATGCAGACACCTCAGCGGTGAGCCTTGGAGCCGAAGGACGTCTCGAAGCGGAACGTCTTGTAGTGACACGGGGGCTCCTGCCCCACTCCGCACAACCGGTCGTTGCGCCTCGAGCGGTAGCGACACGACTGCGACGGCGCCACGGGTTCACCAACTCCCATGGCATCTGGCTGTTCAGGGTCACGTTGTCGTCTGCCTCGGGACAGGTCATCTGGGAACCCGCGATCGCTTTCAAGGCCGAATTCACAGACAACCTTCTCACCGGCGCCGACATCCGCGAACGGCTTTCGAGTGAGCAGCCACGACTCGTGCGTGTGTTGACTGACGCCAGTCAGGAGATGCTTCGCGGCCTGCGGCAGGCACTGGAGCGGCCAGTGATGCAGTCGAGGCATCGCGAGGAGCATCTCGTGGCTCATCTGCGCACACGACATGCGCGGCTCGCGTCGAGTCTCGTACAGCGTTCCCTGTTCGACAGCCGAGTCGAACGCCTCGCCACATCTCGAGCAGCCGTCCTGGAAGACGCTCTCTCCCGCTCGCGGAATCGTCTCCAGGAGATCGACAACCTCGGCTCCCTCGAAGTCGCAGGATGCCGCCTCGCTATTGCGGCGGTCATCGACTGAGGTGATCCCGGGCATCCGCGGGCATCTCATCAGCGCGAGCTTCGTCCAGGCCTCTCTCCTGGATCTACCTGGAGCAGAAGAGCCAACACCGGCAATCGTGCGTGCTCTCGAGGTATGGGGGGATCGACGCGACGCTTCGCTGGGACCGGCATCGAGCGTGCGCGCCATTGCCGAGATCGCCGTCATTCCTCTCCTGAAGCTTCTTGGGTTCCACCTCTCGACACGGCAAGACGATGCCGGGCTGGTGACGCTGACGGCCACTTCAACCGACGGCGTTCCGGTGCCTGTGGCTGTCGTCTCCTGGGAAGAGCCGCTCGACCGTGTGTGGCGGCGCGTCGTGCTCCACGGAGTTCTCACAGACGCCCGATGGTGTCTTTGCTCGAACGGCGTCGCGTTGCGGATCGTCGATGCCAGAAACACATGGTCACGTCACTTTCTGGAGTTTGACCTGGCGCTCGTCGGTTCGGAACGATTGGCGCAGAACGTCCTCTGGAGTCTCATACGAGCGAACACGCTGGCATGCCAGGCGCCGCTTCTGGACCGCGCGCGGGTGCTCTCGGACCAGCATGGCAGCGCGGTATCGAGGGCTTTGGGCGACGGGATGATCGACGCCCTTGGCCGCGTGTACTCGGCCCTCGCTGCCGGTCGCCCGCCGCGGCCTCCCCAGGCCTTGTTCGAGCAGTCACTGACGGTGCTGTACCGAATCGTCTTCCTTCTCTTTGCGGAAGCACGCGGACTGGTCCCGATGTGGCACCCGATCTATCGCGACCGCTACAGCATCGAGGCGATCGTCGAGACGTTGCTCGCGGGCAAGCGGCATCGAGGAACCTGGCGCGCGATCCTGGCGATCTCACGCCTCGCCCATGCCGGATGCTCTGCTGGTGAGCTGAAGGTCACTGCCTTCAACGGACGGCTTTTCTCCCCGGCCTACTCTGCGGCGTTCGACCGCACACCGGTTGCAGACGACGTGCTGGGCGACGCGTTGATGGCGGTCGGCTCGACACCGATGCCCGCGCGCGGGCGAACCCGGCTTTCGTACTCCGACCTGGATGTCGAGCAACTCGGGGCCGTGTATGAGCGGGTGCTGGAATACGAACCCACCGGAAGGCGTGATGTGGCGCTGCGCCGAACGCGGGAGCTTCGCCAGTCCAGCGGCACCTTCTACACACCGCGCACGGTAGTGGCCTTTCTGGTGCGGCAGACGCTTGAACCGCTCGTTCGCGGCCGCTCGTCGAGCGAAATCCTTGGTTTGCGCGTGCTGGATCCCGCCATGGGTAGCGGCGCCTTTCTGGTTGGCGCCTGCCGGTATCTTGCGTGGGCCGTCGAAGAAGCCTCGATCCGGGAGGGCCGGTGGCATCCTGGCGACGTTACTGCTGCCGATCGTGCCTCGGTACGGCGCGAGGTTGCGCAGCGATGTCTCTACGGCGTGGATCTCAATCCGATGGCCGTCCAGCTCGCACGTCTGTCGCTGTGGCTCGCAACTCTGGCGTCTGACAAGCCCTTGACGTTTCTTGATCACCATCTGACATGCGGAGACAGTCTCGTCGGCGCCAGCCTCAATGACCTCCTGAGGCAACCGCCCGGCACTCGCCCACGCACGAGACAACCCGATACGCTGCCGCTTTTCGAACCAGCAGACCTGGCACCGACGATTGAGCACGCCGTGAAGACGCGTCTTCGGCTCGCGAGCGATCCAGACGACTCGGCAGCCATCGTGGTCGCCAAAGAGAAGACCCTTGCGGCGCTGAGCGCAGGAGGGTCGCCCTTGAGCCGCTGGTCAGCCGTGCTGGACTTGTGGTGCGCGTGCTGGTTCTGGGAAGACGATTCGCCGCCGACTCGTGCGCTGTTCCGTGATCTTTCGGACCGCCTGCTTGGAAAGCGGACCACCCTGCCCGAACGGATCAGCAGTCGATTTCTCGAGCATTCAGCAGCGCTCTCAACACGATGCCGGTTCCTTCACTGGCCACTGAGCTTTCCCGAGGTGTTCTGTGACGCTGAGGGGAACGACCTCCCAGTTCCCGGGTTCGACGCGGTGGTGGGCAATCCGCCTTGGGACATGGTGCGTGGTGACAGCGGCGACGCGGACACCCGAGCCGACGGACGAGCGGCGGCGAAGCGGCTGACCGAGTTCGCTCGTCACTCAGGTGTCTATCGCGTCGAGAGCCGGTCGCACGCCAATCGCTATCAGCTATTCGTCGAACGCTCGTTGCAGCTCATTCGGGCAGGAGGTCGCATCGGTCTGGTCCTTCCATCCGGCATCCTGTCCGATGCCGGATCGGCCCCATTGCGGCGGCATCTTTTCGAGCGGGCGGAGCTCGATTCGATCACGGGATTGGACAACCGACGCGGTATCTTCCCAATACACCGCAGCCTTCGTTTCGTACTGCTCACAGGTACGACAGGACGTCCAACCCTGGCGACCGCGTGCCGGTTCGGCATCACCAGCACAGAGGATCTTGAACAACCAGTCTCCGCCTCGGCACGCCTCGTCCTCACCCAGCCACTGCTCACCCGGGTTTCTGGCGAGGACGATCTGGGCATTCCAGAGGTCGTCAGCGCATGCGACCTGGCGATCCTCGAGAAGATCAGTGCTCGATTTCCGTGGCTCGGATCCGAGAACGGCTGGAACGTGCGATTTGGCAGGGAGTTGAATGCTACTGACGACAGCGGCGCCTTCGTGGCGTACTCGGGGAGCGCGGACGCAAGGCCCGTGCTCGAGGGAAAGCAGATCGATGCATTCCGAGTGTCGGTCGGCTCATCGCGTTACGAGCTGCGTTCAGGCGCTCGGGTCAAGGACATCGCGCGCCGTAGTCGTCTTGGCTTCCGTGACGTCGCCAGTGCCACGAACAAACTGACCCTCATCGCCGCTGTTCTGCCTGCACGCGCGGTCACGACGCACACGCTGTCCTGCCTGAAGACACCGCTTTCCGCCGACGGCCAACACGTTCTGTGCGCGCTGATGAACAGCTTCGTGGCCAACTACCTCGTCCGTTTGAGGGTGAATACCCACGTCACGGTTGCGCTGGTTTCGCGGCTACCGGTGCCTCTCGTGCCGAATACCGCCGCGCCATTCGCCCAGCTCGCTCGACTGGCCCGCGCGCTCACCGCCGGCAACTCTCCGGCAGAAGACATGCCTGAGTATCCGGCGCTGCAGGCACTTGCCGCGCGCCTGTACGGCCTGAGCGAGAACGACCTGGAACACATTCTGGGGACCTTTCCCCTCGTGCCTTCCCACGTAAAAGAGGCAACCCTGCGCGAATTCCGAGAAAGCCCGCGCGCTCGGCTAACATAAACAGGACATGAAGGGGACTTTCCTGGCGACGGCAGTGGCCGTTGCCTTCGCGGCGACCATGCTTTCGGCGCAGGCGCCCTCCGTGGCTGGCGCGCCGGCGGCACCAGCTGACGTGGCGACTCCACCGCCGGACGCTGCCAAAACAGCCTCAGGTCTCATCTCACGGGTCGTCACACCCGGAACCGGACCCGAGCAACCCGCACCGACCGACGTGATCACCGTCCATTACACGGGCTGGGCGCGAGACGGGTCCGTTGTGGACAGCTCCCGGGGTCGCGGTGAACCATCGATGTTTCCGCTGAACCATTCGCTCGCAGGATGGCGTGAGTGCGTCTCGCTGATGAAGGTGGGCGAGACACGACGCTGCTGGCTGCCTGAGACGCTTGCGTATCAGAGCCAACCGGGCAAGCCTCGAGGAACGGTGGTCTTCGACATCGAGCTGATCGAGACGCGCTCGTCACCCAACATCGCACCGGCTGAAGTCGCGGCCGCGCCCGCGGACGCCATGCGCACTTCAACGGGTCTGGCCTACAAGGTTTTGAAGCCTGGAATAGGCGTCCGGAATCCCGCAGCGTGGAACCGCGTCACCGTGCACTACACCGGCTGGACGACAGACGGGAAAGTGTTCGACAGCTCGGTCGCTCGAGGCAAGGCCGCGTCGCTGTCGCTCGGTGAAGTGATCCCGGGCTGGACCGAGGGCATGCAGCTCATGGTCGAGGGCGAGCGAACCCGTTTCTGGATTCCGCAGGAACTTGCCTACAAGGGCGAGGCCGGCTCTCCGCGCGGGATGCTCGTCTTCGACGTTGATCTGATCAAAATCGAGTAGCGTTCGACTTTTTCGAGTAGTGCGCGGCTTCAGCCGCGCGACTGGGCGGACCGCCAACCCTTCATGACACGTCCCAGCGTCGAGTTACGCTCCGCCTTCGGCGAGATCGACATCTACCTGTTCGACCAGCTTGCACGCGGACGTTTCGACCACCGGCGGCGGGTGCTCGACGCCGGCTGCGGCGAAGGCCGCAACCTTGTGTACTTCCTTCGCAATGGCTTCATCTGCTTTGGCGTCGATCGTGACGCCACAGCGGTGACGCAGGTACGTGCCCTCGCCGCCCGCCTGGCTCCAGCGCTTCCACTCGATCACTTCGTCGCCGGTGAGATCGATGCGCTGCCCTGGCCCGACGGCAGCATGGACGCGGTGATCGCCAGTGCCGTGCTGCATTTCGCCAGAGACGAAAGCCACTTCTCGCGGATGGTTGAGGAGCTGGGGCGTGTACTTGCTCCAGGTGGATTCCTGCTGGCTCGCCTGGCCTCGACGATCGGCCTGGAGGCCACGCTCGGGAACGTCGCCGGCACCAGAGCAGCGCTGCCTGATGGGTCCGTCAGATTCGTCGTGGATGAGGCGATGCTGATCGACTGGACGGATCGACTGGGAGGCCGACTCCTCGATCCGATCAAGACCACCAACGTGCAGGGTCAGCGATGCATGACCACCTGGTGCGTCGAGAAGAAACTGTAGGTGCGTAGTGTCCGGCTTCAGCCGGACCCGCCCACAGCCTCATGACGGCCCAGTGGCTAAAGGACCGCGGTCGGTGTACTTCCGCAGCAATTCGTAGAGCACCACTCCCGCCGCTGTCGCGACGTTGAGCGAGCGCTTCTGACCGAACATCGGAATGCGTACGTGTGTCTCGCAGAATGGCGCGACCTCTGACGACACACCCTCGGTCTCATGGCCGAACACCAGACACACCGGCCACTTCGGTTTCCAGCCGTACAGATCGACCGCCTGCGGTGACGTCTCAATCGCGACAACGTGGTAGCCCTCGGCAATGACCGCCCTCAGCGCCAATTCAGTGGTAGCCGCGTATTCCCACTTCACTGACTCCTCCGCGCCGAGTGCGGTTTTTGAAATTGCGTGCTTCTGCTTCCTGCCCTGATCCGGTCTCGGCGTGATGCCGCTGAGCACGAGTTTCTCGACAGCACATGCATCGGCCGTCCGGAAGAAGGCCCCCGTGTTGTAGAGACTGCGCACGTTGTCGAGGACGACGATGACGGGCAGCCCGCCGAATCCCGCGTAGCGTGAGGTGTCGAATGTCACGAGCAAAAGGAGTGTGGCAGAAAACCACCGCTCGTTGGGCGTTGGTCAACTTCAGCATCGTCATGGCGTCCGGCTACGTTGCCACGAACGTACCGAACGGACTCTCCACGCGGCCCTGCCTGCTGCCGCGGAGTACGCACTTTCTGCTCTGCGGATCTCCCGGGAGCGTGTGCATTCCTTCCACCCGACATTACCCAGCCAGGGATGGGCCATCTGCGCTCACCTCCGGTCACTGCCTCGCGAAACACGCCCAGGTGGTACGGGTCGTGGATCAAAGCGCCCTATGCCCCGCATCGAGCCAACCGCCCCGGCTGTACTTATCGAGCGAAAGATCTATCTGATTCGCGGGCACAAGGTCATGCTCGATCGCGATCTCGCTGCGCTCTATCGAGTCAAGGCAATCGCACTTCGCCAGCAGGTCAAGCGAAACCCGAAGCGATTTCCTGAAGATTTCCTCTTTCAACTGACCAGGAAGGAGGCCGAACTCTTGGTATCACAAAATGTGATACCAAGCCGGCGCAGCCTCGGTGGATCACTTCCGTTCGCCTTCACCGAGCAGGGAGTAGCCATGCTCTCGAGCGTTCTAAAGAGCAACCGGGCAGCCGAAGTGAACGTCGCCATCATGCGGGTCTTCGTCAGGATTCGCACCCTGCTCGCATCGCACGCCGATCTGATTCGCCGTCTCGACGCACTCGAAAAGACGAGCGCTGAACGCTTCCGCATCGTGTTCGAAGTGATTGAGCAATTGATCGCATCCGAACCAGTTCGTCCGAGGAACCGCATCGGGTTCGCCCACAAAGTAGACAGGGGAGCTCCGAACAGGCGTCAACTCACTTCGACACGTCCGCGATCAAGCCCGCCATAGCCCTCTACTCCTCGACCATGTAGCCGTAGGTGTAGTCCACCGGCGGCGAGAACGTCTCCTTGATCGTCCGGGCGCTCACCCATCGAAGCAGATTTATCTTGGAGCCAGCCTTGTCGTTCGTCCCAGAGCCGCGTGCTCCGCCGAACGGCTGCTGTCCCACCACCGCGCCGGTCGGCTTGTCGTTCACATAAAAGTTGCCAGCGGCGTTGCGCAGAACGGCTGTGGCCTGATCAACGGCGGCGCGATCGCGTGCGAAGACCGCGCCGGTCAACGCATAGGGAGACGTGCCGTCCACGAGGCGCAGCGTCTCGTCCCACTGCTCATCCGCATAGACGAAGACCGTCACCACGGGACCGAAGACTTCCTCACGCATGAGCCTGTACTGCGGGTCAGTCGTCTCGACGAGCGTGGGCTCCACAAAGTAGCCACGTTCGTCACTGGCCGTCCCACCTTGAACGATCGTCGCATGCCGGCGGGCATCATCGAGATAGCTGCTGATTCTCATAAAGGCTTTGTCGTCGATCACAGCACCCATGAACGTGCGGAAGTCGGACACGTCGCCCATCCGCATGTCGCGCATCATCGCCACGACACGGTCGCGTACCTCGTTCCAGATCGAGCGAGGAATGTACACGCGACTGGCTGCGGAGCACTTCTGTCCCTGAAACTCGAAACCACCGCGCGCGATGGCGACCGACAGCTCCTGCACCGCGGCAGACGGGTGCGCCAGGATGAAATCCTTGCCGCCGGTCTCGCCCACGAGGCGGGGATACGTCTTGTAGCGGCCGATGTTGCTGCCCACTTTCGACCACATCCCCTGAAACACCTGCGTGCTGCCAGTGAAGTGAACACCGGCCAGATCCGGAGAGCCCAGGAGAGGGTTTGAGATCTCCACTGGATCCCCCGGGACAAAGTTGATGACGCCCGGAGGGAGACCAGCCTCTTCGAGGATTCGCATCACGTAGTAGCTGCTGAGAATCGAGCTTGCCGCGGGCTTCCAGACGACCGTGTTGCCCATCAGGGCCGGCGCGGTCGGAAGGTTTCCCGCAATCGACGTGAAGTTGAACGGAGTAACGGCGTACACGACGCCTTCGAGTGGACGGTAGTCCATTCGATTCGAGGCGCTGACCGTGCTGATCGGCTGTTCACCCTGCAGCTCGTGCGCGAACGCCGGATTGAATCGCCAGAAATCAATCAGCTCCGAAGCCGCGTCGATCTCCGCCTGAAACACGGTCTTCGACTGTCCAAGCATCGTTGCGGAATTCAGAGTCGGACGCCACGTGGTGGCCAGAAGATCGGCGGCTTTCAGGAACACGGCCGCGCGTTGCTCCTGCGTGGCAGCCGACCACTCCGCCTGAGCCTTCTGTGCGGCAGCTATCGCCTGCGCGACGTGCGTCGCCTTGCCTCGATGCCAGTCGGCAAGTACATGACGATGATCGTGCGGCATCACCGTCTGGGCCAGATCGCCCGTCCGAATTTCGTGACCGCCGATGATGAGTGGAATATCAATCCGCTCGGCGGCCATTGATGACAGCCGGGCTTTGAGGTCGATACGCTCAGGCGAACCTGGAAGATACGCAAGGTTCGGCTCGTTCACAGGAAGCATGGGAATCAGCGTAATTCAAAATGCAAAATGCAAAATTCAAAACAACGGACCTGCCTAGAGACCGCGAATTCTGGTCTTCACGACAATGGCTCCAAGGATTCGGGCAATCTGGTCACCCTCGTTGCGAAGCCGTTCGATTTCGACCTTCGGTTCGAGGTCAAGCGAGAGGCAAATGCGGAGCCAGTAGGTACTTTCGCGCGCCTCTCGGAGGGCGATGTCGAGGTAACGAACGAACTCACGTCGCGATGAAGCAGCTTTTGCCTCTTCGAGATTTGCGCCGACGCTCGTTCCGGACTTGATCAGTTGGTCGGTGACGGGACGCGTTCCGGGGCGGGCCACGCTCAGGGCGAGCTTGGTGATATCGCGAGCAAAAAGAAAGGACCGATCACGAATGTCCTGTCCAGCCTCCGTCGCCACACTGCCCCATGTGCACGATCGAGTCCACATGCCAAGACCGCAGAAGACGACAACAAGGGGCTGCCGGCTTAAGGCAGCTCGGAGCGAACCGCGCAGAAAATGCCAGCGGCCTACCTGGTCGTCATCGCAGGTTTTGCGCGGTCGTTCGACCAGCGAGTTCTGATCATCTTGAATTTTGCATTTTGCATTTTGAATTGCACCGTGGGCCTCAGCCTTCTGCTTTGAGCCGTGCTTCCTGGGTCTCGTCGCCCTTCGCCGGCCCGAGGTTCACCACGATGCCTCGCCATTTCTGCTGGTTGAACCGCATCACGCTCAGACCGCAACGCGTCATGTGCCCGATGAGAATCGCCGTCCACACCCAGCTGGCTGTGAGGCCTATCGTGCTCGTAATGACCGTACAAATCCCGATGGGTACGACGACCTGCGACAGGATCGAAATGTAGAGCGGGCTGCGGGTGTCGCCCGTGCCTTGCAGCCCACCCGTGTAGCTCAGGGCGACGGTAATGAAGAGCCCGGAGACGCTCAAGTAGCGCAATAGGGTCTGCCCGATATCGATCACCAGCTGGTCGTTCATGCCGAAGCCGGCCAGCAGATACCCGGGCACCAGCAGGAATATCGCGCCGACAACCGCCGCCGCGCCGAGCCCGATGTGAGAGGCGACCTTGACACCCTCAATCGCGCGGTCGGGATTCCCCGCGCCGAGGTTCTGGCCTGCAATGGTCGCCGCCGCTCCCATCAACCCGACGGACGTCCACGTGATCAGCGAGAAGAGCTGCGCGTAGCACACGGTATACGCCGCCTGCGCGGCCGCGCTGTACTCGAGCGAGCCGATGAAGCGCAACATCAGCACGCCGCCGATGTTCATCGCGATTCCCTGCACGCCGGTCGGCAGCCCGAACCTGAACAGCGACCGGATCACAGCGAAATCCGGACGCCGGTCCATTCCCGGCTCGAAGTGAATGACCGAATCCGGCCTGAACAGCCGGAGGATGCCGTATGCCGACACGAGCGTGCTGCTGGCCACGGTTCCGAACGCCGCCCCCACAGCACCAAACGCGGGAATAAGAATGACGTTGAAAATAACCGTCAGGATGGTCATCGCCACACCGAGCCGAAGCGGCGTGTGGGGATCCCCTGCGGCACGAAAGGCGCCGCCGAGCATGAAGAACATCATCATGCCGATGATCCCCACGAACATCGTGCGGAGAAACGGCAGCGCGGCCGCATGTACGGCTGGAGCAGCGTTGACGAGATCAAGCAAGGTGGGTGCGGCGAGCCACCCGGTCGCACCGAGCAGAACAGCCATGCCTGCAGCGGTAAGAAACGACTGATAGACGACCTTATTCACCTTCTCGTGTTCGTTCGCGCCAGCGAAGCGAGCCACGAGCACAGCCATCCCGGTGAAGACCGACGTACAGAAGACGATGACGACGATGATGATTTGCCAGCTGACGCCAATGGCAGCGTTGCCGGTGTAGCCGACGAAGTGGCCCACCATCGCGTGATCGATGATGCCCTGCAGCCCCGCGATGATGTTCTGGAGCATCGTGGGCCACGCAAGGGCCCAGACCGCTGGGCGAATAGGACCTTCGATGATGGAACGATCGAATTTCTTGCGTTGAGGCGGGGGTCCGGACATTCGGGATACGTCCCGGGGAGTCTACTATGGACGGCGCTGTCGGATGGGGTCCTTGCACGAGCCGGAAAAACATGGTGAAGTCGGTTTCTTGAGCTCACAGACTGAAACCTCCACGGCGCCGTCGCGCCGGATCAAGGAGCTCGAGGTCATGGTCGCCGACGTCATCGTCGAAACACCTGACACCTCGACGCTCGTCCTGTTCACGGGTAACGACCGGCTTGACTACAAGGCCGGACACTTTCTGACGATCGATCCGCATCAGTTCGAGGCGCTCGATCGATTCACCTCGTTCCTCGAACATCTCAAAGGCAAGGCGGAGCCGCCCCGTGCGTATTCCATGTGCTCGGCGCCGCACGAACGCTATCTGGCCGTTACGGTCAAAGAAGAGCGCTTCGTCCCCAACCTGACGAAATATCCGCCGCTGCTCTCACCGTTGCTCGTCAAGCGCACGGTGCGCGGCATGGGCCTCGTCGTCACAGGATTCACGGGTCCGTATACCCTTCCTGACGACGTGAGTTCGCAGACCGATCATCTGGTCCATGTGTGCGCCGGATCGGGAAGCGTGCCGAACGTGTCGATCCTCAAGTACGCCCTGGAGCATCATCCGGGTCTTCGTCACACGTTCATCTACTCGAACAAGACGTGGAGCGACGTCATTTTCCGAGACACGCTTTCCAAGCTCGCCGCGAGCAATCCCGATCGGTTGCGCGTCGTGCACTGCCTCACGAGGGAAGAGGACCCGGCGGCGTTCGGCCCGTCCGTGCGAAAGGGACGTCTTGATGCGTCGCTCCTTCGCGAACTGATTCCGGATCCGAAGGCGTGTCTCGTCTATCTCTGCGGGCCTGGGATTTCCAAGTTCGATCGCGAGGCCGCGCGAGAGCAGGGGATCGTGCCTCAGCCACGGTTCATCGAGACAGCCTTGGCAAACCTGCAGACCATCGGCGTCCCGGATAAGAGAATCAAGAGGGAGTCGTACGGCTAGCCTGGGCTTTGGGCTTTAGGCTCTAGGCTTTAGGCTGGCCCTAGGCTCTCGGGTGTGTGAGTCTCAAGCCCTAGCCTGAGGCCCAGGCAAAGCTGAGCACTACGACTTGTCACGAACTGGTCCAGCTAGAGCTGGACACTACGTGCTCCCGTGTAGCCAACCGTGATCAGACGTAGCGTCCGGCTTCAGCCGGACCTGAAGTCGTAGTGCGCGGCTTCAGCCGCGCCTGCGTCAGTGTGACCTGTCGGGAGCGCCGACGAGCGAGCTGACGGCGTCGAGCAGCGCCTCGATTTCGAACGGCTTCGCGAGCACGCGTGCGGCGCCCGCACCGCGGGCGATCTGCAGGTATCCGTGCGGACTGGATCGGCCGCCGCCTGACATCGCGACCACTGGCAGCGTTGGATGGCTTCTCCGCAGCGACATGATGAGCTCGATGCCTTCCATGTCCGGCATCACGATGTCGGTCACGACCGCATCGATTTCGTTCGCCGGCTCCTGGATCACTTCAAGTGCGGCATGCCCGCTGGCCGCGGCGACGGCGCGGTAACCGGCACGTTCGAGCGCACGACAGAGGACTGCACGAAGCGGCTCGTCGTCCTCCACGAGCAGTACTTGAGGTGCCCTGGTCACGCGGCCGCTCCTTTGGATTGGCTGAGTGGTGTCCGCTGGTCCGCCTGGCTGACCTGTGGAATCGCGTATCGATCACCCCCCGCCCCCGCCACCATCAGGGGAGGAATGATCGTCAGCGTGAGCGGAATCTTGATCTTGAGCGTCGTCCCTTCGCCGGCCTTGCTCTGGATGTCTACCTGACCGCCAATCTTTTCGATGTTCGTCTTGACAACATCCATCCCTACGCCACGGCCGGACACGTTCGTGATCTTTTCGGCGGTTGAAAAGCCCGGCAGAAAGACGAGGCGAATGGCCTCGTGGTCGCTCATTGCCGACGCTCGCTCAGCCGTCATCAACCCACGCTCAACAGCCTTGCCCCGGACCTTTGCCGGATCGATCCCGGCGCCGTCGTCGCTGATCTCGATGCTGATCTGGCCACTTTCATGGAAAGCGCGCAGGCGAATCAGTCCCTCCGGATCCTTGCCCTTCTTGATGCGGTCGGCGGGAGACTCGACGCCGTGGTCAACGCAGTTTCTGACGACGTGGGTCAGCGGATCCTTGATGGCCTCGATGATCGTCTTGTCGAGATCCGTCTCCTTGCCTTCCATCTCGATGCGAACCTGCTTCGCGCACGAGGTGGCCAGGTCGCGGACGATCCGCGGGAACTTGCTCCAGATGTTGCCAATCGGCTGCCTACGGATCTTCATGACCCCTTCCTGCAGCTCGGAGGTCACGAGATTGAGCCGGCCCGTGGCGCCGACGAAGCCGGAGTCGGTCTGCGTGGCGGTGAACTGGAGGATCTGATTTCGCGCCAGCACGAGCTCGCCGACCAGGTTCATAAGCTTGTCGAGGAGCACGACGTCCACGCGCAGCGATGAATCCGAGACGCCGGCCCGGCGCTCGTCCACGTTTTCGCGGCGGTCATCGGTGCCTGATCGGCGATCTTCCTCTCGGGACTCGGGGCTCGAGACTCGGGGCTCGGGTGCGTCGACGCGCCCTCCCTGATTCAAGCGCGTCAACAAGGCGACCAGCTCGGTGTGATCCTCGTCGCCCTCCTGGCCGGTCGTTTCAACAGACGCCAGAATGCGGCGGATCGCGTCGATCATGCGCAGAAGGCCGGTGGTGATCTCGACGTCGAGCAGCAGCTCGAGGTCACGCATGCGGCTCAGAAGGTTTTCGCCGATGTGAGCGATGGATTCGAGCTTCGTGTATCCGAGAAAGCCGACCGTACCTTTGATGGTGTGGATCGTGCGGAAGATACTGCCCAGGCGCTCCTGGTTGCGCGGATCCTTCTCCAGCTCGACGAGGTCCCGGTCGAGCCGGTCGAGGTTCTCGTAGCTCTCGATGAGGAATTCCTTGATCAGGTCCTCGTTGTCAGTCATGAACAGCGCTCCATCCCCTTGCACCTGGCACCGCCGACAAGTCCTCTCCACTGGTGGCAACCGGCATTCCAGTCACCACTCCCGCAAAACCTCGACATTCCTGCTGTTCGAACTTCGGGTCCCTGTCGGGGCACCGACATGTCGGTCGGTCGGCCAGCGCACGAGAGCCTGTAAGGACGCACTCGTCCATCGCCGTAGTGAATCGGCAACACTACGGCGCAGTTGAATGCCGCAGGCGTCGAGCGAAGGCTCGAGACTGAGACCTGAGAGACGAGAACGAAAAGGCGGTGTGCTGGAGACGCTATGCGTCCGCGACGTGGATGGAGACGCCGATCAATCCCGGTGCTCCCGTCGCTGAGAACCAGAGAGCAAAGCCCTGATCCTCGGGTGGTGACACGAACGACCGCGCGACTTCGGACTCGGCAGGTCCGACGCTGGTCGCGAGTGACGCTTCAACCAGCTGCGCGTTGATCCGTTCGGCGATGAGGCCTGATAGCTCGCCGGTGGACGAGAGGCACTGCTCGTCGCTCACCTGTGCCGGTTCGCACGACAGCGTTCGTGCTGCCAGAGCGCCCGCGAGGTCACGCGTCAGGTGTACGCCGACTGTGGCCCTGAAGCAATCCTCGATGAGGATGGGAATTCGCGCGACGACGAAGGCCTGACTGGCGTGAGGTGTGTCGGCCGGAGCCACTACGGCATCCATCATCATGCCGAACACCTGGTTGACAGCGCCGGTTGCAGCATCCAGCAGGCCTGGAACGCGTCTGCTCAGGCGGCTCAAGGGGCCACTCGGACGAATGAACTGCCGGATGTGCTCCTGAAACATCTCGGCGTCGCAGGTGCGCTCGATGACCGCGTCGAAATCGCTGTCGGTGGCCACTGAACTCTCGAGGTCTTCCACGATTCCCACGATAAGCAGTGGCCTTGTGGACATCGCTCGAAGCTTGGGTAGAAGCCGGCCGGCCCCGTAGGCGCCCAGGTTGTTGCCTACGAAGATCAGCGTGGGTGATGTGCTCTGAAAACGAGTGACGGCGGCAATGCCTGAATCCGCCTCGATGACTGATCCATGCTGCCCAACCTGTGAAGCAAAGAAGTGCCTGTAGTCGAGGTTGCCGTCAACGATCATGACCGGGCTGTCAGATCTGACCGCAGACGCGATTCCGGACTGCTCCGCGTCGTCAGGGCGCACAGGAAGAGTTCGCTTGAGCGCCGCGAGGCGCTCCAGGGCGCGGCCAACGTGGAGAGGCTTGAGAAGGTAGTCGGTCACGCCCAGACGAACCAGCCTGGCGATCACCTCGGAGCGGCGCTCCGACGACACGACGAGCACGGGAAGGTCGTTGAGATGTTTGGAGGCGCGAATCACCTCGAGCACCTCTTCGCCCCCGAGCACGGGCATCTCGAGATCGAGCACCAGCAGGTCGAAGCGCTCGGACTCGAGGCGCTCCAGGGCTTCCGCGCCGTCCTTGCATTCCATGACGGTGCAGCCGAGATGTGTCTTCAAGACACGACTCGTCACCAGCCGGGTTGCGGCGTCATCCTCGCACAAGAGCACCTGCACGTTCGCCTTAGCCTCCGAAACCGACGCTCGTCCGGCTACCGCCGGACACCCAAGGAAGTCCGACGTGCTTCAGACTTCACGATCGAGAACTCGCGGTCAGAACAGGCCGTTCGACAATCGCGAACAGCTTGTCGCTGTTGACTGGCTTTGCCAGGTAGTCGTCCATGCCGGTGCGCCGACACCAGTCGCCGTCTCCAGCCATCGCATCCGCAGTCATCGCGATGACACGCGTGTGGGTACCCGTGACACGGTCCCGCGTGCGAATCTCTGCGGTGGCCTCCAGCCCGTCCATCACCGGCATCTGCAAATCCATCAACACCAGGTCGAAACTGTCGTGCTCGAGGGCAGACAACGCCTCCAGGCCGTTCTGTGCCAGCGTGACGTGGTGTCCTCGACGCTCGAGGAGCGTTGTAGCCACGCGCTGATTGACCACGTTGTCTTCAACGAGCAGCACGCGGGCCGGCGTCGCGGGAGCCGTCGCCGGCACGACACTTTCGACTGTCTCGACACAGGCGGCCACCGGAGCCGTTGCGTCGGCAACATCGGTCCAGAAGGAGAAATGGAATGTCGATCCCACGCCGCATTCACTCTCCACTGCGAGTTCGCCGCCCATCATCCCGACAAGCGAGGATGCAATCGCCAGGCCCAGACCGGTACCACCGTAACGGCGCGTCGTCGAACCGTCCGCCTGCTCGAAGGGGTTGAAGATGCTCTTGTGCTTGTCGGCAGGTATGCCAATTCCGGTATCCCTGACACGAAAGTCGAGCTCTGCCCGGTTGCCCTCTTGAACCAGAAGCCGGACCTCCACTGTCACCGATCCCCGTTCGGTGAACTTGACGGCGTTGCCGACCAGGTTGAACAAAATCTGCTGGAGCCGGACCGGGTCGCCCAGGATGGAGGCCGGGACGTTCGGGTGAATGAGGGGCACGACCTGCAGACCCTTCTCACGGGCCTGAATACCAACCAGACGCACAACAGTCGCCACCGTGTCGTAGATCGAGAAGGGGATGCTTTCCATCTGGAGCCTTCGCGATTCGATCTTCGAGAAGTCGAGGATGTCATTCACGAGGCCCAGGAGCATCTGGGCCGACGAACGCACGATCGACACGTACTCTCGCTGTTCTGCCGACAGGGGTGAGTCGAGCGTCAGGTCCGCCATACCGATGATGCCGTTCATCGGTGTGCGCAGTTCGTGGCTCATATTGGCGAGGAATTCGCTCTTCGCGCGGCTGGCATCAAGGGCCACGTCTCTGGCCGCCACGAGCTCGAGGTTCGACTGACGCAGCTCAAATGTCCGCTGCTCAACCGTGTCCTCGAGCGAACGCTTCTGGGCCAGCAGGGCTTCGTCCCGCCGATGAATCTTGGCGAGCATCAGGTTGAACGAATCGACCAGCTCGCCCACTTCGTCCGAGGTCGTTCGTTCTGCCCGGCCTGCATAGTTGCGAGTAGCCAGGATTTCGCGCGTCACCCCGATGAGATTCTGAATCGGGTCGCAGACCACATGCGCCGCTTTGCGCGAAAACGCCACTGCGATCCAGACAGTGCCCGCCAGAACGATGATAACGAGCACGGCAAATCGGCCCAGGCGCGCCCACAACCACCACGCGTCTGCCTCGACCATCACGGTGCCGACGCGTTCGGACTTGAGCAGGACCGGCCGCTGGACAGTCAACGACGTCGGCGTGAAATCCACGTCGATCGCACGAGGCATCGACACGTCTGCTGACTCCTGGCCATTTCGCTGCCACGAAGCAAAGCGCGTCCCGTTCGGCAGAAACAAATGGGCCCCGACGATCATCCGATTGTGCGACAGCGTCGCGAGCGTGCGCTCGGCAGCCTCGACATCCGTGAAGAGCAGGGGTGACACGCTGTTGTCGGCAGCAATATCAGCCGCCGTGGTGACCTCGCCCACCATCGACGCACGAGACATCTGGTAGTCGTAGATAGCAAAGGCCGTACAAGCGAGCGCGAGGGTCAGGGCGCTCGTCACGAGCACGGAGAGCGTCAGCTTCCGGGCGAGCGGCTGACGACTGACCCAGTGGCTGACCTTAGCGAGCACGGCTGTCTCCCACGATTCGCGCCAGCTGCAGGAGGTGGGAGCTGAGCACCACCCGCGACTTGTCCACCTGGCCCAGATTCACTGCAAAGCGAAGACGCGCGCCCTCCGTGAAGAACTCGATCATTCCTCCGTTGGAGGCAAAACCCTTTTCATCGCTGACGGTGAGTAACGTGTCCGGCGTCGCACCAAGCGGACGAGTCGCCACGCCAGAGCCTGCGCGACCCACGAACAGCAACTGGCACGACGCCCATCCCGACTCCGGCCTGGGTTGAGACACCACCAGCGTGTGACCGTTGACCCGCTGCCCGGGAATCATCGCCGTCATCACCGCCGCCAGCTCGTCGTCGCCTGTCGTACAGAACGTGATTGGATCCGATGGTCCGAGGTTGGGCCAGGTCGCGAGCTTCGCGAAGTTGATCAGATATGCCGCCTTCAACTGCGGATCAGAGATCGCCTGGGCAAGCACGGGACAGGCCGCAAGAAGCAAGACGATGGTTGCCGTGCGCAGCGGTAGCATCAGCGTCCTTCGTCACCTGCGCCACGAGACACGAAGCACGATGCTTCGTGGGATCTCGACGTTCTCGTACAATGCGCCGCCGCCGACCGGCAGCCACTCGACGTGCGAGTCGTCCAGGAGGTTCTGCGCCGCAAGCTCCACTTCGAGCGGCCCACGTGGCCGCCAGGCGAGCCGAGTCTCCAGCTTCGTGTATGCGGGCACGCCGGTCGCCTGCAGGCGTGACGTGTGCGACAGACCGAGGTCCCACTGCACACGATGCGGGAAATCGAATGAGGCCTGCGCACGAGCCTGGTGCGACGGATTGAGGCCAGGATTCAGATTGCCGTTGAGCATGTTCAGCGGCGAGACACGCATCCGGAACCACGAGTAGTTCCCGCTGAGACGCCACGCGCCGGCCGCCTGCCAGCGAGTAAAGATCTCCGCTCCTTCGGAGCGCCCTGACCCGGTCGCGCTGTAGCTCACCTGCTGCACGAGGTGCGGCGGGCCAGGATTCACTTCGAGAAATGGCGCGCCCTGCAGCGCGGACATGCTGAGCCGGCTGTAGGCATTTCGGTACACGGCCATGTCCACGAACCACGGCGCCGTCACCTGCATCCGATACCCGAGCTCGACGGCGGTTGCCCGTTCAGCACCGATCCCTTGTGTTCCCTCGATGCGCACGAGCGCTACTCCTGGTGGAACCGGGATCGGCTGCGCCGCGATATTCAGGCGGACGCTTTCCTCGACGCGGGTCGGCAGTCGAACGGCACGAGACACCGCGAACCAGAGAGAGCGGTCCTCTCCGGGTGTCCACAGCACGCGCCCGTTCGGTTGCTGCTCCCACCCGGTATAGGTGTTGTGAAGAATCTTGGTCCCCGCAACGAGACGCAGCCGGCGAGGGACAAGGGCGATCTCATCCTGGATGAATCCGCTCGCGACGCGAAGTGTTTCCTCTTCGGGCGAGAACATCAGCCGGAAACTCCCGTTCATTCGATCGGCAGACGTTGTGTATGCGGCGCCCCAGACAAGGTCGTTCCTGCGGTACGGTCGAGGGTGATGCTGGAAGTCGAGCGTAGCCGTCGTCCGGCGCTCGGCGAAGTACATGCTGCTGCGCGAGTTCCGCTCGAGATCGGCACGCAGTTGCGTGTCTGCTCCACCAGCAAGGCGACGAACCCACTGCGCCTGAACGTTTCCACCGTCCACTTCGTTGGCGTGTGGCACCAGTCGCAGGAACGGCGCAACAAGTGACACGTCCCTTCCGTTGAGCGTAGAACTCCCGGAGTAGCCGCTACCCTGGATTGAGAAGGTGTCGTCAGACGAGGCGCCCCAGTCCGCCCTGAAGCCACCCCTGGCCTGGTCCCATTCTTCGCGGCCGGTCAGGGCACCAGGCTCATAGCCGCGCTGAAAATATTTCGCGTAGATCCGATAGCCGCCGTCGTCTCCTATGGCCCCGCCGTATCGCGTACCGACGAAGCCGCCATCCACGCTCTCGACTCCGGCTTCGGCGAAGGCCCCTGTGGTCTGGGCCGCAGATTTCGTGATGACGTTGATCACGCCGTTCACGGCGTTCTCACCCCACAGCGTGCCCCCGGGCCCCCGAATCACTTCGATTCGCTCGACGTCTTCGATCAGCAGGTCCTGCGAGTCCCACATCACACCGCCAAAGGCAGGGGTGTACACGACACGTCCATCGAGCAGCACGAGCAGCTTGTTCGAGTAGGGCGCGTTGAACCCCCGAATCGAGATGGCCCACTGGTTGGCGTTGATCTGGGCCACTTGCACCCCTGGCGCCAGACGAAGCGCTTCGGGAAGGCTGCGATAGCCGCCGCGTCGGATCTCCTCACCGGAGATCACGAAGACGGCTGCCGGTACGTCACCCAGAGCCTGAATCTTCTTGCCGGCGGTTGTCTCGATGGTCATCAACTGCTCGAGACTCAGCGCCGCCAGGTCGAGAGGTTGTGGGGTCTGGGCCGTCAGCGTTTGACCCTGCAGCAGACAAAAGGCGAAAACCACGCGTGCGGCCACGCGTACGACACCAAGCGGGTGTGAAACCCTGGAAACAGATACGCAGCGCAAGCCGGCCCCCTTGTGCTGCAATCGGCCGGGGACGCTGGAGCTTCACTGTTCAATTTCTCGCGGTGCTGGCCGATTCCCGTTCATTGGGATTGTGAGGACTCCAAATCCCTGCACAGTAAATGGCACCAGCGGAAGTTGACCCATCGGCGCCCGGCGCCGTGAAGATTCTGATTGCCGAGGACGAGCCCGTCTCGCGTCTCCGGCTGCAGTCCACCCTGCAGCGCTGGGGATACAAGGTGACGACGGCCGGAGACGGCGCGGAAGCGCTTCACGAGATGCAGAAGCCCGACCGGCCGGGGATAGCCATCCTCGACTGGATGATGCCGCACGTTGATGGCCTCGATGTCTGCAGGAGCATCCGTGCCACGGCCGACCGAGACTACACCTACGTCATCCTGCTGACCTCGCTCGATCGCGAAGAGGACATCGTGGCGGGCTTCGACGCTGGCGCAGACGACTACATCACCAAGCCGTTCAGCCTTCACGAATTGCACGCGCGTATCCGCACGGGTGTTCGCATCGTCAGGCTTCACGAGCAACTGCGAGCCGCGGCCATGCACGACTCGCTGACAGGACTTCTCAACCGCCGGGCGTTCTTTGAGATCTTCGAGAAGGAAGTCTCGCGTGCGAAACGACAGCAGCTGTCGCTCGGTATTCTCATGGTGGACCTGGACCACTTCAAGCAGGTCAACGACCAGCACGGGCATCTGGCTGGAGATGCAGTGCTGCGCGAAGCAGCCCGTCGTCTCCGCCGTCGAGTCCGGGCCACCGACGTCGTCGGCCGGTATGGCGGTGAGGAGTTCGTCGTGGCTCTTCCGGGCAGCGACCTCAAGCAAGCCGTTTCGATCGCCGAAGAGTTCCGCCACTGCATTGCGTCCGAGCCGTTCGAGGTGCCATCGGGTCGTCTCACGATGACCACGAGCGTCGGCGTGGTCACAACCTGGGACATGGCTGAGGCCGAGCATCTTCTGAAGACAGCCGACGAAGCGCTTTATCGAGCCAAGGCGGCCGGCAGGAACCGGGTTGTCGCCGACCTCCGAACTGCGGCCTGACGCCGTTTATTCCTCCCGATTCAGGCAATTCTCAGTATTGCCCCCCAGGGGCTCTGCCGCATCCAATTCAAGCCCTGTGCCCGGTTGCCGATTGTTCATGGGAGCCGGGCCTGTGTACGGGCGCCCGGACCCGGGGGTGGAGGCAAAGTCTCCGCCGATCGAGAAGGGGAAAGAGAGACATGCAGGGCAAAGGACTCGTGGCGACTGCAGCTCCGTTCAACGTCGATGAGATGCGACGCCAGCTCGGCGACGACGACGCGCTGATTGGTGAAGTCGTGCAGCTGTTCCTGGACGACTGCCCATCCCGGAT
>JABFSA010000005.1 GCA_013140775.1 Acidobacteriota bacterium | reverse complement strand
CGTCGGGGCCGAGCCGCGCGGCCCGCGCGATTGTCAGCCAGACGCGCGCGCGGCTCGGGCCCCGACGGGTCCGCTGTCATGACGGACGACTACGACATCCGTGAACTTCGGTCGCTTGCCGCCCGCGCGGCGGTGTACATTGGGGGCGACAGCGGCCCGTTGCACGTCGCAGCGACAACCTCGGTTCCCATCGTGGCGCTTTTTGGTCCGACTCTCGCCGAACGATCCATGCCCTGGCGGGATTCGCGGTTGTTTGCCGAGGCGGTTGACGGAGGGCCCCTGCCCTGCCGGCCCTGTCACCAGCGGACGTGCGTACCCGGCGACTTCCGATGCCTCACCCGGATCGACCCGGGACGGGTCGTCGCCGCTGCAGAGCGAGCTTTGAAGGCGGTGCATGCATGAACAGCGCAACGATCAGCGTGACCGAACCGCATCCCGCGCACGCCCTCGATCGTCTGACGATGGGGTTGCTGCTCGGATTCGTGGCCGCGCTCCAACTGTCAATCGCGCTTGCACAGATCCTCCTCGCTGCACTGCTCGTCTCCTGGGTGGTGATGCGCATCCAGGATCGAACGCGCCCGTCGGCGCCACCTTTCTTCCTGTCGCTGCTCGCGTACGGAATCCTGACGCTCGTCTCATCTGCCTTCTCCGTCGATCCTGCCACCAGCTTCATCGACGACAAGCAGCTGCTGCTGCTCGCGATCGTTCCCGTCGTCTACGACATTGCCAGAGGACCGCGGGCAACGTCCGTGGCAGAAGTGGTCATCACGGTCGGAGCCGCCAGTGCACTCGTCGGGATTCTGCAGTACGGCGTGCTGCACTACGACAACCTGGGGCAGCGCCCACAGGGCGCGCTCACGCACTACATGACGTACTCGGGCGCGTTGATGCTCGTCACGACGACCGCCGCCGCGCGGCTCCTGTTCGGCGCGCGCGATCGCATCTGGCCCGCGCTCGTCATGCCGGCGCTTGTGGTGGCCCTGGCGCTCACCTTCACCAGAAACGCGTGGATCGGCACCTGCTTCGCCGTGGGGCTCCTGTTCATCCTCAAGGATTTCAGGCTCGCGGCATTGCTGCCGGCCATTCTTGCCGCGCTCTTCGTCATCGCGCCTGACGGGCTCGCCAACCGTCTGACCTCGACGTTCAACGCCCAGGATCCCGCCAATCAGGATCGATTCGCCATGATCGAAATCGGCGCGCGCATCGTCGCCGATCGTCCGCTCACAGGCGTGGGACCGAATATGGTGCCGCGGGTGTACGAGGAGTACCGGCCCGACTACGCGGTGAACCAGGTCAACCCGCACCTGCACAACGTGCCCCTGCAGATTGCGGCTGAGCGAGGTCTTCCGGCCCTTGCTGTCTGGCTGTGGTTCGTCGGCGCGACGGTCCTGGCGCTCTGGCGCATGTTCCGGCAACAGCGCGAGCGGGTCCTCACGACCACGGCGCTTGCCGCCATGGCGGGCATGCTGGCCGCGGGACTTTTCGAGTACAACTTCGGCGACTCAGAATTCCTGATGCTGTTCCTCGTGTTGATCACCCTGCCCTTTGCGGCGGCCCGCCAGGACGATGCTTCCTCCGCTCGCCCCTGAACGGGCGCGAGCCATCGTCGCCGGTTTCGAGCGCGCGCACATCCTGGTGGTCGGCGACGTCATGCTCGACAAGTTTCTTGCCGGGCGTGTCACACGAATCTCGCCTGAGGCCCCGGTTCCGGTCGTGATGTTCGATCACGAGAGTCATCGCATCGGAGGCGCCGCCAACGTGGCTCACAACGTGACGTCTCTCGGGGGCCGCGCGACGCTCATCGGCGTGACCGGGCAGGACGACACCGCGACCGCCCTCACGGTGGCGTGCCGCAGCGCAGGCATCACGCCCGCGCTGATTGGTGACGCAGCCAGGCCCACGACGACCAAGATGCGCATCGTCACGGAGCGCAACCAGCAGGTCGCCAGAGTCGATTACGAGATGGACCGCGAGATTGCGGCAGACGTCGAACAACGTGTCGTGTCGGCACTGCAGCAGTGCGCGTCCGACGCGTCAGCGATCGTGATTTCGGACTATCTCAAGGGATGCGTGACCGAACGCGTCGCGCAATCGGCGATTGCGGTCGCTCGCGAACGTGGTATTCCGGTGCTCGTCGATCCGAAGATTCCCCATATCGACTCGTATGCTGGCGCCACCATGGTGACGCCGAATCATCACGAGGCGGAGATCGCCACCAATATGCGTGTGCGCACGGACGCTGACGCACAATCGGCCGCTCGAGCATTTCACGAACGCGCGCGCTGCGACTCGGTGCTGATGACCCGCGGAGACCAGGGCATGTGGCTGCTCGGCCGAGATATCGAAGACGCGCTGCCCGCTTCAGCTCGAGAGGTCGCCGACGTGACGGGCGCGGGCGACACCGTCATCGCGACGATGGCGCTTGCACTGGCGGCCGGCGCAACACCAGCAGAAGGCGCGCGCCTGGCGAACGAGGCGGCCGGGATTGCTGTCGGGAAATTTGGACCTGCCGTCGTGACGCCCGCGGAGCTTCTTCAGGCTGTTATCGAGCGAGCGTGATTCCTGCGAGCTGCGCTACGGCGCCGAGCGTTGTCTGCGCCGCGTTGAGCCCCAGAAGGAAGTCCTTGTCCGAGAAGGTTGCGTAGAGGTCGGTCGGCTGGTGCCAGTGCGGGTTCCACCCCGCGCCCGTGTGCATGCCGCGCTCGTTCTCGCGCAAGCTGATGGCCGGCACGAAGTCCATGAAAGGCGTCGAGTCCGTGTTGGTCATGTGAGACCCGACCGCGGCCGGATAGTCGCTCGCGTACTTCTCGTTCGCGTCGCGAAAGAAGAAAGCCAGCGACATCGCTTCGTCGGCCCGCTCTGCCGTGGATTGGAATTCGATGTTGACGTCGGCCTCGGGCCGCTGCTCGGGGCTGAGCGTCCCGTCCGCGCGCGGCATGCCGTGGTCCCACAGCATCATGTCGTGCTGAATCATCGCAATCCACCGCGGTTCGGGATATCGCCGCGATCCCACCGGATTCTCGCGACCCTGCAGACCGGCGCGTTGCTCGACGTACGCACGCGCACCGTTCAACCCGCCTTCCTCGCTGTTCCACAGTGCGAAGCGGATCGATCGCGCGGTCTGCACGCCGGGCGTGTTGAGAATGCGAGCCAATTCCATCACCAGCGCAGTACCCGACGCGTTGTCGTTGGCAGCCTCGCCCCACCCGATGCCATCCATATGGGCGCCGACGATGTACATCTCGTCGGGATTGGTGACACCGATCTTCGTGCAGTAGACCTGTTCGCGAGGACCGGGTGCGCCCTGTTCGGTATTCAGGGCCCGGAGCGCCGCAGTGGGCTGCGCGTTCGGATCGTTGTTCACGCCCGTCGGACGCGTGGTGCCTCGATATCGGGATCCGCCGACGCCAGAACGGATCTCACCGCTCGCAATGACGGGATTGGGTCGCGGGACCGGTGATGCGGCCGGCGCGGGTGCGGGAGCGGGCGGGGGTTGTTCGTACGTCAGGCGTTCCGTGGCGCAGCCGTAACTCTTCAGTTGCGCCTCGATCCAGTCCACGGCGGTACGATTGCGGGCAGTGCCATGCCGTCGATCTCCGAACTGGGTGAGGCTCTTGATCGTGGCTTTGTACCGCTCCAGATCGAGACGCCCCACCAGCGTCTTCACAGGGTCGTCCGGCGACGGCGATACCTGCTGACCGGCGACCGCCGCACCAAGCCCCGCGATGAGGGCCACCCAGGCGACGAGCCGCCGGCCAGCCTGCAGAGTCATCGCTACTTGGTCGCGTTCGTGAGTTCCGCGTAAAAGGCGTCGAGCCGCATGTCGTTGATGACGCCTGTCGTCATCCATGGAGTGAGCTCCGGGAGCTCAGCCTGGATCTGCTGGCGGATCTGTTCCTTGGCCACGCCCTTCTTGCGGAGTTCGAGCGCCTTGTTCGTGAAGGCCTGCCACTTCCGCTGATATGCCTCGACTTCGGCGCGCGGCATCGGGTTATCGCCATGGCCGGGGATCGCCATGTCCCAGTCGAGCTTCAAGGCATCGGCAATCGCTCGCGGATATGTGAGCACGCTGCCACCGTTCGGGAGATCGCAGTTAGGGGTCGCGGCGACAAGTTCGTCGCCGAAGGCGATGACCCGCAGATCCGCAAAGTGGACCACGGCGTCGCCACTCGTGTGGGCGTTCGCGAAGTGATACGCCTTCACGGTCGCGTTCCCCAGCCTCACTTCCCTGTCTCGTGCGAACGTGACGTTCGGCGCATCGGGCTTGCCCGCCGGAGCCGAGTACCCTTTGCCGTCCGCGCCACCCGTCTCGAGATTCCGCTTCAGGCCTTCATATGTGATCACGTCCGCACCGGCTTTGATGAAGCGGCCGATGTTGCCCGAGTGGTCCTGGTGCACGTGCGTGACAAAGACGTGCTTGACGGGTTGCGGCGTCACCGTCTTGATCTGTGCGACGAGATCGTTGAACGGTGCGTCGCCAAGGTTCTTCGTGTCCACGAGGATGACACCTTGATCGGTGACGCGGACCGTGCTGTTTCCGCCGCCTCCCGTCACCATGTACAGACCGGGTTTGACCTGCTTGATTGCCATCGGCGGGGCAGCGGGTGCTGGCGCCTGGCCCTGAATCTGCACGCTCGCGCCGAGCGTAGCTGCCAGTACGATCGCCGGAATCGTGACAAAGGATGTCTTGCTCATGATGCTTCCGCCTCCAGACTCCATCGGTTGCCGAAGACGCCGATTCTACCTTCGATCGCCACACCCTATCAGTGGCGGAAGTGCCGTCGGCCGGTGAACACCATCGCGAGCCCGTGCTCATCAGCAGCGGCGATGACTTCCTGATCGCGCACCGATCCTCCTGGATGCACCACCGCCGTCGCGCCAGCTTGGGCCACGGCATCGAGGCCGTCGCGAAAGGGGAAAAAGGCATCGGAGGCGGCCACCGAACCTTGAAGGAACCCGGTGCCCGCGGCTTCGGCTTTCATCCGCGCAACCTGCACCGCATCCACACGGCTCATCTGTCCAGCACCGATAGCCAGCGTCCGATCGGCAGCCGTAAAGATCACGGTATTGGACTTGACGTGCGCGCAGATGCGCCAGGCAAAACGCAACGCCTGCCACTCAGATTCCGTGGGTTGTCGTTTGGATACGACTTGAAGTCCGTCCACGGGCCAGCCGATGTGCGCTTCGCGAACCACGTCGCGCACCTGCACGAGCACTCCCCCGACAATCGATCGAATCTCAACCGAGTCCGAGCTGTCTGAAGCCGAGGTCATCAGCGGTGTTGCGGGAACCACCACTCGCAGATTCGGTTTGGTGGCGAGAATCGGGCGCGCCTCTTCATGTACCTCTGGCGCGACCACCGCCTCGATAAAGGTCGAGACAATCGCGCGCGCGGTGTCCGCGTCAATGGGACGGTTGAGCCCGACAATTCCCCCGAAGGCCGCACGTGCATCGGCCTCGCGCGCACGCACGTATGCGTCCGCGGCTCCCGTCCCGGTGGCGGCGCCACACGGGTTGGTGTGCTTGATCACGGTGGCGGCGGGTTCCTGGAATTCAGCGACGATACGTGCCGCCGCGTCGAGGTCCAGCAGGTTCGTGTACGACAGCTCTTTCCCCTGCAGCACGGTGAAGCCCTGCCCCACGCCGCGCGCTTCGTAGAGTGCGGCGCGCTGATGCGGATTCTCGCCGTACCGGAGATCGCGAACCTTTCGAAGGTCGAGCGAGAGACCCGCTGGCAGCAACTCCGGCGCACCTCTGCTGAACCCGTCGGGACCAGCGGTCACCGTCGCAAGCGTGGAAGCAATCGCGGTGTCGTACCGGCCCGTGTGTTCAAACGCCTTACGCGCAAGATCGAACCGGAACTCGCGCGACGCGCCGCCCTCTTGATCCAGCTGTTCGATCACCGCTTCGTAGTCGCCAGGCGACACCACGACCAGCACGTCCTCGAAGTTCTTCGCTGCCGCGCGCACAAGGCTCGGGCCGCCGATATCGATCTCTTCGATCAGCGCGTCGAACGGCGTGGCCGCATTCGACGCGGCTTTCACGAATGGATACAGGTTCACCACGACGAGGTCGATCAAGGTGATCTGATGCGCCGAGGCGGACGCCAGGTCGTCGGGCCGGCCGCGTCTCGCCAGGATGCCGCCATGGACGAGTGGATGCAGCGTCTTCACGCGGCCGTCCATCATCTCGGGGAACCCGGTGACGTCGGAAATGCCGATAACCGTCAGTCCCGCCTGCTGCAATGCCTTTGCGGTACCCCCGGTGGACACGAGCTCGAACCCGCGCGTGGCGAGCGCGGAGGCGAACGGAACCAGTCCAGATTTGTCAGAAACGCTCAGTAACGCTCTTGGCATAGGTTGGCTTGACAGGTCTTTGGGGGCACGCTTAGGATAGCGCTGCGTTTAGGGGCGTTCCCTCAACGTCGGAGTCGAGGCCGCGAAGTACTCGCGGTCTTTTTTTGTGTCTCGAAGCTCAGTGTCAGAGCAAGCAGGGAAGAAGAACGATGCGTATTACAGGCAAGGTCAAGTGGTTCAACAACGCCAAGGGCTACGGTTTCATCGAGCGCGAGGGCGGCAGCGACGTCTTCGTCCACTACTCCGCGATCAGTGGCAACGGGTTCCGCTCTCTCGAGGAAGGCCAGGCGGTTGAATTCGAGATCGTCGATGGCCCCAAGGGACCCCAAGCAGGGAACGTCAGCAAGCCTTAGCTGAACCACCGCACGACCTGCCCGGCGCCCAATCCCGGCGCCGGGCGAACCCCCAGCCGGGGGACCGCCTGTCACTCCTTCGGCCTCGTGCCACTGCCCGACACCCCACGGGCGGTGAGCGCGACCTTCCCGTCCTTCACCGCAATCCGGAACGCGACTTCGTTGCTGCCCTTGGCTTTGAGCGCACCGACCTGGGACTTCACCATCTCCGCGAACTTGGGAAATGGAATGGCTTCCTGCCCGGCTGCCTGCCGCGCCTCCGCCAGCTTCTCGTAGAGGTTCTGCACGCGCTCGAGTTCCCGCACGGGATCGCTGAAGGTGGCGGTGCTCACCACGCGATCCGGCTGCTTCGACCGCTCTTTGGCCTGATCCTTCGGACGCTCCGTCTCCTGCCGTGACTGCACGAAGGGACCCGAGCGTCCTTCTTCCTTCGCGCGGAGCCCGCGATCCCACAGGTTCACAAACTTCGCGAACCGCGTCTGCAGCGTCGTAAAACGAAATCGAAGGCCGTAGTTGGTGATGTGCGTGTTGTCGATGCGTCTGACGATCGCGGTGACCTGCGCGCGCGTCTCGAGCGGCGGTCGCGGCAGCCGTCCGGCGAAGTACATGTTGTACTCCGCCTCGAGGCGCCTCAACCCGGCTTCGAGCAGATCCACGTCCTGCTCGACGCTGTCCGGCGTGTCGGCCACGTGCATATTCTGACACACGCAGCCACAGCACCGGAGCGGCGGGGAATCTGTATGCAGACACCGAGATACTGATCGAGAGCCTGCGCTCGGTCAGAAGATGGTGGAAATCGACTGGGACGCGAAGGTCAGCACCCGGCTCGGGAGAATGCCGAGGTAGAAGATCGCGACGATGGAGGCAACAAGGGCGGCCATTCCGAGGCCGGCAATCTTCACTGGCGGGGTCAACGCGGCATCGCGCTCGACCATGTACATCATCACCACGACGCGCAGGTAAAAGAAGACCGAGATGACGCTCGTCAAGACGCCAATGATCGCCAGGTCGTAATAACCGGCGCTCACCGCTGCGCTGAACACATACCACTTGCCGATGAACCCGGCGGTGGGCGGCAAGCCTCCGAGCGACAGCAGGCACACGGTCATGAGCGCAGCTAGTGCCGGACGCGTATGCCACAGACCGGCAAAGTCCCGCAGCTCATCGTTGGGCCGATCCTTCGTGCCGAGCAGTGCGATGACGCCGAACGCGGCCACGTTGGTGACCGCATAGGCGAGCAGATAGAAAAGAATCGCCGCCTTGCCAATGTCGTTCGCCGAGACCAGGCCGACGAGCAAATATCCGCCGTGCGCGATGCTCGAGTACGCCAGCATCCGCTTCAGGTTGCTCTGAGCAACGCCGACCACGGTCCCCAGGATCATCGTGACGACGGCGAGCGCCCAGACCATCGGCGCCCAGTCACCCGTGAAGGGCTCGAACGTCGAGAGGAACACGCGGGTGAACGCCGCAAACGCCGCGGCCTTGACGCCCGTGGACATGAAGCCGGTGACGACCGCAGGCGCGCCTTCGTAGGCGTCAGGCGTCCACATATGGAACGGCACTGCCGAGATCTTGAATGCAAAACCCACGAGGAGCAGGCCGATGGCCACCAGGATGAGCGGGTTGTCACTCATCGACTGTGCCGCGAGGAAGGCGCCGACACGATCGAGCCGGGTGCTGCCCGACAGACCGAAGGTGAACGCGATCCCGTAAAGAAAGAATGCGCTCGAGAACGCGCCGAGCAGGAAGTACTTGAACGCGGCTTCCGTTGCCCGCGCGTCGTCCCTGCGAATGCCTGTCAGCACGTACACCGCGAGCGAGAGGATCTCCAGGGCGATGAAGACGACCAGCAGATCGTTGGCCATCGCCATCATGATCATTCCCGCAATTGAAAACAGCAGGAGCGCGTAGTACTCGCCTTTGGGCAACCCGTCACGGGCCACCACCGGACCGGAGAACATGATGGTCAGCACGCCGACGACGACGAGAAGCAGCGTGATGAAGAGGCTGAAGTTATCGGCGACGATGACGTTGAAGCTCGAGGCATTGCGTCCCCAGAGAGCGACCGCTGATGCACCCGCGCCGATCAGGCCTACCAGGCCGAGCCCACCGAGCGGCATGTCCTCGCCAGGCGAACGAAACGCCTCGGCGGCCATGACGGCCAGTGCCGACAGAATCACGCACAGGAGCGGAACGATGGCGTGAAGATTCGAATCAAGCATGGCTAGGGCACATCAACGTTGCCGGCGCGCAGCGTCTGACTGACCTGCACGCGCTGGACGAGCCTGTTCACGGAGGCTTCCGTCGGCCTCAGGAACAGTGTCGGGAAGATCCCCATGACCAGCGCCGCCGCCAGCAACGGCAGTACGGCCGCCCATTCCCGCGGTTGCAGATCGGCCAGCCCGGCGTTCTCCTCGTGCACGACGTCTCCGAAGAAGACGCGCTGGAACATCCAGAGCATGTAGACCGCCGAGAGGATGACCCCGAGACCAGCCACGACGACCATCTGGGGATACCAGCGGAATGCCCCAACCATGATCAGGAACTCACCCACGAAGCCATTCAGGCCCGGCAGGCCAATCGACGCCAGTGTGATGATGAGAAACGCGGCCGTCAAGCGTGGCATCGGCGCCTTCAAGCCGCCGAATGCGGAAATGAGGCGCGTGTGGCGGCGGTCCGAGAGCATGCCTACGATGAGAAAGAGGCCTCCCGTGCTCACACCGTGCGCGAGCATCTGATACACCGCCCCCTGTACGCCCTGGGCGTTCATGGCGCAGATACCGAGCACAACGAAACCGAGGTGGCTCACCGACGAATACGCCACCAGCTTCTTCATGTCCGGCTGGACCATCGCCACGAGCGCACCGTAGACGATGCCAATCACCGCGAGCAGGGCCAGCGCCGGCGCAAAATATGTCGCCGCGATCGGGAACAGAGGAAAGGAGAAACGCAGCAGACCGTAGGTCCCCATCTTCAGCAGGACGCCCGCCAGAATCACGGAGCCGGCTGTCGGCGCCTGCACGTGCGCATCAGGCAGCCACGTATGAAATGGGAACAGCGGGACCTTGATCGCGAACGCCAGCGTGAAGGCGAGGAAGAACCACATCTGCGTCTGAGGTCCGATTTCGAGTGTCGAGAGCTTCTCGATATCGAATGAGTACGAACCCGTGGACACGTTGTGGAGATACGCGAGACCAAGGATGGCGACCAGCATCAGGACACTGCCCGCCATCGTGTAGAGCATGAACTTGATGGCCGCGTAGACGCGCCGGTCGTAGCCCCAGATCCCGATGAGGAAGTACATCGGGATGAGCATCGCGTCCCAGAACATGTAGAAGAGGAAGAGATCGAGCGAGATGAAGACCCCGACCATCGCCGCCTCGAGCGCGAGGATGAAGATCGAGAACTCCTTGACCTTCTTCTTCACCGAACCCCAGGACGACAGCAGCGCGATTGGCGTCAGGAACCCGGTGAGCACGACGAGGAGCAGGCTGATGCCGTCCACGCCCACGAAATACTCGATGCCAAACGCCGGAATCCATTCGTGCCGCTCGACGAACTGGAAATCAGCGGACGCGCCGTCGAACGCGGCCCAGAGGATCAGGGTGACGACACCGGTCAGCAGTGACACGCCGAGGGCGATCCAGCGGACGAGGTTGTCGCGTCGCCCATCGGCATTCCCGACCAGCAACAGCAGCAGCGCGCCGATGAGAGGCACGGTCCACGACAGCGTGAGAATCGGCATCACTTCCACAGGTAGTAGCCCAGAATGACGACGACCCCGACGAACATCGAACCCGCGTAGGAACGGACGGAACCGGTTTGCAGGCGGCGCATCATACCCGCCCAACTGGCCACGATTGCGCCAGCGCCGTTCACGGCGCCGTCAACGACGTTCACGTCGAAACGACGCCACAACGCCTCTTCCGACCCGATACGAATGGGCTGCACGATGGCCGCGTTGTACACCTCGTCCACGTAGTATTTGTTGAGCAACAGCCGATGGAGGCCCGGGTAGTTCCTGGCCATCGCTTCAGCGATCGCCCGCCGCTTCAACCAGATCGTGGCCGCGATGCTGATCCCCGCCACGGCGATCAGGCTCGACACGAGCATCAACGTCAGCTCGAGCGCAGCCGCGCTTTCTTCGGCTGCGACTGCACCTTCAGCGACCTCACCTGCCGAAGCACCTATTGCTTGAAACGACGGCGCCAGCCACGCAGCCAGCTGATTGTGACCGCCGAGCGCATGCGGCACACCAACATACCCGGCCAGGACCGAGCCGATGGCCAGAACGATCAGCGCGAAGGCCATGGCAGGGGGGGCGTCGTGCAGATGGGACCCAGAGTGCGATGGTGCGGAGTGCGACGGTGCGGGGTGCGCAGCAGCGTGCGAAGGTGCGGGGTGCGAGGGTGCGGCGTGCGCGGAGTGCGAAGGTACGGCGTGCGGCGTGCGCTCGCCGTGGAACGTCAGGAAGACGAGCCTGAACATGTACGTCGCCGTCAGCAGCGACGTGAGCGCCCCCATCACCCACAGCAGGACGTGGCCCTGGTGGAATGTCTCGTACAGGATCTCGTCCTTACTGAAGAAGCCGGAAAGGAGCGGCACGCCGGCGATTGCCAGCGACCCGATCAGAAACGTCCAGTAAGTGATGGGTAGCTCGCGCTTCAGCCCACCCATGTTGCGGATGTCCTGCTCCCCGTGGAGCGCATGGATCACCGCGCCGGATCCGAGAAAGAGGAGCGCCTTGAAGAACGCATGCGTGTAGAGATGGAAGATGCCGGCGCCAAACGCCCCCACACCCATCGCGAGAAACATCAGGCCCAGCTGCGACACGGTCGAATACGCGAGCACGCGTTTGATGTCGTTCTGGACCAGGCCAATCGTGCCGGCCATGAGCGCGGTCAGCGCGCCAACGACCGCCACGATCGTCAGCGTTTCAGGTGCGTGGCTGAAGAGGACGGCATTGCGTCCAATCATGTACACGCCGGCCGTCACCATCGTTGCCGCATGAATGAGCGCCGACACCGGGGTCGGACCTTCCATTGCGTCCGGCAACCACACATAGAGAGGGATCTGAGCGGACTTTCCGGTCGCGCCAATAAAGAGCAGGAGCGCCGCGACGGAGAGCAGGCCGAATACGCCAGTCTCAACCGGCATCCCGGCGATCCTGGTGGCCAGTTGCTGGAAATCGAGCGTGCCAAACTGGGCGAACAGCGCCAGCATCCCGAGGATGAACGCGTAGTCGCCGATCCGGTTGACGACAAACGCCTTCTTCCCGGCATCGGCCGCTGACTTCTTCTTGAACCAGAAACCGATGAGCAGATAAGAACAGAGTCCGACGCCTTCCCAGCCGACAAACATCACCGGGAAGCTCGCGCCGAGCACCAGCACGAGCATGAACGACGCAAACAGATTCAAGTACGAGAAGTAGCGCGCGAACTCGCAACCACTCTCGTCGTGCATGTAGGAGGTCGAGTAAATGTGGATGAGCGACCCAATGCCGGTGATCACCAGAATCATGACGGCCGACAGCGGATCCACGCGGAACGTCAGGTCGATCGCCAGATCGCCCGAGGCAATCCAGGTGTAGACCTTCTGTTCGATCGCCCGGCTCTCGATGGGCAGACCGCTGAGCTGCCACACGGCCATTGCCGACACCGCAAACGACGCCACCATCGCGGCCGACGCCAGCCCGCCGGACACGGCCTGTGGCAACCGGCGGCCAAAGAAGGCATTGACGAGGAACCCCAGCAGGGGAAACAGCGGAATGAATGCGAGGGCTGAATCCATTACCACTTCAACGACACGAAGGCGTCCGGATTCAGCGACTCGCGGTGCCGGAAGAGACCGATGACGATGGCGAGGCCCACGGCGGCTTCGGCCGCGGCGACGGTCATCACGAAGAACACGATGATCTGTCCGTCAACGGTGCCCATCTGACGCCCGAACGCGACGAACGACAGGTTCACCGCGTTCAGCATGATCTCGATCGACAGCAGGATGGTGATGAGGTTGCGTCGCAGGAAGACGCCGGTGGTCCCGATGGCGAAGAGAACCGCAGACACAAACAGGTAGTGGCTGAGCGGAATCACGACCGCTCCCCTTCCCGCCGCGCCAGCATCACCGCGCCGACCATTGCCACGAGAATCAGAATCGATGTCGCCTCGAAGGCGAACACGTAGTCCGTGAAGAGCGTTCTCCCGAGCTGCCGCACGGAACTGACTGTCCCTCCGTCATGACCACCTGAGACCGCCCCTCCGATGTTGCTGGCTTCGGTCAACGCCCACGTCAGCTGCACGACGAGCAGGACGGCGAGCATCGAGCCCAGTCTGGTGACCGCCGGGAGTCGCAAGGGGTGAGACTGATCCCAGTCCGCACCGTCCTCCTTGGGGGCGTTCAGCAGCATGACCACGAAGAGGAAGAGCACCATGATGGCGCCCGCGTAAATGATGATCTGCGCGACCGCCACGAATGGTGCATCGAGCTGAATGTACAGACCCGCGAGCGCACCGAACGACGCGATCAGCATCAGCACGCTGTACATCGGGTTGCGCTGCCCGATGACGAGCGCCGACGCGCCAATGGCGAGCCCCGACAGCGCGTAGAAGATCAACGTCTCAGACATTGAAGTACAGGACCAGCGCGGCCGTCACGACAAGGTTGATCACCGCTGCGGGGAACAGCCACTTCCAGCCGAACTGCATCAACTGGTCGTACCGATATCGCGGAAGCGTCCAGCGAACCCATATATAGGTGAACAGGATGGCGCCCACCTTCAGGAGGAACCAGATCCATCCGTACTCCGCCGGCAGGAACGGACCGTGCCACCCGCCCAGGTACAGGTCCGTCGCCACGGCCGACATCGTCGTCATGTTGATGTATTCGGCCTGCGGAAAGAGCGCGAACCGGACAGAGCTGTACTCGGTGTTGTAACCGGCGACCAGCTCCTGCTCGGCCTCTGGAAAGTCGAACGGCGCGCGGTTCGTCTCGGCAACGCCGGCAATCATGTAGATGATGAACCCGACGGGCTGCAGGAACACGTACCAGCTGGGAATCACGCCGAACCAGGTGCCGGCCTGCGAGTCAACCACCTCGCGCAGAGAAAGCGAACCGGACAACAGGATCACCGCCGCGAGCGCCGTCGCGTACGACAACTCGTAGCTGATCATCTGGGCCGACGCGCGCAACCCGCCGAACAACGAATACTTGCTGTTCGACGACCAGCCGGCGAGGACGATGCCGTATACGCCCATGGAGGTGATGGCAAAAATGACGAGCACGCCGACGTTGACGTCGGCAACGCCAAGTCTCACCGGCTCGTCCAGCAGCCCGAAGAGCGTCGTCTCAGCGCCCCAGGGAACGGTCGCGAACGCCGCGAACGCCGCCGTCACCGAGAGGATAGGCGCCAGCGTGAAGAGCCATTTGTCGGCGCCTTTCGGCCGCAGCTCTTCCTTCATCAACAGCTTGATGATGTCGGCGAGCGGCTGCAGCATGCCGTGCGGACCCACGAGATACGGGCCGAACCGCTGCTGCATGAACCCCATGATCTTTCGCTCGGCGAGCACCAGCACTGCCGACGCGTTGATCAGCATGAAGAACGTGAGGCCGATGATGCCCAGCTGGACGAGGGTGCGCAGATCCATCGTCAGTGCCCCGCGAAGACCGGGTGCTTCGCGCGCCACTCGGCTGGAAGCGTGCACCGGCCCTCCCGGACATGCGCTTCGTATTCGGCGCGGAACAGCTTCATCGTCGAGAGCACAGGCGTCGCCGCGGCGTCGCCAAACGCGCACAGCGTTTTGCCGACGATGTTGTTCGACACGCCGAACAGCAGATCCAGATCCTTGGGCCGTCCCTCGCCGGACTCGATCCGTTCAAGGAGCTGCGACAGCCAGTTCGTGCCCTCGCGGCACGGCGTGCACTTCCCGCAGGATTCGTGGCGGTAGAAGTGCAGCAGGTTCATCGCGAGCCAGACCATGCAGACGGTGTCGTTGAGCACGATCAGACCCGCGGATCCGAGGAGCGACCCTGCCTTCTGCACACCGTCGAAGCTTGCGGGCGTATCCAGCTGATCGGGTAGCAGGAGAGGCACCGAAGAGCCGCCAGGGATGATCGCCTTGAACGGCCGATCGTCGAGCATTCCTCCCGCGTAGTCGTAGACCAGTTCGCGGAGCGTCGTGCTCATTGGCGCTTCATAGACGCCCGGCTTCTTGACGTGTCCGCTGATGCAGAACAGCTTCGGCCCGCCATTCTTTTCAGGGCCGATCGCCGAAAACCACTCGGGGCCGTTCAACACGATGAGCGGCACGTTGCAAAGCGTTTCGACGTTGTTCACCGCGGTCGGGCACTGATAGAGGCCTGCCACCGCCGGAAACGGCGGTTTGATGCGCGGCTGCGCGCGCTTGCCTTCCAGCGATTCGATGAGCGCAGTCTCTTCGCCAGCTTCGTAGGCGCCCGCGCCGCGATGCACGAAGACGTCGCAGTCGAAGCCGGTGCCAAGAATGTTCTTTCCGAGGAAGCCTGCTTTGTACGCCTTCTCGATCTCGGCCTCGAGAATCTGCTGGACGTGGTAGAACTCGCCGCGGATGTAGATGTAGGCGACCTTGGCCCCGATGGCGTAACACGAGATCGCGCATCCCTCGATCAACAGATGAGGATTGCGCTCCATCAGCACGTGGTCCTTGAAGGTCCCCGGCTCGCTCTCGTCGGCGTTGCAACAGATGTACTTGGGCTTGGGCGTGTCCTTCAGGACGAACTGCCACTTCAACCCGGTTGGAAAACCTGCGCCTCCCCGCCCGCGCAGGCCGGATGCCTTCACCTGTTCGATGAGGTCGTTTGGCTGAAGTGTCAGCGCCTTGCGGAGGCCCTCGTAGCCTCGGCGGCGCTGCACGTAGAAATCCAGCGTGCTCGAACCCGGCTGGTCGATCTGGCTGGTCAGGATCGGCTCGTACGCCATTACGCCTTCACCTCTTTGTGAAGGTGGCATCCGGTAAAGGCCGCTGCGCCACGCGTCCGCACGTTCTCTATGAATTCACGCACCTGATCCGGACCGAGACGCTCGTGCCAGTCGTCGTTCACCATCACGACCGGCGCCCGGTCGCAGGCCCCGAGACACTCGACCTCAATCAGCGTGAATGTGCCGGTCGGATCGGTTTCACCCGGCTTGATGTTGAGCGCGGCACTGATCTCTTCTGTCACGCGCTCTGCCCCGAGCAAGGCACACGACAAGGTGCGGCAGACGTTGAGCACATACGTCCCGACGGGCTTGGTGAAGAACATCGTGTAGTAGGACACGACGTCCTCGACCTCAGCGGCGCTGCATCCGATCTGCTGGGCGACGTGCGACATCGCCGAAGCCGTCAGATACCCCTGCTGGCTCTGGGCGAGGTACAGCGCATAGAGGACAGCCGACTTGCGCTGGTCGGGTGGATAGTGCGCCACATTCTCGTCGAACCTGGCCTGATTCTCCGGGGTATACGCGAACGCGGGTCCCTGCTCGGCGAGCGTGCGGGCCGACTTGTGGAACTTCGCCGGCGCGTACTCCATCTGCGGATGGAAACTCACCGGTCGCAGTCTCCCATGACGACATCGTTCGAGCCGATGACGGCGACGACGTCCGCGATAAGGCCGCCTTGAACGAGCGTCGGCAGCGCCTGAATGGCCATGAAGGACGGCGCCCGCATCTTGACGCGCCACGGACGATTGCCGCCGTCGGACACCACGTACACGCCGTGCTCTCCGCGCGGGCCTTCAATCGGGACGTACGCGTCGCCGGCAGGCACCGTGAAACCTTGCGAGTAGATCAGGAAGTGCTGGATGAGCGCTTCCATCTCCGTATAGACCTTGTCCTTGGGCGGCGGCACGACGCGACGGTCATCGCAAGCCCAGGCGCCGGACGGTGTAATCCGCGAGATGGCCTGCTTGCAGATCTTGATGCTCTCGCGCATTTCCTGAATGCGCACCCGGTAGCGGGCGTAGACGTCGCCCTCGGTCGCGGTGGGCACCTTGAAGTCGTACGACGCGTAAGTAAGGTACGGAAAGTACTTCCGGACGTCGTAGTCCCATCCCGACGCGCGCGCAATCGGGCCCAGCAGACCCCAGGACAACGCGTCTTCCTTTGTCACGCGTCCGACACCCTCGGTGCGACGCCGATAGATGTCGTTCTTGGTGAGAAGGCCCTCGTACTCGTCGAGCTTGCCCGGGAACCGTTCGAGAAAGGCGTTGACCATATCGTGGAACCCGCGCGGCAGGTCCTCACGCAGTCCCCCGATTCGGATATAGCTCGGAAAAAATCGGAACCCGGCAATCAGCTCGTTGATGTTGAGCAGCAGCTCGCGCTCGCGGATGGCGTAGAAGAGCATCGAGACCGCGCCAATCTCCATCGCGTGCGTGCCGAGCCAGATGAGATGGCTGGAAATCCGCTGCAGCTCGGCGATGAGGACACGGATGTCCTGCACACGCTTCGGCATCTCGAGCCCGAGAAGCTTTTCAACACAGAGCGCGTAGGCCAGACTGTTCGACTGCGCGGCCAGGTAGTCCATCCGCTCGACGAGCGGGATAACCTGCTGCCACTTCTTCTGCTCGGCCGTCTTCTCGATGCCCGTGTGCAGATAGCCGATCGTCGGGTTCGCGGAGCGAATGACTTCCCCATCGAGCTCGAGCACCAGACGCAGCACGCCGTGCGTGCTGGGGTGCTGTGGCCCCATGTTGACCGTCATTGTTTCCGTGCGAAGTTCAGCCATTTCTGCGATCGTGCCTAATGCGTCCTCTTCACGCGATCCCGTTCGAGGTTCGCGCGGAACTCCTCCTCGGTGACCTGGAGGGGTTCGTATGTCTGCACTGTCTTCTTGATCTGCACCGGGTAGTCTTTGCGCTGGGGATGCCCTTCCCAGTCCTCTGGCATCAGCAGACGACGAAGGTCCGGATGCCCGTCGAAGACCACGCCAAACATGTCCCACACTTCCCGTTCGAGCCAGCCGGCAGACGCCCAGACCCCCTGAACGGTGGGCACGGCAGTCGCCGCCGTGGCGCGCACCTTGAGCCGCAGCCGTTCACGGCGGGAGACCGACAGGAGGTTGTAGACGATTTCGAAACGCGGATCGCGTGGAAAATAGTCGGCTGCGGTCACTTCGACCAGCACCTCGAAGCGAAATGATTGGCTGTCACGAAGCGCCGTGCAGGTCGCGACGAGACGATCGGCAGGCACGTAGATGACCGGACAATCCACGCTGCTGCCGGGCTCGAACGCGGTATCGGCCACAAGCGCGCTGAGCGCGTCGATGATTGCTGGAGCGTCCATCCGCGACGGGTCCGTCACGCGCGAGACCGTGAGATCTTCTGTTGAAGCTGCACGATCCCGTAGATGAGCGACTCGGGACGGGGCGGGCATCCGGGAACGTACACGTCCACGGGAACGACCTGGTCCACACCCTGCACGATCGCGTAGTTGTCGAACACGCCCCCGACCGAGGCACACGCGCCCATCGAAATGACCCACTTCGGATCCGGCATCTGGTCGTACACGCGCCGCATGGCCGGGGCCATTTTTCGGGACAGCCGTCCCGCCACGATCATCAGGTCCGATTGCCGGGGGGAACCACGAAAGACTTCGGCGCCAAACCGCGCGATGTCATACCGGCTGGCCGCCATCGCCATCATCTCGATGGCGCAGCAGGCGAGGCCGAATTGAGCCGGCCAGATTGCTGATTGACGCGCCCACTGGACGACCCGCTCGACCGTGGTGGTGAGAATCGGGAGCTCGGGATCGAGCCCGTGATCGTGAGCGTCGGGCTGAGCCATGTTGTTATGCCGCCGGCCGCTGGGCCTGGCCGCGGGTCCGTGCCACCGGGCCCCACTCGAGAACACCCTTGCGCCAGACGTAGACGTAACCCACCGAGAGAATCGCAAAGAAGCTGACCAGCTGCACGAATCCTGGCCATCCGAGATCGCGCAGGGCCACGGCCCACGGATACAGGAAGGCGATTTCGATGTCGAACAGCAGAAAGATCATCGCGACGAGGTAAAACTTGACCGAGTGGCGCTCGCGGGCGTCGCCGACGGCCGGCATACCGCACTCATACGGCGCGAGTTTTTCAGGAGTGGGATTTTTGGGACCCAGCAGGAGCGAAAGGCCAATCATGACGCCGGCAAACCCAACGCCAAGGGCAATCATGATGACTACACCAAGCCAGCCGTCCATGCTTCAGTGGATCCTTGCTACTCGTCGGATACGGGGCTCGCGCCCCGGCAGTGACTCTCACACAGCGCAACGTGATTCGATTGCGCTTGTGAAGAGTTTCGCAAACCTGTTCATGCTATAGAACCACCGTGGAAACGTCAATTAGATCAACACCATGAGACTCGCCTGGCTCCGTGCTCACGCGCCGCGCGAGCACGATCCCCTGGACGACATCGCAGCCCTTCTTCAGGCACTGCGCGCCGACCACCAGATCGAAATTTTTGCCACCGAGACGCTGACAGGGTTTGCGTCGGCGCACACACGTTCTCCTTTCGATCTCGGGATCTATGAGATCACCGACCCACAGACCGCGGCCGCGCTGGCGGCAGTGACGGTGCCGCTCAATCGAGTGCTCGTCGTTCGCACGCTTGCCGTGAACAATCTGCCGGCCCTCATCGCGGGCTCGACGATCACCATCGTCCCCTATCAAGGAGTCGCCGATGACCTTCGCGCACGGTTTCCCGGAGCTGACGTACGAGTCGTGACCGTCGGAGTCTCAGGTGGGGCTGAGAACCAGCCTGGTCAGCAACATTCCGAGAAAGATCCCGAACACGTTGTGATTGGGGTATTTCCGCCAGCCCGTGCCGACGTCGTCCGCCGCGCGCTCGCACGTGAAGGCCTCAGTGCGGAGGCCGCCATTGGGCCCGGACTAAGCCCGGGAGAGATTTTCCTCAACGCGGACCTCGTGGTATCGGTCGCGTGGCCGTGGGCGGGTGAACCGGCCATTGAAACGCTCGTGGCCATGGCAGCGGCCAAGCCCGTCGTCACACTGGAAACAGTTGGAACCGCGGAGTGGCCCGCGCTGGATCCGCAGTCTTGGCGCCCGCGCGGACCAGGGTCAGCGGCCCCTGTCGTGGTGTCGATCGACCCGCTCGACGAGGAGCATTCGCTGGGACTCGCACTCGCCCGGCTCTCCAAGGACGCCGCACTGCGCGCCCAACTGGGTGCGGCTGCGCAACAGTGGTGGCAGACGCACGCAACCCCTGCCCACGCGGCCGCCGGATGGAACGCACTCCTCAGGGAGTCGCGTCCGCTGGGACCTCCCACGGATAACCCGGCTCGGCTGTGAGGCGTGTGTCCTCGACCGGCACTCCCATCGAGAAGTGATAGAGACTTTGCCAGCGGTGACCCGTGAGCCCGAGCAGTTCGTGAACCGGGTCATCGTAGAAGCAGCCAATGCCGGTACCCCGAGCGCCGGCCGCTTCGGCTTCCAGATACAACACCTGTCCGATGAGACCGCATTCCCAAAACAGGCGTGGGTAGAACGATTCACCGCGTTCCAGCAGTGACTCTTCGAGACGAGCCACCATGGCGAGGCTGAAGAAGCCGTCGGCAGCAATGGCCTGATCGCACGAGAGGCGCATCGCCGTTGGCCCAGCGTCCACCGGCACGAGAAGAAAGAGGCCGCGCGCCTCGTCCGAATCGTCTGCAGCGATCGGTTCCCACAGAAATTCCTCACGCATGGACGCTCGCCAGTCGGCTCGAGTCCTGTCATCGCGAAGGAATGCGTACACACCAGGCACAAGACCCTCAACGCGATGGACAAAGAGTACGAGATGGACGTGAGGCGACCAGCCGATCGCATCCCACGGCGGGTTTCCAGGGCGAAGCCGCTGGAGGATCGACAGGAACACATGCCGCGGAAGGGAACTGCGCCCGTCGAACTCCACGGCGCTGCGGCGGGAAAGGATCACGGAGCGAGCGCGAGGAGAGGAGACGGGATGAGGTGCGAGGGTGTGGGGGTGCGAAGGTGCGGAAGTGCCGGGTGCGAGAGTGCGAGGGTGCGAGAGTGCGACGGCACGCTCATGTCCTGTTGACTTTGACGCCTCGGCGACCTCGTCGATGACTTCCCACTCCACGTGTGCGCGGCTGAGACGATTGGCTTCGCCCAGCCAGGAGCTTTCGCCCGCAACGGCGGCAAGCGTCGCGGATTCTGGCGCCAGGGACGCTGACACGTCGGGACCAACGATTGCCAGACAGTCTCCTGCCTCTCGTTCGGCGTCTCGATAGTCTTCGTCTCTGTCGATGCCCAGCAGCCGGGCCACGTTGGCCGAATCCCAGTCAGGAAGAAGGATGAAGCGCCACCCGAGCATGGCCGCCGCCAATCGCATCGCGCCGAGCGCATGCCCTACGTCGTGCTGGCAGTAGCGAAAGGCCCGCTCACCGTACTTCCACGCCTCGCGCCAGTGAATCGAGGTCAGGCCGACAAGAAACGCCTGTTGAGGTGCGTCAACGACCTGTTCCCAGACGTCACCTGCGAGCACGCACCGCTGTTCCAGCGCGTGCTCCCTGGGCGCGTAGTGGAACACTCCTGCCCCGTGCACGACGTAGGCCTCAGTGGGATGCAGGTTGCCGCTCGAAGGATTGACGCGCAATGCCCATCGCGAGCTGGCGTATTGCTTCCATGCGGACAGTCCCATCGAGCAGCGCAGAAACTCGCCGATGGAGTCGAGATCGACAGGTGCAGGCGGGACGGACCCATCGAAGAGCGCCGCGTACGCCACATCGCCTGCCGGCGTTGATCGCGGCAACTCGATGAGCGGAGCGCCCTGATAGCGGCGAAAAGGGTCGGGCTGGGTCGCCCAGTCGAGATAACCGAGCGACCGCGCGAAACGACCGAAATTGTGCTTCGTCCGATCGTGATAGCTGAGAGCGATCACGGACGCGGTCGGAGGGGGAGCAGCCTCCGATTACTTTCGTGAAAGCTGTGTGATCCGTCGATCCAGTTCGGCAATGGCGGCACTGAGCTGCTGTTTGTGCACGTCATGCGTCGCCCGCTCGAGCTGACGTTGCAAATCGGTCCGCGCAAGACGGCACGACTCGAGCTGCCGCTGGCGTTCAGGATCGCCGGCCTTCACAATCTGCCGCGCCTTCTTCTTCTCTTCTTCCCGTTCGTCCATTCGCTCGGCGAGACGCGACTCCGCGTCAACGAGCCCTTCTCCAGCGTCACCCATATTTCTGATTATACGGAACTCGACTCAATTGTGATTACCACCAAACGACTGATCGCGCGCACGCGCGGAACGATTGCGCCTCGAATGGTCTATGATGGGCGGCGGATGGCTGACCAATCATCCTTCGATATCACCTCCACCATTGATCTGCAGGAGGTCGACAACGCACTCAACCAGGCACGCAAAGAAGTCGCGCAACGATATGACTTCAAGGGGTCGAAGGCGTCCATCGACTTCGATCAGAAGGAGTCGAAGCTCGTCCTCACCGCGGACGATGACTTCAAGCTCAATGCGCTCTGGGAAATCGTGCAGACGCGACTGGTGCGACGCAACGTGCCGACGAAGAATCTCAGCCGGGGCGAAATCATTCCTTCCGCCAACACCACGGTCCGTCAGGACGTCGCGCTGCAACAGGGTATTTCCTCTGATAAGGCGCGCGATATCGTGAAGTTCATCAAGGAGGCCAAGGTCAAGAGGGTCCAGGCCTCGATTCAAGGCGACCAGCTGCGAGTCACCTCACCGTCCAAGGACGATCTGCAAGAGGTCATGCGACTGTTGCGAGAGCAGGACTTTGGCGTGGCCCTCCAGTTCGGCAACTACAGGGGATAGGCTGCGCACACGGCCCCGGAGCAGGGCTGACCGATGACCCTGAGCATCCTGGCCGTCCTGATTCTGGTCTGGTTCGTCCTCGTCCTCTTCTTCACCCCCAGGATCGACTACCGCGTCAGCACACCGCTTCGCCCCGACAGCGACCAGTTCCTTCACGTCATCCAGGCAAGCTGCCAGGCCTCACTGCACTACCAGAATCGCGTTGAAATCCTGACGGACGGCACTCAGTTCTATCCGGCGATGCGCGACGCGATTCTCACCGCCACGTCGTCCATCAACCTCGAGGCCTACATCTTCCAGCCGGGACAGGCTGCGGACATGCTGATCGACGCGATGATCGCGCGAGCGCGCGAGGGCGTCACCGTGCGGCTGGTGCTCGATGCGATCGGAAGTGCAAACATGCGCGGGAAGCCGGTAGAACGCCTGCACGACGCCGGATGCAACGTGCAGTTCTATCAGCGCCTTCGCTGGTACCGCCTGCACCGGATCAACAACAGGACCCACCGCGAGCTCCTCATCGTTGACGGTCGCGTCGCCTTTGCCGGCGGCGCCGGCGTCGCCGACTGGTGGTACGTCCCCATTGGGAAAGAGCCGGCCTGGCGCGACACCATGGCTCGCATCGAAGGGCCGGTCGTCACGGCGCTTCAGGGCGTCTTCGCCGAAAACTGGCTGGAGTGCGGCGGCGAGATCATCACGTCTCCTGGTGACTGGCCGAGACTCGAACCCGCGGGCGCCACGGAGGCCATGCTCGTGAAGAGCTCACCGTCGGACCGCGCAACCACGTCACGCGTGTTCTTCCAGATGCTGATCGACGGGTCGGTCTCGTCCGTGGATATCAGCACGCCCTACCTGCTCCCGGATCGCGCGTTGCGGCAGTCCCTGGTCAAGGCGGCGCGCCGGGGGGTCGTCGTTCGCGTGATCGTGCCGGGGGTCGTCACGGATCAACGGCTGGTCAGACTGACCAGCCGCCGCTTGTATGGGGAACTCCTGGAAGGCGGCGTGCGCATTCACGAGTACCGCCCAGCCATGACGCACGTGAAAGCCCTCATGGTCGATCGCCTTTGGGCGGTCATCGGCACGACCAACATCGACAATCGATCGTTCGAGCACAACGACGAAGTCAACGTCGCGTTTCGCGACCGGGACGTCACGGCGTGCCTCAACCGCGATTTCCAATCAGACCTGGCCGCAAGCGACGAGATCACGCTCGATGCCTGGCGAGAGCGGTCGCGCGTCGAAAAGGCGCTGGGTCTCGTGTCGTGGATCCTGGAGCGCCAGCAGTAGCTGGGACACGCGCCTCAGACCTGTGGTCGTGATCCCCGCTGTCCGCGCTGCTGGAGCCTGCCCATTCGCTGCTTGATGCGCGCGTCGCGATCGGCCCGCATCTTCTGGAGCCGCCCCTGCTGCTCTGGCGTCAGCAGCGCATGGACGTCAGACTGAAAACGCCCGCGTTGCACAGCCAGATCGGCCTCAGCCTCCGCAAGCGCCTGCGCAGCCGATCGAATCTGCTGCTCGTTGAACGGGATCGCGTCGAGGGCCTGCCTGCGGGATTCCTGCGCCGTCTGCACGCGCGCGACGAGCGGCCTCGTCTGTTCCCGGAACTGCTGCGTGAGCTGTCGTACTTGCTCGCGCTGCGCTTCGGTCAGATCCAGGGCACGCAGTCCGAGCCCGGCAGCCACTGCCGACCGGCCAGGACGAGCACCCACACCTTGCGCGGACAGGCCCACGCCACCAACCACTACTGATGTCGCCAACGCAACCGCCGCGAGGCGATAGGAATGTCGAACCATGTCGTCCCTCCGTTACCAGACACTTACCCTGGACGGCGACGATCTGTTTACCCGGCGCCGGTCCGCGGCCTTCAGTGCTCGACGACCTGCATGCTCTCGTCAATCTCGAGCACAGGCCAGTCGGCCTTCTCTTCGTCAGCTGGCGTAGCGGTCACGACGAACCCGGAGGCCCCTTCGGCCACCCCGGTGAAGACGTAACCGCGCACTTCGGTCCCGCCCGGCAGGAGATCGTCCTGCTCGAGTTGATCGAGGGTCGCGTACGTCCCGTGCGACGCCAGATACTGGCGCTCAGCCTGCCCGATCGTGAGCAGCTGCTGACGGATGCTGACCACGTCGATCTGCTCCTGAGGGGACGCCTGGCTCGAGCCGGTTGCCACCGACTGCTGCACGACGAAGTACCCCACCCCCAGAACGACGATCACGCCGAGAAGGCCCAAGGCTCGCATAGTGCGCTGCCTATGTTGTCGGCCGGACTCCCTCGTCGCGTGAGCGGGTGGCGCCTTGAAAGGACGATCTTGGCTAGAAGCGGAACGCGACGCCGGCCGCGAGTCGCAGATCGTGGCTGAAAAACGCGTCGTTCCGGCTTTCGCCGTCCGCGTCCAGGACGGGACCTGGATACCTCAACAGCCGATCGCCTGCGTCGAGGCGAACGACCACACGCTCGTGTGCCCGCAGTTCGACGCCTCCGCCAAGGTCAAACGCCGCGAGCGTTCGGCCGGCGGCGAGGGTGCATGCCAGCGGTGGCGGATAAATGAGGATGCAGGCAAAAGGCTGCGAGGCTTCGCGGATGTTCAAAAAACCTGACCGCAACCGGGCGAACGGCCGAACATGCTCGAGGTGCGGCCCGAACGTGACACCAAACAAGCCTTCGACGCGGTCACCGCTGAACGGTCGCTCATCCGGAAACTCGCCAGGGTAAAGAGTCAGTTCGGACTCGATGCCAACGCTCCGAAACGGATACCACGCCAGGCGCCCTCCGACACCCATGTCCGTGCCATCAAACTGACCTGACGTCACCGACGACACGTGCACGCCGGCTTCGAATCTCTGCGGCGCTGTTTGTGCGAAAGCCAGACCCGGCCATGCATGAACCAGCAGGACGATGGCGAACGCCGAGAGTCTCTTCATGATGTGTCAGACGTGCCCCCGTGGCCGTCAGCCTTGCCGGCCAGCAGGGCGGCTGCAAGCCGTGGCGATCTGCTCGACATGCCGATCGTCGGTGCCACAGCAACCTCCCACAACAGACAGCCCGGTGAGTGGAGTCCTGAGTCGGCTGTATTGATTTCCGAGCTCCGAGGGATCGCCGGCATCGAGTGTTGTGGATTCGTTCAACTCCGCATGGCTCTTGACCGAGGCATTGGCACGCAGCGCCCGGATGCGTTGCAACCAGCCGCCGTCACCTGTGAGCACGTGCTCGAAGTGCGTAGGATGCGCACAGTTGATCCCGAAGTACGACGCGTAGCCGTCGGTTTCAGCGTCTGTCTGTTCGATGGCGGACCGCAGGGTTTGACCCGTCGGCAGCGCTCCGTCCGTCTCAACCGTAAACAGAATCGCCACAGGCATACCCGCGCGCCGGGCTGCGCGGACCACGCCGACACCCTCTTCCACGTAGTTCATCGTCGCAGCACACACCATGTCCGCGGCTGAATTGGCGAACGTGTCGATCTGTCTCGCGTGGTAGTCCTCTGCTCCGGCGGCGGTCATCGCGTTGTCGGCGACGTAGCCGTCACCGCGAGGGCCGACGTTCCCACTGATCACCATCGGCACGCCAGCGTCAGCGGCTTCGGCGCGCACGTCTTCGAGCAATCGAATGGCTCGCAGGTTCGCCTGCGCGAGTTCCACAAAGCCGTAACCGAGGCGGGCGCCCCAGTCAGGATTCGCCCTCCAGGTGGGGCTCTCGAGAATGAAGCCTGTGCCGAAGCGCTTGGCGAGCTGAACGTACGTCCGGAAGTACTTCCGAAGCGCGGCTTCTCCGCTTGCGGTCTTGAGCAGGTGGAACGCCGCAAAATCCGGCAGTTCCAGATCCTCATGAAAGATCAGCGTTGTCTCGATGCCACCGTCGGTAAGGAAGAGCTGCCCGCCAAGCTGCGGCAATGTGTCGCGATACATGGTCATGGCGCTCCGTCGGAGTCTATTGGGACGGCTTTCGGCTTCTGCTGCTCAGGGACGCACGGTAACTTTCGTGATGACGGGCGCCTGGAGGGGCTGACTCATTCCGCCATCCGCGCCGGCTGTGGTCGCAGTCTCCGCGAGCACATCGACCACCTCGATGCCAGAGGTCACCCTGGCAAAAATCACATAGTTCGGCGGCAGCGGGTAGTCCTGATGCATGATGAAAAACTGGCTGCCGTTGGTGTTCGGCCCCGCATTCGCCATGGCGACGATCCCTCTGCGGTAGCCTCCGGTGTACAAGGCAGAGTTCCTGTCGATCTCGTCGGCGAACAGAGGTCCCCAGGCGCTCTCGCCGCCGGTCCCGTCGCCGGAAGGGTCGCCGCCCTGAATCATGAAGTCTTTCACGATGCGATGGAAGGTCAGCCCGTCGTAGTACCCGTGCTCCGCGAGCAGCCGAAAATTCTCAACAGCGCGCGGAGCATCCTCCTCGAAGAACTCGATGCCGATGGCGCCCTTGTCGGTCTCGATCGTCGCGTGCCTGCCCCCGGAGCTCTTCGCGCCCGCCGGCACCTTCGGGTTACCGGGCGGCGCACTGCAGCCGGCCATCCACACGAAAGCCGCACAGCACAACAGCCACGGCCATACGGCCGAGCGACCACGACACGAAGCGGTCGGGGTCGCCACGGGACGCGAATAACTGGAGACGCTCACTATCGGCGCGCGAACGGCGCAGGACGCGCGAAACGTGTCGGATTGATGGTGACGTTCGGCTGAATCTCCGACAACGTGAAGGTGTTCTGCCCGTCTGTCCAGGTCATCAGAATCTTGTACGGCAGCTTGACGCCCGCGACGTCGCGGTAATCGGAGTAGTCGATCTGTGTCGGCACCACACCGGATATCGTGCTGTTCCATCGAACGATCCGGACCAGGAGCCCGGTCTCGTCGAAGTAGAAATTGACCGGCAGCTCCGTTCCGTTGACGCCCTGCAGCACCTGCACGCGCTTGCCATCAATCTCCGTTCCGCTGATCCGCCACTGGCTGAACGCTTTCTGAATGCCGGCCGGGAACTGCACCATCGCCTCGAGCTTTGCGCCCGACAGATTGCCGCCGACCAACGGCAAGAGCGGTGACGGTCTCCACGGCTCAGCGGCCCAGGCGCGCTGGCCATCGAACGTCTTTGTACTTTCACCTTCGGGCGCCTGGACGACCTGCGCCCTCTTGTCGGGCGCCGAGGCATAAATCTCGATCGGCACGGGCCCGCCGCCGGTGTTGAAGCCTTCGTAGCTACCCTTCGCGACGAAGCTCGTCAGCGCAGCCAATCGTTGCGCACCGCCGACCGCCTGAATGTACTTGGCAAACTGCGCCTCTACCGTCGTCCGCGTATCAGGGAAGATCGTGATTGAGTTGGGATCCTCGAGCAGCTCGCCATACTGGATAGCCAGGCTTGGAATGTTGCCCGGCCGGTTCTGACCGCGATGGCAGGTGAAGCAGCTCATCCGCGGCTGCCCGCCAAAATACTGCTTGTTGATCGCGTTCATCATCACGAACATCTGCCGGGCACGCTGAATCGCTGGAGTGGAGATCGCGAACGCCGCGCGATCGTTATAGAGCTGCTCGGAGTGACAGCTCACGCAGTCGTACCCCAGCGATGCGGAGAACATCCCCATCACGTCCATGAACTCGTCCACGGGAATCCCCTTCAAGACCTGCACGTTCTTGAAGTAGGTGTCGGACATGAGTGGTGCCTGATCGGCTCCCGCCTGGCGCGCAACCGCCACGGCGCCCAGCAGGCTTGTGTGCACGAGCACGAGTGCGAGGAACAACGCGCGTCTTCGCCCGATCGTCATTTCAACGAGTCTCCCTTCCCTGGCCAGCGATGGAATCTGCGGCCAATTTATCACGCTCGGGACTGGGATTTGGGATCGGCCGTTGAAGGGCTCGAGGCGGGTGGGGGAATTTCCGCGGAGAGGAGCAGCCGCGCGGCCACTCCTCCCCGCCTTGAATGACTAGAACGCGTACTTGAGGGCGAATTGCATGATCCGCGGGCTGCCTGTCTGCGTCAGGATCTGGCCAAAGTTGGCCGCGTCGAGATTGACGACCGGCGAGCCCCAGTTGAAGTGATTCAGGAGATTGAACGACTCCACGCGCAGTTCCACACTCCGTGCGCCTCCGATGCCAATGCGTTTCGAGAGCGCAAGATCGATGTTCCAGAAGGCCGGCCCTGCGACGCTGCCGCGCACGTGATCACCGAGGGCGCCTGCCGCCGGATAGGCAAATGCCGCCGGGTTCAGGTAGTTCGTGAGCGTACGGTCACCATACGGATCCTCGAGCACCTGATTGGGCCGTTGCGCGCTGATCCCGATGAGCGCGACGTCCCTGGCTGTTGTCACCGTGAGCCAGCTGCCCGAGCGCGCGCTGAAATTGCCCGCCGCCGTCCAATGCGACGCGAGAGCGCGGAGCGCACCGTTTGCAAACTCAGGTGTCTCGTATCCCAACGACAGGTTGGCGATGTGCCGGCGGTCCTGCGTGCAGTTGCCGCGGTCGAACGCGGGATCGTCAGGCTTCAGGAACCCGCTGCCCACCTGTCCGAACGTCAGCTGTGCCGTGTTGCCCACGCAGTACGACCGGGTGTAGTTGCCACTCATCCTGACGCCGCTCGCCGCGCGCCGCTGCACCGAGAGTTTGAGCGCGTGATAGTCCTGCGTGCCCACGGCAGCATGCTCGTCGATCGGTCCCAGCTGTCGTGAGGCGGGTGCGTTTTCCAGCGACAGCAAGCGTCGCTGGTTGAGGTTGGCGTTGGTCGAGCATACGGGATACGCGACACCGCTGATCGTGCACGGGCCGAGGCCCAGGAATACGCCCGGGTTCAACTGCACCTGTCCCCAGATGCGATCGAGACGGCTCCCAAGGTAAGTCACCGACGCCTGCCACACCGATCCGATCTGCCGTTCGACGATGACGTTCCACGACTGTGCGCGCGTGGAATTGATGTCCGGATCGATCGCGCCAAAGGCGCCAGCGTCAGGGAACAAGGCATTCGCGGTGGGGACGTCAGGCACCGGGTGTGGAGGCCCGCCAGGATAGCCGCGATACGGATCGTCGAAGCCGCCGGCAGGCGCGTTCACACGCAGACGGCTGGAGTACGGTGGGGCCGTCGCGCTGATGAAGAGATACGAGGCGCTCTGGAAGTCATAGCCGAGCCCGTAGGACGCGCGAAGCGCCATACGTCCATCGCCCATCACGTCCCACGCGATCCCCCCGCGTGGCGCCATGTTGAACCATTGATTGTTCAAGCCTGACTGTCCCGAAGGAAAGTCCGGATCGCCGGGATAGATCAGGCCGGCTGGCGCGTTCGCGTACACCGTGCTCTTCACACCCTTGCGGAAGTTCTCGAGGCTGAAATTCGAGACGGCATTGTTGCGGACGTTCTGGCCGAAGAACGGCTCCCATCGCAACCCGGCATTCACCGTCACCCGACTGCTCAGCTTCCACGTATCCTGCGCGTAGCCGCCGAGGTACCACATATCCAGATCGAGCACGCCGGGCCGCGCATGCTCGAGCTGGGTCAAGCGTCCAGTCAGGAAGTCAGACAGACCTGTGCCCGTCGCTGAACCATCGAAGGTCCACAGCCCCACGCCACGCTGACCGTCAACGGTGTAGTGCTTCCAGTACGTGGTGTTCATGCCGAACGCCAGCTGATGGTTCCCGCGAATCAGCGTCACGTCGTCCGACAACTGATACGCGTCCGTGTCGGCCTGAAAGAGCACCGAACCGCCTGAGGCCGTGGTGAACGCGCCGTTGATCGCGAGCGCCATCACACCAGGCACGTAATTGTGGAAGTCCTTGACGCCAATCTCTTCAGGGCCAGAGAACGGCTCCAGGTGGTAGTGGGAGTTCGTCCGATTCCACGCCACGCGAAACGAATTGACCATGTTGGAACCGAAGACCATCGTGTCTCCCGCCGTCAGCGAATGGGCCGTGTGTTTCTGCGCTGTGTCCTCGGGCCGTGTGGTCAGCACGTTGCCTGAGCTGGGATAGCCGGGCACCTGCTCGTCAAACGTCACCATGTAACGTCCGAACATCGAGTGGTTGCCGGACATCTGATAGTCCACCTTGGAGATGATCTGCCCCATGTCGTTCGTGATCGGCGCCGAGAAAAGCACGTCGCCACACGGGTTGGAGGTGCTGGGCAGCTTCTTCGCAATGTTCATCGCGGCCGGACTGAAGAGCGCCGGATCGACCCGGTTGTTCACGAACGGCGCCCGGAGCGTCAGCTGCGTCCCGCGGTTACACGCGGGAGATGCGAACGCGCTGAAGTCTCCGGCCAGCATCGCGGCCGTCGGAATCTTCGTCGTCGCGTCCGCGGGCGTCACCCTGAGAAACGTGCCCTGGTATCCGCCGAAGAAGAACAACCGATCGGCGACAATCGGCCCGCCAAAGGTTCCGCCCAGCTGATTGCGCTTCAAACCATCGTCGAGCTGCTTGCCGTTGGCGCCCACGGGCGCAAAGTGCGCGGGTGAGTTGAAGCGCTTGTCTCGAAGGAACTCGAACAGCGCTCCATGAAAGGCGTTGGTGCCCGACTTCGTGACGGCATTCACCGAGCCACCTGAATGGACCCCGTTGTCGGCCGAGAGGCCGCTCGTCGCGACGCGGAACTCCTGCAGAGCGTCCGGGAACGGCAGCGGCATGTTCAGGTTGTCGTACGGGTTGTTGTGATTCGCGCCATCGAGCAGGTACGCGACACCGAACGGCAGTCCACCCGCCACGGCGGTGAACACCGAGCCGGGCATGCTCTTGACGTTGGGAATCGATTGCACGGCCGCACCCACCATCAGCACCAGGTCAGCGACGTTGCGGCCATTGAGGGGCATCTCCAGAATCCGCTCCTGCTCCACGACCTCGGACACCCCGGCGCTTCGAACATCGACGAGCGGTGCCGCTGCTTCGACCGACACGGTTTCTTCGAGGCTTCCCACGTCCAGGGACGCATTGACCGTCGGCGTCGCGCCGACCTGCAGGACGATGCCCGTCTGGACGTAGGTGCGGAATCCGGACAGGGTCATCTCCAGCCGGTACGGTCCAGTCTGCAGGCTCGTGATCACGTAGTTGCCGTCGCCACCCGTGGTGACGGTTCGTGCGAACCCTGTCTCGATCTGTGTCGCCGTCACGGAGACGCCGGGCAACACGCCGCCACTTTCATCGGTGATTCGACCGTTCAGTTCAGCAGTTGCCTGCGCCCGGGCGGACGTCTGCGCGAGGAGAAGGAGTACGAGACTGACAGAGCAGGCCCTGAAAAAGCGAATCATCACACCCTCCATGGTCAAGACGCCGAAGAAGCGCGCTACCTAGATGGACGGAGCGACCGTGGGACGAAAATCCAGTGTGCCGAGGCGCCGACGACGAGTCCGAACGTACCGCGTCGAATAGGAGGTGGGATCCGGGATGACGTACCGAATGTGACGGGCTCTATTTAGGCAGGGCGCGCGCGGATGTCAAGGCCAATCTTTGCAACAGCACCCGCGTCGGATGGAGCGAACGGACGCTCGGTGGTACGCTCATCGGATGGTCGCAACACACCTGCCGCCCGGGATCACCTTGGGCCGGCGGCGAGCCATCACGGCCGGCCTGCTGCTCGGGATGAGTCTCGGCGCACTCGAGGCCACGGTGGTCGGCACCGCAATGCCAACCGTCATCGCGACCCTCGGCGGACTGGCCCACTACAGCTGGGTCTTCTCTGCCTATCTCCTGACCTCAACCGCCTCGGTCCCCATCTGGGGACGGCTGTCCGATCTCTACGGCCGGCGACGGATGTACCTCCTCGGCATCGCAGTGTTTCTGGTCGGTTCGACGCTCTCGGGCGCCGCCAACTCCATGACGACGCTGATCGCCGCGCGGGCATTTCAGGGCCTCGGCGCAGGCGCCATCATCCCGCTCAGCATGACCATCATCGGCGAGCTCTACACACTCGCGGAGCGCGCCCGCACGCAAGCGACGTTCAGCGGAGTGTGGGGTGTGGCGTCTGTTGCAGGCCCGCTCGTGGGCGGCTATATCACCGATGCGCTGTCGTGGCGCTGGGTGTTCTACCTGAACCTGCCGTTTGGTTTTCTCGCGGTCGCCGTGATCATGCTGGCGTATCCGCCAACACAACGCACGCAATCGGTGCGGGTGGACTGGCTCGGTGCGTTTCTCCTCTTTGCCGGTATCAGCGCCCTGCTCATCGCCCTCGGTGTCGATACGGGAGCGACTGTCTGGGTGTTTGCGCTGGCCGTCGCGCTACTCGCCGCGTTCGTCGTCGTGGAACAGCGCGTGCCAGAACCGATCCTTCCGCTCGACCTGTTGAAGAGCCCGGTGATCTCCCGAAATCTGATCGTGGTGTTCCTGGTCGGCATGGCGCTCTTCGGTGCCATCGCGTTCATTCCCCTGTTCGTCCAGGTCGTGATGGGCGCAACGGCCACGGAAGCGGGGCAGGTGCTGACGCCGTTGTTTCTCGGCTGGGTGATCATGTCGATCACCGCGGCGAGGTTGACGGTGAAGGTGGGCTACCGCCGGCTGGCCATCACCGGGAGCGTGCTGATGATCATCGGCTTTGTCGGGCTGACCCTTGTCGGGGCCGATTCACCGCGAAGCATGGTGCTCGTCGCGGGCCTGTTCATTGGCTCGGGGATGGGGCTCTCGATGCTGTCGCTGCTCCTGGCGGTCCAGCATGGTGTGGACCGCGCGCACCTTGGAATCGCAACGTCGCTCAGCCAGTTCTCACGAAGTGTCGGTGCCGCGGTTGGTGTGGCCGCGATGGGAGCGCTGATGGCTCGACAACTGACCGGGGTGTCGATGCCTGGCGGGGCTGAAGCGATGGCCGCGAGTGGCGCGGCGCTGACCGGGACGGCTCGTCTGCAATTTGCCGCGGCCCTGCACTACGTGTTCATGGCAGGCACCGCGCTCGCGTGCGCGTCACTCGCAGCGACGCTCTTTCTTCCGCACGTTGATTTCTCGCCGCGTTCAGCAGTCACCGTCAGCGAGTAGAGAAGCACCAATCAGCTCGGCTGAAGCCGAGCACTACGACCGAACAGCTGACGTAGTGCTCAGCCTTAGCTGAGCCTTCGAAACCGCGCGCTCAAACAGCCCGTCAGTTTCCGAACATCAATCTCGGGGCCAGCGCGTCGAGTGTGGCCGCATCGAGTCCGGGCGCGCGCTTCACGTCATCAACCGTCTTGAAGGGGCCCTGCTTCTCGCGGTACGCCACGACGTCAGCTGCAACCTTCTCGTCCACCCGAAGGACCTGCGAAATGTCCTTCGCGGACGCCTTGTTCACCTCGAGAAGGGCAAAGTTCACGACGATGTAGTCCTTCACCGTCTGGAAGTCCTCATCGGAAGCCGTGGCGCCGAATTCCTTCATGGACTCAATGGTGGCGATCCAGTTCGGCACTGTCATGCGGGAATCGGGGATTAAGTCGAGGGTATGGCAGCTCGCGCAGACCTTCGTCACGGTCGCTTTGCCCGGCGCATCGGGCAGTCTGTCCGGTTGCGCCTGGGCGGGTGGCAAGGGCGCTGGCGTGAGCGCGAAAAGCGAGACCGAAACGGTGATGGCAAAGACCGACGTCGCGATGAAACAGAGCACTCTCATTGATCGTAATAATAGCCGTCAGGACGCCGCGCTCCACGATTGGAGCCGGGGCCACGCCGAAATACCCAGAGGACTCATGAGGCCACGCACTGCCGCTTTCGTCTTCGCCGGTGTCGTTCTCGTGGTCCTTCTCTTTGCTTCGGGGACCGGACGAAGTCAGTCCGCCATGTCTGCCCTCCCTCTTGCCGCGAGCACGCCGGCGGGCAACCCTTCATCTCCCGCCCGCATCGCGCTCGGCAGACAACTCTTCTGGGACCCGGTTCTCTCCGGCAACAAGGACGTCGCGTGCGGCACCTGTCATCACCCTCGCTTCGGCTACGCCGAGAATCTCGACCTCTCGATCGGCGTGGATGGCATCGGCCTCGGCGGCAGCCGTCGATTCGGGCGAGGCACGACGATTCCGTTCGTCAAGCGCAACAGTCAGACGATCCTCAACGTCGCGTTCAACGGCATCGACGAGACGGGCCGGTATACCCCGTCGGCGGCGCCGATGTTCTGGGATATGCGCGCGGTGAGCCTCGAGCAGCAGGCGTTGGTGCCGATCAAGACGCACGAGGAGATGCGCGGCAACGCGTATCCGGAAGACGACGCCGTGGCGGTGGTCGTCGGACGGCTCGCGGCCAACGCGGAGTATCGGACCCTCTTCAGCAGCGCCTTCGGCGGCAGCCAGGCGGTGACGGCGGACAATCTCGGCAAGGCGTTGGCGGCGTTTCAGCGGTCGCTGACGGCCACACAGGCCCCCTTCGATCGCTACATGCGCGGGGACGCCAACGCCATGAACGCCTCTGAACTGCGGGGCATGCGCCGCTTCGAGCGGATCGGGTGCGCGAACTGCCACAAGGGGCCGATGTTCTCCGACTTCCAACTGCACGTGCTTGGCGTCCCCGACAACCCGAAGCTCCCGGCGTCTGACGCGGGCAGGGATGTCCCCTACGCGTTTCGCACCGCGTCGCTGCGCAACCTCACGATGACCGCGCCCTACATGCACAGCGGTGTCTTCAACACGCTCGAGGATGTCCTGGAGTTCTACGACGACGTCAGGGGCCGAGGCGGGCGGCGTGGCGGCGGCGTCAATCGCAGCCGCAATCCGAACGTCAGCCGTGACCAGCTCGACCCGCTGCTGCAGCGCCTGCGAGGCGTGGATGACGACGACCCGGACCTGATCGCGTTTCTCCGGGCGTTGAGCGACGAAGAATTCGATCGGACGCTGCCAACGCGCGTGCCGAGCGGCCTGCCCGTCGGCGGGCGCATCCAGTAACTCCCACTGCCCTCCACCGATCCTGGCCAAGCCCAGGTGGGCAGATCAGCAGTCGCCGTCACGAGGCCGTTACACGGGCGTAGCGTGGGCGAAACGCTCGTGAACCGTGTCACAATGGAATCAATTTCCGGCGCTAAATCGAGCGTCGGCCTGAAGAAACGCAATCCCGGATGATTTCAATACGGCGGTCACGTCTCGCGCTCGCTCTAGGTCTGGTCGTCGCAGCATCGGTATCACCCGTTTCCGCAGACCAGGAGAGACCTGCCGCGTTCTCCTCCGCCGGTGTCATCGAAACCCACGTTGATCTTCCCGCGGCCTACGACGGCCCGCCGGCGCCTGAGCTGCCAGCGACATCTGCACGCGACACCGAGGGTCGAACGACGATCCGCGCGGTCAAACTCAGCGCGCCCCTGACTCTCGACGGGCAGCTCGACGAAGCCATCTACCGAAACATCACGCCGATCTCTGATTTCGTCCAGACCGAGCCTGTCGCAGGGGCACCGGCCACCGAGCGAACCGAGGTCTGGATCTCGTTCGACACCGAGAACGTGTACATATCCGTGCGGGCCTTTGAGAGTCAGCCTGATCGCATGGTGGTCAACGAGATGAGGCGCGACAGCGACAGCCTCACGCAGAATGAAAACTTCGGGTTTTCCTTCGACACGTTCTACGACCGCCGCAACAGCGTCAACTTCAATTTCAATCCCATCGGCGGGCGAAACGACGGCCAGAACACCAACGAAGGCACCTGGAACGGCGACTGGAATCCAATCTGGGAGCTCGCTGTGCGACGCGGGCCTGACGGATGGACCGCGGAGGCGGCGCTTCCCTTCAAGTCCCTGCGCTATCAGGACGGGACCGCTCAAATCTGGGGCGTGCAGCTGCGACGCATCAATCGCTGGAAGAACGAGATCTCGTTCCTGTCACCCGTCCCGAACGGCGTGGGCACCAGCGGACTCTCGCGGACGTCGCGGTTCGCCACGCTCGTTGGCATCGAGGCGCCCGGCGGGTCGAGGATGTTCGACGTCAAGCCATACGCCATCGCTGATGTGACGCGCCTGGCGCCACGACCGCGGGGCCGAGACGTCGTCGGAAAAGATGTCGGCTTCGACGTGAAGTACGGGCTCACGCGCGGCCTGACCGCCGACGTCACCTACAACACGGACTTCGCACAGGTCGAGTCCGACGAGCAGCAGGTCAACCTGACGCGGTTCAGCCTGTTCTTTCCGGAAAAACGGGACTTCTTCCTCGAGAACCAGGGCCTCTTTCTGTTCGGCGGCGTCGGGACCAATGGCGGCGACACGCCGACGCTGTTCTATAGCCGGCGGATCGGCCTCGATGGCGGACAGGTGATTCCCCTCGATCTGGGAGGACGAGTCACTGGACGTGTGGGTGCGTACAGCGTCGGGCTGATGAACATCCAGACTGGCGACCACTCGTCCGGCGTTCCCTCAACAAATTTTGGTCTCCTCCGCGTCAAGCGCGACATCCTCCGCCGAAGCTCGGTAGGGATGATCGCCACACGTCGATCGCATCTCAGCAGCGGCGTTCCCGGTACCGGCGAAACCTATGGCGTGGATGCGGCGTTCGGATTTTTCCAGAACCTGACGATGCAGACGTTCTGGGCGCGCACGGTCACCCCAGGGCTCAGCGGCAACGACGACAGTTACCGGGCGCAGATGAACTACAGCGGCGATCGGTACGCGGTGTTCGCGCAACGTCTGGCAGTCGGGCGAAACTTCAACCCGGAAATGGGCTATCTGCGCCGCAAGGACTTCACCAAGAACAACGTGCAGCTCAGGTTCACACCGCGACCCAAGCGCATTCCGAGCGTCCGCAAGTTCCACTACCAGGTGACCTTCAACGAGTTCATCAACGACGACGGCATTCTCGAGTCGAACGACCTGGAAGGCGAGTTCAGAACCGAATTTGCCTCGAGCGACGACATCAAGTTCACCTACAACAGAAGTTTCGAGCGGCTCTTCGACCCGTTCGAGATCTCCCGCGGGATCACGGTGCCGCGTGGTGACTTCGACAACACCACCCTCCGCACCGAGATCACGATCGGCCCGCAGCGAAAGGCCTCTGGCGTCTTCTTCCTGGAGCGCGGCGACTTCTACGGCGGGGATCGGACGATCTACGGCTACAACACGGGTCGCGTGAAGATCAACGCGCACCTGGCGCTCGAGCCGGGCTTCTCTGTCAACCGCGTGGATCTGCCTGTCGGCGCGTTCACGGCCAAGCTGATGACGACCAGGCTCACCTACACCATCACGCCTCAGATGTTCGTGAGCAGCCTGGTGCAGTACAACTCCAGCCAGAATGCCGTATCCACCAACGCACGGCTGCGATGGGAATATCGTCCGGGCAGTGAACTGTTCGTGGTCTACAACGAAGGCCGCGATACGCTGTCGCGGGGTGTGCCCGACCTGCAGAACCGATCATTCATCGTCAAGGTGAACCGGCTCCTGCGCTTCTAGCCGCACTCGCAACCAACCGCTACGTCGTTCCTGGTTCGTCCGACACCTTCCGCACGAGCTCACTCAGGGCACCGGCCTCCGCAAATTCGGCCAGGTCGGCTTGCGCGATGATTCCTGCGCAACTACCCCGTTCGTCCACCACGGGCACTCGTCTGATCTCGTGCCGGGCCATGACTGCCACGACGTGTTCGAGAGAGTCGTCAATCTTCACGGTGACGACAGCCGTCGTCATGCAGTCCTGCACTGAGTAGCCCATCGGATTCCTCCCGGCGGCGACCACACGGCAGACGATGTCACGATCGGTCACGACGCCGACAAGATGGTCGGAAGCGTCGATGACTGGAATCTCGCCGCAGTCGAACTGCAGCATCAGGCGGGCAACTTCGTCCAACGTCATGTGCGGCGCGCAACAGACCGGGTCGGGCGTCATGACGTCGCGGGCGCGTGTATTCGACATGGCAGATCCTCCGGTGTCGGAGTGAATCAGCAGCCAGAATTGGCTGAACGGGAGGGACTCGATATTCAGTGCACCTCCCGTACCATTTGCGAGACGGCGTTATGCCGGAGCGGCGCTCAGCTGCCCGTGGAAAAATGACTCGCGGCGCGACGTAAGGTGGGCGGCGGTCGGTGTCTCAGTGCGCGAATCCCGCGCATTGAATCCCGAATCCCGGCGTGGCCAGCATCGGATAGGCGGCGGCCTCGATAGCGCCGCCACGCCCGAACATCAATGGCGGCTCACAGACGTCGCGCTCCAGGAGCATGGTTCCGAAGGCACCTTCCTGCGCGACCAGTCGCTCGCGGCTCGCGTGGGCGACGGTAAGGGCCGCGCGCGTCAGCAGACTCGTCTCCCCCACCTGTGCGCCGACGATGAGACCAATGCCCGCGTGTCGAACCGCTTCGGCGAGGTCGAGCGATCGAAGCAGCCCTCCCATTTTCGACACGCGAAGGTTCACCAGCCACAGTGAGGGATCGGCCAGAAGAGGGGTGACCTGAGACGACCTGGAAATGCTCTCGTCGAGAACGATCTGGCACCCGATGTCCCCCGCAATGTGTGCGAGGAGATCGAACTGACCAGGGGCCACAGGTTCTTCGACCGCGAAGAGTGGAGTATCGAGTGCCGTCAAAAAGGAGATCGCTGGTTCGGCGGTCTGCCAGAGATTGTTGGCGTCCACTCGAATTCTGATGCCTGGATGTTCACGCAATGACGAGAGCTTTCGCCGATCGTGGTCGAGATCTCCAGACAGCTTTACCTTGAAGTCCGTGAAGCCCAGTTTCCGATAGCGTTCGGCCGTCGCCTGGAACGCATCAATGCCCATATCGCCGAGCACGGCCGTGTAGTAGAAGCGACCGTCGAGCGCGGCGAGACCCAGGAGGGATTCGACCGTCACAGCGGCGTGGCGGGCTATCAGGTCAAGCGTGGCGAGTTCCAGGGCGCACCATGCGGCCGGATTCCGATCGATCGCGTCGGCGTGCTCGCTCATCCATGCCCGGAGCGACGCGACATCGCGAACCCGCAATCGAAGGGATGACTCGTATTCAACGAAGAATTCCCGCGCGCTGTCGATCGTCTCACCGGTCACGTACGGCCGTGGACACGACTCTCCATATCCGACAGCCCCATCGCCAAAGGCCTCGATCCACACGCTCGACGTCTCGCTCCGCTCTGCAGCGGCGTGACGGAACGCGGTCTTGAACGGGACCGCAAGAGTCAGGAAACGAAACTCGCGGATCTGAATGCCTGACATCACCCTATCGGGGGACGTGATCGTCGAAAGGAAAAGTCAGGTCCTTCCGATACACCAGAACCGCGGGCTTGAACTGCCCTTCTCGCTGACCTGCCTTGACCGCGACGGCCTTGAAGTGGTCCGCGGTCCCGCGAGACAGCCATGACAACGCAAGCGCTCCCAGGCGACCGCTTGAACGCTTGCTCTCGTACTCGATGTTCAATGACCCAAGCCGTTCATCGACCATTCGGCTGATGACCTCGGCGTCGGGCCTGGCGTTCGACTCGATCTCCACGTAGAGCTGGTAGGCCGCCCGTTGCTCGTCAGCGACGAGCAGAAAGAACACCGTGGCAAACCCGTGGTCTCGCGCGACGCCCTGTACCGCTTCAATCACCTGCGCTTCGTAGAGCTTCTCGCCTGTCACGCTCGTCACACCCCGCCCTTTCTGCACGAATCGCAGGAGCGGCGTCCGGTTGAACATCCCGGTCACATCGACGAGGTCGTTCATGAAGTAGCGGTACAGTCCGGCAACCGTTGTGAACAGTACGTAGTATCGACGGCCGACTGACAGCTCGCCGAGAGTCAGGCACTCCCGCCGACCTTCATTCCAGGACGCCTCATCGATGAACTCGAAAAAGTGATGATGCAGGGGCGGAAGGCCGCCAGGTGTCTCAGCCTCCACCGGGATCGTTCCGCGACATTCGGTGGACTGATATCCGAGTTCCATGACGGTCGTGCCGAGCGGCAACTTCGCGCGGACCCCCGCAAGCGCGATTCCGCAGCTGCCGCCTGTCCAGGTCGTGACGAGCCGAATGCCGGGCCAGACGTTCGCGAACGTGAACTCTCCGAGTAATCGAAGACGCCTGGCTCTGTCCGGATCGCGCGTCAACCGTGCCGCGAGAAGCGACTGAATATCAGGCCCAGGATCGCCCAGCATGTCGATGCGACCCGATGCCAGCGACTCGAGGAGGGGTTCACGGTGTCGATTGAGGACGTCGAGGAGACGCAGAAATGTACTCGGGTTGGGCGCGCCAAGATAGGTGATGTCGGGTTGACTCAGCGCCAGGCGGAGCATCACGAGGTACTTGAGATCGTAGTCGGCGATGCCGAACACCTCCGGCGGAACAACGAATCGCCGACGGATCGCATGAGGCAACGACTGATAGAGATGACCCGACACCGAACCCACCGCATGGCCCGAGTCGAGACGACCCTCAACGGCGGCACCCATGATGCCGAAGGCCTGGCCATCGAATCCGGAGGGGCACGCCCGGTACTGGAGATATGAGAAGAGTGCCTGCTCCTGCCGGTGCATGGTCAACATCGACGGCGTGATTGGAATGTGCTTTGGCTTGCTGGTCGTCCCGCTTGTCTGAGCGTAGAAAGACGGGGCTTCTGACGTGAGTGCTGGCGCCCCGGTTCGGCGCTGATCTTCGATGTATGGACGAAGCGTCTCGTATTCCTGAACAGGCACTTGCCGCTGAAACTCACGCGGACCTCGAGCGCTCTCGAACCCGTGTTCCCGTCCGAAACGTGAGTTGCGGTTGGCGGCAATGATACGCGACAGAACGTCGCGCTGTGCCTGATCCGGCGTATACGTGAGCCGTTCTACGGGACGCCAGTGCCGGAGCTGCGAGTACAGCATCCCGGCGCGCAGCAGCGTGCTCGCCAAATGAATCTAGCGGCGGAAAGGAGCGCCCATGAGTCCGAGGAATGACTTCGGGTAGTCGCGCTCCCGCAGCCCGAGCTCGGCAATCTGACGATTCGCCGGCAGGAACCAGGTTCCGAACAGCACATCCCAGATGATGACGGTGTTGCCGTAGTTCGCGTTCGACTCCCGAGGCACGCGCGAGTGGTGCCAGCGGTGCGTTTCGGCGCTCCCGACGACGTAGTTGAGAACGCCGTAGCGCACGTCGATGTTGCAGTGCTGGAAGAAGCCGTTCGATGAGTACGCGAGGTAGTAGAGCGCGAGCACGCGCTCATCGACGCCCATCAGCAGGAACGGCAGACTGTCCAGCGTCATCTGAAGGGTCTTCTCAATGGGATGAAAACGCGCGGTGTTGAGCCAGTAGAGCTGCTCGACCGAGTGATGCACCGCGTGCAAACGCCACATGGTGTCGTTCTCGTGGGCAAACCGGTGGAGCCAGTACCGCATGAAGTCCACCGCCAGCACCATCATCACTGCCTGGATCCAGATCGGCCAGGCGTGTGGCCACAGAGACACGATGGGCAAGTCGAGCGCCCGAGCCGGCTCCACGAGTAGATGGACGAACAGAAAGCCGATGAGCGGCGGCCAGGCAAGCTGGATGACCGTCAAGAACATGAGATCGAGCCTGATCTCGTCCGCGGGAGGCCGCCATGCGAGCCGATACGGAAATCGACGCTCGAGCAGCGTCACCGCGAACGCCGCCAGTACGATTGGGACGTATGTGCTCAGGACGAGCGACGCGCCCCGTGCTTGCAGCCACGCAAAAGCAACAAAGACGGCTGTGACAACCACGGGGTAGTGCAGCCAGGGGAGCAATCGTCTCGGACCGGACATGAAGACTTCCCTTCCTGAAGTCGGGTTCAGGCCGACGTGACCCGGATTCCGGATCGACCCCCCTGAACTCGCGCGTGGCTGGCGTGAACATAACCGAAAACGAGAAGGTAGGTCGCAAGAACGAGGTGAAAAGCGGTCGGAATCGGGCTCGCAAACCAGCGTACGTGCGCCAGCAGGGTGAGACCGAGCAGAAGGCGTGCAAGCATCACGACGAAATAGACAGCGCCGAATGCGATGGCCACTCGCGCCACCCAGAAGCTCCCGACTACGTTACCGGTGCGAAACACGAAGGCCGTTCGCGCAAGCCACACGAGAAGGGCGACTTGTGACAGCAGCAGGACGGGATACGGCAATATCCCTGAATGCCACGACTCGAATCGCGGAAGCAGCGGGCTTTCGATCACAAGCGCTGCCGGCTGCGCGAGCACACGCGCGGCGAACAGGCCGGCCAGCAGCCACAGCAGAGGCGCGAAGCGCTGCGCGATCATTAGCGAGCAGTTAGGGGTGATCTACTTCGGCTTACCCGACGACGACAACGTCAGCCTTAGTCCCGAGTGCCGAATCCCGAATCCCGAATCCCGAGAAAATCTACTGACAGCGAGCCGGGACGCCCCCCGCAACGTCGCGATACTTGTCGTGGCAGTTCTGGCACGCGGTGGACATGACGTCGGCGGCGTCGAGCACGGCGTCCATGTTCTTCGCCTGGCCCGCCTTGTAAGCAGTCATCCCGGCCGTGCGCAGACCGTTGACCCACATCCTCCAATCAGCGTTCTGGCTTGGTGCGGGCTTCCCGTTCAGACAGACGCGTCCCGGAATTGTCAGGAGGTTCGCCGATTCCGCAAGCGCGATGCCTGCGTTGCTGACCGCTTCCCATCCGCCGTAGCTGCTGGCCAGTGGATCGGTCGCTGTTGAGGGGTCAGCCGCCTGCTTCACGGTTGCTGGATCGGTGGACTGCGCAGCGAAAATGACGTTCGAAGCGGGATACAGAATGCCGCGCATGACCTGAGCCAGGTTCCCATGGACCTGGGCAGCAGGGGCCGCTGCGGCGTTTCCTCTCCCCGCCGGGGCCTGTGCCAAGGTCGGTGTGCCGACCATGACGACCAATGCCATCGTCCAAACGGACGCACCTAGAAGCAATAACAGGTTGCGGACTCGCATGTCGGAACCTCCAGTACCCGCCGCGCGCGCTGCGTGAGGGTTTCGATTCATGCTATCTGGCTGTTGAGCCTCATCGCAACTGACGACTTCCTGAACGCTGCGTCAGGAAAGCCATCCTCAGCGGCATAAGATGCTGCTGCGGGCTTTCGCGCCTCCGGATTGAGGGGCAGCGTCGCACACTCGCGCTTCGGCGGCACCTTCGTACGATCGGTGACGATCGACCTCTCGAAGATGTTCTTGGGGTTGTCATGCGGGAGGCTGACGACGGGGCGGCAGAGTTCGTTCGTCCGACGTGCACGTCGCGCACAACCGTAGATGTGAGCACGACCCACACTCTCCGCGAATCGAGGCCTCACGCGCGTTCACCACGTCTGGCTCCGCATTCCAGCAAGCCAGTACGTAAGGGAGCGTGCGTACGGCAGTGGAGTAGAACGACTCGAGACGAACCCACGTCCACGCGCGGCTCCTGACACGCGTGTCTTCCGCATCTGCACCGGCGGGCACGGCGCTGTGCCGTTGAGCGAATCACCTGCTTCCCTGAAGCTGAGACTCCCGGCTCGGGCGCCGTCTCCGCCTCACACGTCTCGCGAATAGGCGTCTAACGCATGGGGCAGAACTTCAGTTTGGCAATGCCGTCAGGGTCCTCCGCGTTCGCGCTCTCGTCCACGAACGGCTTCATCCGTCGCCCTGCGTCAGAATCCGTACTTGATCCCGAATTGCAGGATTCGGGAATCGCCCGCCTGGGTCTGAATCCGACCGAAGTTGCCGGAACTGAAGTTCGTAATCGGGTTGCCCCAATTGAAGTTGTTCAGCAGATTGAAAGCCTCGATGCGGACTTCCAGGTTCTGGGTCGTTCCAAACGGGAAGAGCCGCGACACCGCCATGTCGATCTTCCAGAAACCCGGGCCCCTGATGCTGTTCGCCACGTGATTCCCGAACGTCCCCTGCGCCGGCTGCTCGAAGGCCGCTCGACTCAGAAAACTCGTCAGCGTCTTGTCGCCATATACGGCGTCTGAGATCTGATTAACTCTGAGGCCGGCCGTTCCGCCGAGCCCGTTGAATGAATTCTGACCGGTCGTCACCGTGAGCCAACTGCCAGACCGTGCGCTGAGGATGCCGGAGACGCGCCAGTTCGAGGCCACCGCTCGCAATGCGACGTTGTCGAGCTGCGGCGTCTGGTACCCCATCGTGGCGTTGGCGATGTGTGTCCGGTCCTGCGGGCAGTGCCCGCGGTCGTAGTCAGGGTCCGCCGGATTCGAATAGCCGCCGCCATTGCCACCCGTGTTAGCCCAGTCGAGGCCGAAGCATCGGGACAGCGTGTAATTGCCACTGAGGCTGAGGCCGCTGGACGAGCGCCGCTGCGCGGACAGCTTCAGCGCGCGATAGCTCTGCGAGCCCACGTCGTCGAACACATCGAGGTTGGCGATGAACTGGCCTTCCTGCGGATTCTCCAGGTACAGCACGCGACGGTTGTTGAGATTGGCGGCGGTGGTACACGTCGGGTACGACACGCCGTTGATAGCGCATGGTCCGAGTCCCATGAAAACTGCAGGGTTGTAGGCAATGAGCCCCCACACCCGATCCGTGTAACTGCCAAGGTAGCTCACCGACGCGCCCCAGTTCGTACCGAGTTGCCGTTCGAGCGTCATATTCCAGCTCTGCGAGCGCGGCGAATTGATATCCGGGGTGATGGCTCCGAACGAACCGAAGGGGGGGAACGGCGTGTTTCGGCTCGTCGTGATTGGATGGGGGTCACCGCCAAAGCTGGCATAGGGATCGTCCATCTTTCCCGGAGGGTCCGTGAGCCTCAACAGATTACCGTAGGGTGGACCCGCAGCCAGCCGGAACCAGGACTCGGCAATCGGGAAGTCATAGTTGATGGCGTACGACGACCGCATGGCCATCCGACCGTCTCCGGTCACGTCCCAGGCCACACCAATACGCGGCGACAGGTTCTTCCACTGGGCGTCGAAACCAGATCGACCCTTCGGGAAACCTGGATCACCGGGATAAATAAAGCCTGCCGGCGCATTCACGAACTGTGTGCTCTTGATGCCCTTGCTGAAGTTCTCTCGACTGAAGTTGGCAATCGCCCCGTCCACGATCTGGTGGCCAAGGAACGGCTCCCACCGGATGCCTCCATTCACCGTCACCCGATCCGTCGCACGCCAGGTATCCTGCGCGTAGTAACCCTGATAAAGCTGTGTGAGCTGCACCCCGAAGTATGACCCGTGCTCGAAGATGGCTACGCGGCCCAGCAGGAAGTCAGACAAGCCCAGACCGGTGATGCTGCCGTTGAAGGTCCATGTGCCTCCGCCCTGCGCCCAGGATTTCTGGAGGGAGTCCCAGTAGGCCACGTTCGCACCCACGGCGAGCTGGTGGCGTCCGCGCACCAGCGAGAGGTCCTCGCTGACTTGAAACGTCTTGTTGTCCGCGATGCCGCGCGTGGCAGTTGACGCGGAAATGTTGAATCCATTCGTCACTGTCAAGACCATCTCTCGCGTGGGCGAGTAGTTGTAGACGTTGGCGCCCAGGTCCTTTGGCGCGAAGAACGGTTCGTTGAACCGATCGACCACCGTCTGATTGAACGCAAACCGGAGCGAGTTGACCAAATTGGACCCAAACACGCGGGTGTCACCCAGGGTCAACGACTGAGCGTAATTATCCACCGCGGAGAGCACCGTCGTGAGGATGTTGTCCGACGTGGCGAGCGGCGCCGGACGCTTGTCGAGCGTGTACATGTAGCGTCCGAAGATGGAGTCGTTCGCAGTGCGCTGAAAGTCGAGCCGGCCGATCACCTGGCCCTCGTCACGATCCGACGGCACGCTGAACCGCGTCTCACCACACGGGTCCGTCGTCTGCGGCAACTGCTTCGCCAGGTTCAGTGCGGCCGGGCTGAACTGCGCTGGATCGATCTGGTTATTGACGAACGGCGCGCGCAGCGCGATCTGGCGCCCACTGTTACAGGCTGGCGAGGTAAACGCGTTGAAGTCCCCTCGCAGCATGGCTGCGGTCGGTACGTACGCGATATTGTCCGCCGGCGTTTGACGGGTGGCCGTCCCCTGATAGCCACCGAAATAGAAGAGCTTGTCCCTCACGATCGGCCCGCCAATCGTCCCGCCGAATTGATTGCGCAGCAGGCCGTCGTCGCGCTTCTTACCGGTGGTCGGGTCCACGGCGGCAAACACGCTCGTCGCATTGAACCGCTTGTCGCGCAGGAACTCGAACGCATTGCCGTGCGGCACGTTGGTGCCCGACTTCGTCACTGCGTTTACGGACGCGCCTGCGTGCATCCCGTTCGCCGCTGACAGACCGCTCGTCGCTACACGGAATTCCTGGAGTGCGTCCGGGAACGGGAGCGGCAGCCCGCTGGACGCCTGGATATCGTTGTGCATGGCACCGTCGAGCAGATAGGAGACACCGAAGAAAAGCCCACCGGCCACGGCGATGTTCACGCCCCCCTGGAAGCTGCGGCTGTTCGGACGACCCGTTTCCACGGCGGCACCCGCTAGGACTATCAGGTCGGTGACCTGGCGCCCCTGCAGCGGCAGTTCCACGATCCGCTCTTGATCGACCACCTCGCTGATGCCGGCGCTCCGCACGTCGACGATCGGCGTCGAGGCTTCCACGGACACGGTTTCCTCGAGACTTCCCACGCCGAGCACGGCATTGAGCGTCGGCGTGGCGCCGACCTGCAGGACGATGCCGGTCTGCACGTATGTACGGAAGCCCTGGAGGACAACTTCCAGCCGATACGGACCGGTTGGCACGTTCGGCATGACCCAGGCACCGGTCCCATCGGTCACCACGGTCCTGGTGAATCCGGTGTCGGTTTGCGCCGCCGTGACGCTGACGCCGGGCAGCACGCCCCCGCTTTCGTCAGTGACCCGCCCGGCGAGCTCGGCCGTCGCCTGAGCCCACGCGGCGGTGCAGGTCAGAAGGAGAATCAGCGCGCCGGCAGAAACATTCCGCAGAATGAGCCTCATCGAAATCTCTCCCTTACTTAGTGACGGAGCAGCCGCTCCACTCTCAACAGTCAGTCGAACGTCCCCCTTGGGGACCTTGAGCCCCTTGATCCATTGAGTCATCGGGTCGGCGTGCCTGTCGCTCCGGTGAACGGGCGCCCGTCGGCAAGCGTGATGGCATCGGCCACGCTCCTGGTCAACACGACCCGGCCACCGAATCCTTTGAAGGAAATCTTGTCGCCCGCCTTCAAGTCGCCGCGCGTCCATCCTCGGCGCAAGATACTGTTGGGACTACCGAGTTCCAGATTCCACGTGGTCACGACACCATTCGCATCGGTGACGTCCACGTAGACCCGCATGTGCGGATTCGTCCACTCGACCTTCGAGACCACACCGGTCCCTTCAACAGGCTTCTTCGAGTCGTACTCGACTTCGAATGAGTGATGGGCGGCACCCGGCACTGTCCCACACAACAGACCGATACCGGCAACCAGCATCGCGAACTTCGTTTTCATTGCCACACCTCCTTGAAGGGATCTACAGACCGTCTGGACGCAACCTATTTCGGCACGGGCACTTCGAGGCCAAACCCCTTCTCCCTGTAGATGTTGTCGTGGCCACCCGCGAGGCCAAACTGGTTGTTCTCGGCGCAGATGAACTCCATCAGTTCCTGGTCCGGCGGCAAGGCCCTCGCAGAGAATTTCAATTCGACCGGCCGCGAGAACGCCCCCGGATCCGCCAGTGTCATCGATATATTCAAGGTGCCGTAGTTGGGCCGCGTGAACCGTTCGATGGTATGCAGCTGTTCGGTGTGTGGCGTGCCCGAGCTGTCGAACCAGAACTTGTCGTTGTAGCCAACCGTATCGACGACGAGCCTGTCCCCGTCCCACAACCCAATCGAGTGCCCGAACCATGTGGGGATCGGATCGTTCGGGTGTGACCGCCCATCCATGAAGATCTGTCGACGCCCGCCACCGTCCCCGTTCTCGTGCAGTATGAAGATGTGGGTCGGGCCCTTGGCGGTATAGCTCTGGACAATTCGCCAGGGATATGGGTTCTTGCGCGGAACTCCCATCGGCGTGCAGTACAGGTACGGTTCGTCGATCTCATTGCGCCCGTCCTGCTGACGCCGTTCCATGAGCGCCTTGGCCCACGGCAGGAGCGGAAGTTCACCGGACTTCAGGCCGCCATCTCTCTCGATGTTGCCATTGGACCCACCCCCCACCCACGGGCCGGACAAGTCCGGCTTGCCGTCGTGCAATCGAGGCGTCGGGCCAGCCGCAACGTCTGCCGACGCAACGGGAGTCCAGTCCGTTCCGAGCTTACCCACCCGGTCCGGGCTCACTCGTGCGCCGCTCCCAACACCTTCGACCTGCGCTGGCGCCTGTGCAGGCAGTGGAAGCACGAGCCACGTGAATGGAATGATGACAACTGCGACAAGAAGCTTTCTCACTCAGATCCTCCTCAGGAACGGTCTCGAGAATTCATCGGATCGTCGATCGTCACGTCGAGGCCCAGCCTGTTCCTTTGCGGAAGCTGCGCCACCCGGCTAGAAGCCGTATTTGACGCCAAATTGGACGATGCGCGGAGCACCGGCCATCGTCGTGATCCGACCAAACGTGCCGACGTCGTAGTTCGTCACCGGGTCGCCCCAGTTGAAGTTGTTGAGTATGTTGAACATCTCCAGGCGGAGCTCCAGGTTCTGTCGGGCGGAGATGGCGAGCAGCCTCGAGAGCGCCAGGTCGATGGTCCAGAATCCAGGGCCTTCGATGCTGCTGGGGGTCATGGTGCCGAGCTCGCCCGCTGCGGGGTACGCGAACGCGGCCGGGCTGAGGTAATTGTTCAGTGTCTTGTCGCCGTAAGGATTGTCATTCACCTGATTGATGACGTTACCCTGTATGCCAGTGCCAGCGACGTCCCGGCCTGTCGTCACGCCGAGCCAGGTGCCCGAACGCGCGCTGAGGATCCCCGACGCCCTCCAACCTGATGCCAGCATCCGAAGCGCCGCGCTGCCGAAATCGGGCGTCTGGTACCCCGTTGTGAGTGTAAGAACCTGACGCCGGCTCTGAACGCAGTTGCCGCGATCGAAGGCTGGATCGTCCGGCTTCCTGTACCCGGCGCTGATCTGCGGGAACCCGGTGACAACAGTGTTCCCCACGCAGTGCGAGATGGTGTAGTTGGCGCTGAGGCTCACGCCATCGGCGGCCCGACGCCGGACCGACAGCTTCAGCCCTCCATAGTCCTGCGTGCCGAGGTCGTCGAATCGATCGACCGGCCCAAGCAGCCGCGAGGCCACCGGGGCCTCCAATGACAGCACACGCCGCTGGTCGAGATTGTTCGCGGCCGTGCAGACCGGGTAGGTCACGCCTTGGAGGGAGCAGGGGCCAAGTCCCAGGAACACGCCGGGGTTGATCGCCACCTGGCCCCAGAGGCGATCGCTGTAGCTCCCCAGATAGCTCGCGGCCGCCTGCCACGCGGTCCCGATCTGCTGTTCGACGGTAACGTTCCACGACTGCACGCGGGGCGAGTTGATGTCCGGGGACATCGATCCGAACGAGCCGTAGACAGGAAACGGCGCGTCCGGAGGGGGCGCCGCAGGGATCGGATTGATGTCGCCGCCAGGCACGCCGGCATACGGATCGTCGAACGTGATCCCCTCCAGACGGAGGCGGTTGGCGAAAGGTGCCGAGGAGGCCGCGATATAAAGGTACGCCGCTGTCATGAAATCGTACGACAGCCCATAGGAGGCACGCAGTGACGTGCGTCCGTTCCCCGCCACGTCCCAGGCCACGCCCGCGCGAGGCGACAGGTTCCACCACTGCGGGTTCAGGCCGGAATTGCCGGGCGAGAATCCCGGGTCTCCCGGAAACAGGAGACCAGCCGGTGCGTTCGTGAACGCCGAGCTCCTGACGCCCGTCCGGAAGTTGTCGAGGCTGAAGTTGGAGATCGCGCCGTTCTTGACGTTCTGGCCAAAGAACGGCTCCCACCGCATCCCGGCGTTGACCGTCACGCGCTCGTGCACCCGCCACGCGTCCTGCGCGTACAGCCCGATGTAGGTCTGATCCAGGGGCAGCACGCCCGGTGCGCCGTGCTCCAGGCGAAACAGCTGCCCGCTAAGGAAGTCGGCCAGCGGCAAGCCGGTCCTGGTGCCATTGAACGTGAAGTTCCCCACGGAGCGCCCGTTGATCAACTGGTCGGACGACCAGTACGAGTAGGTGCCTCCGAGGCCGATCTCGTGGCTCCCGCGGACCAGCGTGAAGTCGTCGCTCACCTGGTAATACTTCTGGTCGACGTACTGCTTGACCGAGCCGCCGGTTCCGACGCTGAATCCGTTCGTCACGTCCAACACGATCTGGCCGGGGATGTACGTGTAGACCTTGCTGCCCACGGAGGGGGCGTCCAGGAACGGCGCCAGGTCGATATCGACGTGCGTCGGGTTCAACGCCACGCGCAGCGAGTTGACCATGTTGGCGCCGAAGATGAGGGTGTCTCCAAAGGTCAGCGACTTGGCGGTGCTGACCTTGGGCCGGCCACGTACTGACGTCGTCAGGATGTTGCTGGTTCTCGGCCACGCGGCCTTCGCGCTGAAGTCCGTGTGCAGATACCGCGCAAACAGGGAGTGGCGTTCGCTCATCTGATAGTCGATCTTCGCGACGCCTTGCCACTCGTCGTCATCCGCCGGCGCACCGTAAGTAATGGCTCCGCACGGATCGGTCGTCTTCGGCAGCTTCTCGGCAATCTTGAGCGCGGCCGGGCTGAAACCAGACGGTGCGAGACGGTTGTTCACGAACGGGGCCCGCAACGCAATCTGCCGGCCGCCGTTGCACGCTGGTGAAGCGATCTCGGTGAAGTCGCCAGCCAGCATCGCCGCCGTCGGCACCCACGCCTGGAGGTCGGCTGGGGTCTGGCGCGTCCTCGTGCCCTGGTAGGCGCCGAAGAAGAAGAGCCTGTTCTGGACGATCGGTCCACCGAACGTGCCGCCGTACTGGTTGCGGCTCAGCCCATCGCCCTGCCGCGTGCCGTCCGATCCCAGGGCAGAAAACGGGTTCGTCGCGTTAAACCGGTGGTCGCGTAGGAACTCGAAGGCGTTCCCCGAAAAACGGTTCGTGCCCGACTTCGTCACGGCATTGACCGAGGCGCCCGAGTGCACGCCATTCTGGGCGGTGAGACCGCTCGTGGCCACTCTGAACTCCTGCAGCGCGTCCGGAAAGGGTAGCGGCAGGTTCAGGTTGTTGTAGGAATCGTTGTGGAGCGCGCCGTCGAGGAAGTACCCAACGCCAAACGACAGCCCGCCGGCGACAGAGATCTGCGCGGACCCTGGAGTCGCTCGCGCCGCCGAGTTGCCCAAGTCGGTCGCAACCGCCGCCCCGGCCAGCACGATCAGGTCGGTCACCTGCCGGCCCTGCAGCGGGAGCTCGACAATGCGCTCGTTCTCGACGACTTCACTGATGCCGGAGCTTCGCACGTCCACGAGCGGTGCGGCCGCCTCAACGGTCACGCTCTCCTCGAGGCTTCCGACCGCGAGCGCCGCATTAATGGTCGGTGTGGCGCCAACCTGCAGCACAATGCCGGTCTGCACGTAGGTGCGGAAACCCTGGAGCGAGACCTCCAACCGATACGGACCGGTCGGCAGGCTCGGCATCACGTACGCGCCTTCCCCATCGGTGACGACGGTTCGGGTGAACCCGGTGTCGGCCTGAGTCGCCGTGACGGTCACGCCCGGCAAGACCGCACCGCTCTCATCGGCCACGCGGCCGTTGAGCTGTGCGGTGGCCTGCGCCCAGCCAGGCGTCGTGGTCAGCAGAAATACCAGCGCCACATATGCAGGGACTCTCACGGTATTTCCTTTTCCATCGCAATGTTTCCTCTCAGATCCGCTGTTCCCGTCGTCCACGGTCCGAACAACTCGGACCCACAACATCAGGTAGGCACGCGGTTACGTCCTGCACAAGTCTCCACGCAGTGACCCCGAACGCGCCCGCACCCCCTGTCGCGGGGAGCCCCTTCCCGAACAAAAGAGGGGTCGGATACTACTTCTCGCTGCCAGCGCTGAGCGGCGCCTGCAGACCCTGGGCGAGGCCGTACTGGTTGTTCTCGATGCAGATGTATTCCATGATTTCGCTGTTCGGCACGCCGAGCGTCGCAGTGTAGTTCACGGTGAACGGACGCGTGTAGGCCCCTGGATCCTCGACCCTCACCTCGCGCTGTAGCGTCGTGAAGTTGGTGCGGGTCCAGCGCTCCACGAGGTGCAGCCGCTCGGTGTGCGGAATCCCGCTGCCGTCCAGCCAGAACTTGTCGTTGAGCCCGACGGTGTCGATCACGAGCGTCGGGCCCTCCCAGCGTCCAGTCGAATGGCCGAACCACGTCGGGGACGGATCATCGGGATGCTTGCGGCCGTCCATGAAGATCTGCCGGTACGTGTGGGCGTTGGCTTCCTGCAGCTGGAAGATGTATTTCGCGTTGACCGTCGGGTGCTGGACGAAGCGCCACGCGAATCCACCCGTGAGCCGCAGCGGGCCGCCGGGCATGCAGTAGTTGTAAGGATCCATGCCGTCACTGCGCGTGGCCATGCGCTGCTTGGCCCACGGCTGCAGGATGGTGTCCATCTCGCCAGGTTTGAGGAGCCTGGAGATCTCCACCGCGCCGCCACCCATCCAGATCCCCGACAGGTCGATCGTGCCATCTGTCAGCTTCGGCACGGGCGTGTTGGGATCGACCTTTGCGCTCGCCGGACCGTTGGGTCCGCCCAGCCGCTGGCCGAGCTCCTGTGCATTCGCGAACATGGCGAACGCAACGACGGCAAGCGTCAGCGAGACGAGAATCAGCTTGCGCACGGACTCCTCCTGGCCTGAGGGCCTACTGGCCGGGTTTGCCGACGAACAGCGCCTTCCCGTCAGCCGTGACGATGGAGCCGGCGATGGCGCGCTCCATCACGGCGCGGCCGCCGAAGCCGGTCACCGTCACCTCGGTGCCGACCGGAAGGGTCTTGCGCGTCCAGCCGGCGCGTTCGAGCGACAGCGTGCTGGCCATTTCGAAGTTCCAGGTCTTCAGACTGCCGTCGGGGTTCTTCACGTCCAGGTAGAAATGCGTGTGTGGGTTCGTCCACTCCACCTTGGACACGACGCCTTTCACTGTAACCGGCCTGCCCCCGTCGTAGTCCGCCGTCCATGAGTGATGGGCCAATCCCGGCCCCGACAGGGCCGCCAATAGACCGACACCGACTATCACGCCGACCTTCGTTCTCATGAATCACGACCCTTCCTATTGGCTTCTCGCCTGTCTTCTCGACGTCGAGCAGCTTCAAGAACTGTTCGACCTGTTCGCTGCCCGTGCAGAAGTTCTCGGGCAGATCCTCATCGCCGTGACCACGACCCACCGCCAGCAGCACCAGCGGCGCCAGGGCTCACGTCCACGAGCGGCACCGACGCTTCCACCGACACGGGTTCCTCGACGCTCCCCACCGCCAGCGCCGGATCGATGGTCGGCGTCGCCCTCACCTGCAAGACAATGCCGGTCGGGACGAACGTGCGGAAAGTGTGCACCGTTTCGCCCTCCACGGCCACGTACGACGCGTGGGGCTATCGGAAGGCGATGGCGGAGCAACGCCGCCTGGAAAAGGAGCTTGCCTACGCCGTGGACCACGAACGCGTCACGCGCCCTTATATCAGACAAGGCGATCTTCCTTCAAGAACTGCAGCGGGCGGAGGTCGAACGCGTGTCCGCGACAGAGAACGTCGACGGGGCGAAGGCTGAGGTCAATCGCTCGATCGAGGAACTCGGACACGTCGGCGTGTCGGTCGCCACCGGTGGAGAACGACCCGCGGAGCCCCGCCGACGAGGCGAGCGAGGAGATCCCGGTTCGCAGGTCTTCGAGGCGATCGTCGCCAACAATACGTCGTTCAGCGGCGGCTTCATCGAGCATCGGTCCGAACGTTACACCGTCCGCGGTACCGGTCTGGTGCACAACGAAGGTGATATCGCCGGGATCGTCGTGGACGAGATCGACGGTGTGCCGGTATTGGTCGGCGACGTGGCCGACGTCCGCATCGGCGCGATGCCCCGAGAGGGCGCGGTGACCCACAACGGGACGAGCGAGTCGGTGGCGGGCATGGTGATCATGCTCAAGGGTGAGAACGGCCGCGACGTGGGCGCGCGGGTGAAGGCGCGGATCGCCGAGGTCGTGGCCACGCTGCCGGGCGGACTACGGATCATGCCTTTCTACGACCAGACGGATGTGATCGAGCGCACGTCAGCCACCGTGCGCCGCAATCTGCTCGAAGGCTCGCTGCTCGTGGTCCTGGTGCTTTTCGTGTTCCTCCGCGACGTGCGCGCCTCGCTGATCGTGGCGGCGGTCATTCCGGTCTCCCTGCTTGCGGGGTTCATCGGCATGCGGATCTTCGGCGTGTCGGCGAACCTCATGTCCCTGGGCGCCATCGACTTCGGCCTGATCGTGGACGGCGCCGTGGTCATGATGGAGAACTTCATTCGACGACGATCCGAAGCCGGGCACACCAAGGAACATCACGACACGCACGGCACCCGCCTCACGCTCTTCACGGGCGCGGCCACCGAGGTGGCGCGGCCCATCTTGTTCGGCGTCCTGATTATCGTGGCGGTCTACCTGCCGATCTTCACGCTCGAGGGGCTGGAGGGGAAGATGTTCCGGCCCATGGCGATCACCGTCTGCTCCGCGATTCTGGGATCGTTGCTGCTCTCCCTGACCGTCGTGCCGGTGGCCGCGTCGTATCTCTTGAAGGTGGCGCACGCCCATCACGACGAGCGGTGGTTCGTCCGGTTGCGTGAGCGGTACCTCCACGACCTTCGATGGGCAATGGATCACCCTGGCCGCACGCTGGCGATCGCACTCGTCGCGGTCTCGCTGGCCGTGGGATCGCTGCCGTTCCTCGGTACGGAGTTCATGCCGAAACTGGACGAAGGCTCGATCCTGATCGAGACGCGCAAGCTGCCTTCTGTATCGCTCCAGGAGTCCGTGGATATGTCGAAGCGCGTGGAGCAAATCGTCACGTCCTTCCCGGAGGTGAGCCAGATCGTCACCAAGATCGGGCGCCCGGACCTGGCGACCGAGGCGATGGGGATCTATCAGGGTGACGCATATGTCGCGCTCCATCCCGTCGAGAGCTGGACGACCGGTCGCGACAAGGCCGCGCTGATTGACGCTATCGCCGGCGCGCTGAAGGGCATGCCGGGCATGACGTTCAATTTCACGCAGCCGATGGCGATGCGCCTGGACGAGGTGATCTCGGGCGTCAAGGCGGACGTCGCCGTGAAGATCTTCGGCCAGGACCCGGTGACACTTGAGCGACTGGGAGGCATCGTCGTCCATGAACTCGAGCAGGTCCAGGGCGCCAGCGATCTCCAGGCCGAGGTCCTGTTTGGCGCCGCCCAGCTCCAGATCGACATCGACCGTGCACAGATCGCCCGCTACGGCCTGAACGTGACAGATGTACGTGAGGTGGTCGAAACGGTCGTGGGCGGTTCGGTGGCCACAGAACTTCTGGATGGACCGCGGCGCTTTCCGGTGCTCGTCCGTCTCCCGGACGAGATGCGCGCGAACGCAGATGCCGTGGGGGGCATCCTCCTGACCGGGCGGCGTGGCGAACGGGTCCCCCTCTCTCGAATCGCCCGCATCTCCGAGACGCAGGCGCCCGAAACGATCAACCACGAGAACGCCGAACGTCGGCTCGTCGTGCAGGCCAACGTCCGGGGTCGGGACGTCGGTAGCTTCGTCGCGGAGGCGCGCGGGCGCGTCGAGGCCGCGCTGTCCCTACCGGCCGGGTACCGCGTCGCGTGGGGCGGCCAGTTCGAGAATCAGGCGCGTGCCACGGCGCGTCTCGCGCTGGTGGTCCCCCTGTCCGTGACCATCATCTTCCTGCTGCTGTTCGTGACCTTTGGTCGCCTGAGGCAGGCGGGTCTCGTGCTGCTCAACGTGCCGTTTGCGCTCGTGGGAGGTGTCGCTGCGCTGTGGATCAGGGGGTTGACCCTGAACCTCTCCGCGTCGGTCGGCTTCATCGCGCTCTTCGGGGTCGCGGTCCTCAACGGCGTCGTCCTGGTAACTGCTGTCAATCGGCTGCGAGAAGAAGGACGTCCGCTCCGGGACGCCGTACTTGCCGGTGCGGCCACGCGGCTGCGGCCCGTACTCATGACGGCCCTCGTGGCCGCGCTCGGGTTCGTGCCGATGGCGCTCTCCCAGGGTGCCGGCGCCGAGATCCAGCGTCCCCTGGCCAGTGTTGTGATCGGTGGCGTCGTCACATCGACGCTGCTCACACTCATGGTGCTCCCGACCCTGTATGAACTGCTGGAACGTCGGATGCTGCGACATGCCAACGACGATTGACTCTAAAATACCGCCCGTGCGCGTGCTTGTCGTTGAGGACGACCCGGCCATCAGTCACTTCCTGGTCCGGGGGCTGCAAGAGGAACACTTCCGCGTCGATCTCGCCGAGGATGGCATGACCGCCGAGCGACTCGCCGGAGACGAGTCCTACGATGCGATCATCCTCGACATCCTGTTGCCGGGCCAGGATGGCTTTGCCGTCTGTCGCCGCCTCCGGCGTGACGGCGTGGACACCCCCGTGCTGATGCTGACGGCGCGCGACGCGGTACCCGACCGCGTGCAGGGACTGAACGTGGGAGCCGACGACTACCTCGTCAAGCCATTCGCGTTCGACGAGCTGCTCGCGCGCCTGCGCGCACTCACGCGTCGGGGCCGCACGCGCCAGCTCGACACATCGCTCACCTATGGTCCGATCGAGATGGACACCACGACGCACCTGGTGCGCGCGGGACAACGTCAGCTTGATCTCAGCGCCACCGAGTATCGGCTGCTCGAACACCTTCTCCGACATACCGAAACGATTGTGTCGCGCGACCAACTGGCCGAGCACGTGTGGGGTGGGGAGTACGACCCGTTCTCGAACGTCGCCGATGTGTACATCGGGTACCTGCGACGCAAGCTGCGCGCGGCTGGCATCGACGCGCCCCTGATCCACACGATTCGCGGCATGGGCTACCTGCTCAAGACGCGTCGGCCTGAAGACGAGATCGCGTGAGGCTCTCATTCAGAACACGGCTGACGATTCGGTGGCTCGTGGCCTTTGGATTCGTGCTCGCCCTGGCACACCTGGCCGTCTACGCGGGGACGCGGGCTTTTCTTCGGCGAGACCTCGACGCACAGCTCCGAACGCTGGCCGGAACCGAGCTCGCCTCGGCGGTCGATGAACCTGACCAGGGTGTTCATCTACACGAGTTTCCCATCGCCGCGGACACCGGGCGGCAGTACGCGGACAAGTTCGTTCAACTGATCGACGCGCGGGGCCACATCCTGATTCAGTCCCCCCGATTGGGGACGACCAGCGTCCTGATTCCACGCGAGACCCTTGAACGTGCGCTCGCCGGCCTGGGGCCTCTTGTGGACGTCAACGTCAACGGCCGACCCGGCCGCATGGTCGGCCTGGTCACCCAGGGCCCTGAGCGCTACGTGATCGCCGTGGGGCTCTTCACCGACAAGCTCGAGGCCTCGCTCGACCAGCTCAGCCGTCTCCTGATCGGCGTCTGGCTCGGAGGACTTGCCCTGACGGCGGTCGTCGGCTTCTCGCTGGCGTCGCGTGCACTCCTGCCCATTCGCCGTATCACGGAACAGGCGGCGTCGATCGCGACAGGACAGTTCGCGACACGCCTCGACCCGCAGCCGATAGACGACGAAATCGGTCAGATGACACGGCTCTTGAACCAGATGCTCGACCGCCTGCACGGCGCGATCGAGGCGAACCGACGGTTCGCCTCCGACGCGTCGCACGAACTGCGTGGGCCGTTGACGGCGATGCTGGGCGAGATCGACGTGACACTGAAGCGGGAGCGATCAGCGGACGGGTATCGTGAGGCCCTCGGGCTCCTCCGGGAGCGGCTGCGGGTCATGAGCCGGCTGACCGAGGACCTTATGCTCCTCGTCAGGGCGCAAGAGCAGCAGTCGCCGCCGATCGCCGAAGTGCGACTGGCGGACCTCATGACACGTGTCGTCGGCCGCACGGCCGACGCTGCCGCGGCACACAGGGTCACCCTCAGTGTGGATGTGCCTGCGGATCTGGTCGTCTACGGCGACGCGAACCTGCTCGCGCGGGTCTTCGACAACCTCGTGCTGAACGGTATTCAGTACAACCACGAGTCGGGAACCGTGGCCATCACAGCACGCGTGCACTCGGATACTCGAGAGTGGGTCGCCGACGAGGTGCGGATTGACGTGCGCAACTCAGGGGCGCGCATCCCCGAGGATGAACGGGAACGTGTGTTCGAGCGGTTCTATCGTCTCGATCCGTCTCGCTCCCGCCGCACTGGCGGCGCGGGACTGGGACTGGCCATCTCGCGCGAGATCGTGCACCTGTTCAAGGGCACCATCCGGGTCGGCGACTCAGCCGACGCCGGTACGACCATCGAAGTCAGCCTGCCTGGTGGGTTGGTCACCGCGTGACGCCGGCGAATGGATTGAGATCTGGGCCTCGACATGCGGGTGCCAAGTCGATGGCCGCCGGTGAGTACGTGTCGGTCAGCTCACGATGACGGCGACCACCGCAGGGTTCCATACCGCCGCGAAGGAATCCTGCGACGACGGCACGACGCTCGATCACGTCGTACACGATCATGCTCCCCCTGCAACGTCCTTCACCCGCGAGCAGACCTCAGCGGCCATCTGACGAATTCTTCAGAAACTCTTCAGGTTTTGACAGCGCATCCCACACGTAGCATTGGGACCCTATGTTGAAAACCTATCTCCAGAGTCTTGTCCTCGTACTTCTTGTTGGGAGCCATGCGTGGGCTCAAGGCGCGGGCTCGGTGAGTGGAGCTGCTGCTGACGAGACCGGAGGCGTTCTTCCAGGCGTAAGCGTCAATCTGCTGACCACGACCGGACAAACCTTCGCCGAGGCCGTTACGGATGGGTCGGGCGCGTACCGCTTTGACAGCGTCCCGACCGGCATGTACGAGCTGGAGTTTCGCTTGATCAATTTCAGCACGGTCCGTCGTGCGCTGACGGTTGCGCAAGGGGCAACTATTACTGCCAACGCCACCATGCAGGTCGCGATGAGCGCCGACATTGTTATCACGGCGCCCCGAACGTTTCGAAACCTCGCCGAAATAGAGAATCCGGCTGAGAACCTCGTGGGCGTCGCATCGGCCGGCAGCGAAGGCGCAATCACGGCGGCACAGCTCGCGGTTCGCCCTGTGAACAGGGCCGCCGAAGTTCTCGAAACCGTGCCCGGCATGGTGATCAGTCAGCATAGCGGCGAGGGCAAAGCCAATCAGTACTACTTGCGCGGGTTCAATCTGGACCACGGCTTCGACTTCTCGCAGACGATCGCCGGCATTCCCGTCAATATGCCGACCCATGCCCACGCACAGGGTTATGCGGACGCCAACTTCCTCATCCCTGAGCTCGTGAGCGGCGTACAGTTCCGTAAGGGCCCGTACTACGCAGAGAACGGTGACTTCTCGTCGGCAGGTTCGGCGAACATCAACTATTTCAACGTGCTCGATCGACCCGTCGTCACAGTGACAGGCGGGTCGTTTGGCTACGGTCGCTTTCTTGGTGCGGCTTCACCCAAAGTAGGACCAGGCAACTTGCTGGTGGCGGGTGAGTGGGAACGAGACAACGGACCGTGGGTCAGCCCGAACAACAAGGACAAGTACAACGGTGTGGTGCGATACAGTCAGGGAAACGCTCGAAATGGGCTCTCGCTGACCTTCCTTGGATTCCGGAACCACTGGCACTCGACTGACCAGATTCCTCAGCGCGCGGTTGACAGCGGCCAGATCAGCCGCTTTGGATTCATCGAGGAAAGTGACGGAGGCGAGACCTACCGCCACGCGGGTGTCCTCGACTGGCAGCAGTCCGCAACCAACAACTCCACGCGCTTGACCGCCTACCTGCAGCGTTACGGAGTGCAGCTCTTCCACAACTTTACCTACTTCCTCAACGATCCCATCAACGGAGATCAGTTCGAGCAGTTCGAGGAACGCTGGACGAGCGGCGCAAAGTTGACGCATCGACGAATGTTTCGTTTGGGGGGACGGCCCTCGGAGAACGCATTCGGCGTGGATATTCGCACCGACTCGGTTGGAGGGCCGCTGGGGTTGTACGCGACGAGAGCAACCGAAAGAATCGCGACGATTCGTGCCGACGAAGCCGATCAGGTGTCCGTTGGATTCTTCGCCGACTCGGAGATCGAGTGGAGCCGCAAGATCCGGACGACGTTCGGAGTCCGAGGCGACGTCTACCATTGGAAGGTGGACGCCAGCAACCCTCTGAACTCAGGAACCAAAACGTCGGGCATCGCCAGCCCCAAGGTTTCAGCAGCGTTCGGTCCGTGGGGCGAAACAGAGTTCTACGCAAACTGGGGATTGGGTTACCACTCGAACTCCGCCCTCGGTATCACACTGCAGGTTGATCCATTGACAGGCGAGCCTGCCGAAACGTCTCCTTCATTCGCTCGCGCGAACGGTGGTGAGTTCGGTGTTCGAACCGTGGCAGTCAAAGGACTGCAGACGACGGTGACCGGTTGGATCCTCGGCTTCGACTCAGAGTTGATCTACGTCGGTGACTCGGGCAGCACTGAGGCCGGACCTGCGACACGCCGATTCGGCTTGGAGGTCACCAACTACGTGTATCCGAATCGCTGGACGACGCTGGACCTCGACCTGTCGTTCTCTCGTGCGCGCTTCCGCGACGTACCGGAAGACGAGTCGTTCGTGCCTGGCGCGCTCAATCGAGTCATTTCCGGTGGCTTGTCGTTCAATCCTCCCGCAGGTGTTCGGTCTGGGCCGTTTGCAAGTGTCCGCCTGCGTCACTTCGGTCCCCGTGCACTCCTGGAAGACGACAGCATCAAGTCGAAGGCCACATCGATCTTGAACAGTGAGGTCGGCTACAAATTCTCCGAGCAGGTTCGGCTGAGAGTCGAAGGTTTCAACCTCTTCAACTCCAAGGTGTCCGACATCGATTACTTCTTTGAGTCGCGTCTCAAGGATGAGCCCGAACCCGTGGAGGATATTCACTTCCACGCGGCAATTCCGCGCTCGGCCCGAATCGCCCTCCAAGTCTCGTTCTAGCCGGTCAGCCGTCTACCTGTGGTCGGTACACAGACGCTTCGCGCGTTGGTCGCCACGCTGACATTCAGCGTGGCGATCGTCCTGAGTGCCAGCAGCGCAATAGCCCAGGATCTTTTCGAACTCGAAGTCTTCGAAGCAGAGCTCACCAGCCCTGGCACGTTCGACGTAGACCTGCACACCAACGTCATGACCCGCGGCGGCGTGAAGCTCCCGCCGAGCAATGGCAGTCACAGACCAGCACACGTATCCGTTGAAGTCATCCGGGGCTGGACGGACAGGATTGAAACCGCTGGGTTTATTCAGACCGCCCCTTTCAGCTCATCGGGTCCCCGGCTCGCTGGCGGCCACGTGCGCACCAAGATTCGTTTCGGCGAACTCATGGGATTGAAGTTCGCAGGCGGTGCTGAATACGGCTTCAATCGAGCAGCTTTCAGCGGCGAGTTCCAGACGCTCGAGTACCGGCAGATCGTGGATTTCAGGCAGGGCAGGCTTTCACTCCTCGTGAACCCCGCAGTCGAGATCGTCACGCAGGGGTCCGAAGAAGGGCTCGAGCCGGTATTCGATATTTCCGCCAAGGCGGCGTGGCGGCTTTCGGAGCGCATCGCGCTGACGACCGACTACTTTTCGGCAGAAGCCACGACCCGTCACCTGCAGCCGGAGATGAGTGCCCATCATCTCCTCTTTGCCGGCACGGATCTCGACCTCGGCTCAGGGTGGGAGTTGACTGTCAGCGTCGGACACTGCGTCACCAGCAGTGAGCCATGGCTGATGAAATCTGTGATTGGATACGGGTTCTAGATTCCTACAGGAGCCATCGCTCGGGCGCAACGGCGTGGTGCTCGAACCAGGCGGCAAGCGCCTCGTGCTCCCCCGCTTTCGCAGGCCCCGGGTTCACTTCGACACCAAACAACGCCGAACACACCTGCGGATCCTCGAGTGCGCCGTGGAGATACGTGCCGATCAGCCGTTCGCCCCGAACTCCCTCCGTCGTCCCGTCCTCGAGTTCCACGAACGGTGACAGGGCGCGACGACTCGTCGTCTGCCCGAGGTGGATTTCGTACGCCGAAAAGGTGATGCGGTCGTCCAGCGTCGCTCGCCGAACTCGGGTGGTCTTTTCGGATGTGAGCACGGTCTCGACGGGCAGCAATCCGAGTCCTCGTTCGCTCCCGCGCGAGGATTCGATGCCAGCGGGATCGTGAATCATGTCACCGAGCATCTGAAAACCTCCGCAGATGCCGACCACCGTTGCACCTCGGCGATGCTGCTCGTGCACCCATCGATCCAGACCGCGGTCGCGCATCCAGGCAAGGTCTGACAGAGTGTCTTTCGATCCCGGAAGAATCACGAAGTCGTAGTCGCGATCGCGAGGCCGGCTCACCCAATCCGCCCAGCGCAGCAACCGGAAGTCGGTTCCGTTCGACAATCGCGGAAACTCCAGGATGGCGATCGAGGCACCAGCGGGCGCGGGACTTCTGGCCTCACGCTCGAGCGCGAGGCTATCCTCGGCGTCCACTCTGAGATCCTGTGCGTATGGAAATACACCCAGGCACGGTGCAGCGGCCTTCGATTCCAGCAGGCGGCGGCCCTCATCGAAGAGGGTCATGTCCCCCCTGAACTTGTTGACCATGAAACCGCGAAAGAGCGCGCGCTCTTCTGGAGTCAGCAACGACACTGTGCCCAGCACTGACGCAAATACGCCGCCCCGTTCGATGTCAGCGACCAGTACCCACGGCGCACGGATTCTCGTCACGAGACCGAGGTTGACAAGGTCGAACGCGCGCAGGTTGAGCTCGCTCACGCTGCCGGCGCCTTCGATGACGATGACGTCAAAGCGACTGGCAAGATCTTCGTAGGCCGCAAGCACGTGCGTCAGCAACTCGTCGAAGTACTCGTAGTAGCCACGCGCCGGAAGCGTCTTCCACACGACGCCGTTCACGACAACCTGGCTGGTCCCGTTGCCGTTGGGCTTGAGCAGGATCGGGTTCATCGCCGGCTCGGGCTCGAGCCCGCAGGCTTCAGCCTGGGCCACCTGCGCACGGCCAATTTCGCCGCCCGAACGGCAGGGGTACGAATGGTTCGACATGTTCTGGGCCTTGAAGGGCGCCACGCGTACGCCCTTCCGTCGAAGCCACGCGCAGACAGCAGTCGTCGTCCAGCTCTTGCCCGCGTTGGAGGATGTCCCGCCGATGAAGATGGGTCGGGCCGGCATATCAGTCTTCAGACGAGATGAACGTCATATGCGATGGCGAACCAGCCACACGAGATACGGTCCGCCGATGAGCGCGGTAATCGCTCCGGCCGGGACATCAGCTGGAGCAAGAATCACGCGTCCGATCGCGTCGCAGGACGCGAGGAGAACACCGCCCAGAAAGAACGAACACGGCATCAACACGCGATCGTCGGCGCTGACGCGCGTGCGCACGACATGTGGCACCACGAGTCCAATGAATCCGATCGGACCGGTGAGCGCAACAGTCGCCGCCGTCAGGATAGAGCCCGATGTGTAACCAGCCACGAGCAAGGGAGTCACGCGTGCCCCGCGAGTGGCGGCCCAGCTATCGCCAACTGACAGCAGGTTCCACTGTCGTGCCTGTCGAATGATCACTACGGCCATCAACACGACCGTGGCGATGTAAGCCAGCAGCGCGGGCTGCTCGATCGAGTCCAGGCTGCCAATCAGCCAGCGCGAGATGGCAAACGAATTGGCCATGCCCGACAACCCGTGAATCAGCAGGATGAGCGCGGCGCACACGCTGTTGGTCGCAATCCCAGCCAGCAAAAGCCCCATGACCGAGACGTGTCGCTGCCTGGCAGCGGCCAACACGATCAGCACCATGACGGCCGCGGCTCCGATGAACGCACCTGCCCAGATCCCCGGCATTCCGGCCACGACGTGCCAGCCGAGCGCGATCGAAACCACCGCGCCGAGCGAGGCGCCAGTGGAGACGCCCAACGTGTACGGCGTGGCGAGCGCGTCTCGAAGCATCGACTGAAAGAGGCTTCCCGCCAGCGCCAGCGCGGCGCCGCCAAACAGCCCCAGCAGCGTCCGCGTCACCCGCAGATGCACAAGAATCGACCAGTCGGGCTCCTCGCCTGCCCACACGCGGCCCATGTCCAACGGAGCAGGCCCCGCCAGCGGCAGCAGCACTGCCGCGCACACAAAGGCGAGCGCCGACCCGATGATCCACCGGCGCGCGAAGCGATCGCGACTCACGCGTACGAGACCCACGGATGCCCCGACGGCGTCCGTGACACGACGAGGCGAGGCGAAAACAAACTCAACCACGTGGTGTCCTCGGCTGCCGTCGTCACGGGAATATCCGCGGCGACGGTCTTCCCGGCCAGCACCACGAGGCGGGAGCAGAACGTGAGCGCGAGATTCAGATCGTGGGTCACGGCGATGCAGGCCACACCCCGCGCGGCTTCCTCGCGAAGCATCGTGAAGCATTGCAGCTGCTGGTCGATGTCGAGAAAGGTTGCGGGCTCGTCCAGCAACAGCAAGCGAGGCTCTTGAGCCAGGCACGCCGCAAGCAGCACCCGCTGCCGCTCGCCTCCGCTGAGTGACGACAGCCGACGGTCCCGAAACTCGAAACAGCCACACCGCGTCATGGCAAGTCTGGCCGCCTGGCGATCGTCGTCCGACTCGCTCCAGCCCATCGCATGTGGATAGCGCCCCATCAGCACGAGCTCTTCGGCCGAGATCGCAACGTCCGCCCGGACCATCTGCGGCAGATGACTGATCGATCGCGCCAGATCATCCGCCGACCAGTACTCGAGTGGGCGATCGTCGAACGATAGGGCGCCGTCAGTCGGACGACGAAGGCCGGCGATCAGATCGAGCAGGGAGCTCTTGCCAGCGCCGTTGCGGCCCATCAGGGCCACGAACTCACCTGGCTCAACGGTGAAGTTCACGCGCTGGAGGATTCGCACTTCACCCAGTTGCCACCCGACGTCGTGAGCCTGAAGCAGCATCAGCGACCGACCCCGTGCAGCCACAGCGCCATGGTTTCGGTCGCCTCGACGAGCCGCGGACCGGGGACGACGAAGGCGTCGCTGACAACCGCATGGATCCGCCCGTTTCGAGCGGCGACGAGCTGCTGACGCTTCCACAGCCCCTCGGTGAGGATCTTCCGTGCTTCACGCTGCTCGGGCCTGTCGCCCATGTCCCCGGCGTCGATGATGACGTCAGGCGCCAGCCGAATGACGGTCTCCATCGAGATCCGCGGATACTCTGGCAGACCGCCCTGCGACAGGACATTCACGCCTCCGGCTATTGCCGCGAGGTCGCTCATGTACGAACCCGGCCCCACAGCAATCAGATCGGTCAACGTTCCTGGACGCCGCCCGACGATGAGCAGGACCTTCTGCGGCTTCTTCCCCGCAACCGCCTGCCGGACGCGTTGAAGCCGAGCCTCGATCGTCGCCACCAGTGCAGCCGCACGGTCTGACACTCCCGCTGCCGCCCCGATCGCACGAATGGACGAAAACGTGCTCGACAGCGATCCGCGTTCGACTGTCACGAACGGAAGCTTCAAGATCTCCAGCCGCCTCTCGATCTGATAGGGGCCCGAGTGGACCACGGTGAGATCCGGCCTGAGCCGCGCGATGAGCTCGACGTCAGGCTTGAGGAAGGTGCCAATCTTCGGGAGACGTTCAACAGCAGGTGGGAATCGGCAGTACTGCGACACCGCGACGACCCTGTCGCCGAGCCCAAGCGCAAAAAGCGCTTCAGTGATGCTTGGCGACGTCGAGACGATCCGGGACGGCGTCTGGGCCGTCGCAACTGACGTCCACAGGCACGCGACGATGAGAATCCAGCGCCACATGCGGTTAGAACCCGACGCTCACTCCGGCCACCACGGTTCTTCCCACACCGCGCCAGCCGTTCTCGTAGAACGTCTGATCGAAAAGGTTATCCACGTGGACGTACGCGCGCGTCGGTGCACGGGCCGCGTTGATCACACGGTATCCAGCCACCAGCGCTGCCCTGGTGAAGCCGGGATACCGATACGCCCGCGCGCGACCCGCGGCGAAGAGCGAACTGTAGGATTCCGATCCGTAAAACAGATCAAAGGTCGTATCCACACGTTCACCCCAGCGGTTGGTGACGACGAACGTGGCCGTGTGCCCGAACACCCCGGGCACGATGTAGAAGCCTGGAACCACGATGTCCTCGGCCGTTTCAGAGCGAGTGTAGGTGTAGCTTCCCGACAGGCGCAGCGACGACATCGGCCGCGCGTCGATGCCAACCTCTGCCCCCCGTGAGAAGCCTCCCGAACTGTTCAGATATCCCTGCGTGCGCCGATACGGATCCGTATCCGGCCGAATGCCCCCCGAAGAATTGAACGCGGTCAGCGAGGGCACGTCGTTGTAGAACACCGTTGCCGACAGGACGGCCTTCCCGCCAAACAGATACTGGTCAACACCTGTATCAACGGCGCGGTAGCGATCGGGATCGAGTCTGGGGTCGCCGTAGGCAGTGAACGCAACGAGCCCGGTCACCGGATCGGTCGAGAACCCGCCACCGAAGCGCTCGTAGAGCCCGGGCGCGCGGAAGGCGTTGCCGAGGTGGACGCGCAGCTTGGTTTCAGACGCCGCAATCAGATACGCCAGCGAGGCATCACCCGTGATCGCTCTCGGAGGGGCAACGACAGCAACACCGTCGTAGGGACTGGTGACGCCAATGGCCGTCAGTCTCGGGTTCGAGAGACTGAAACCCTGCGTGCGGGCTGACAGCGACACCTGCAGACGACGATCGACGAGCGCGAGTTGTGTGGACACGAACGCCGCATTGGCGTTCTGGCTGATCTGCGTCTCGGTCTGCGTCCGCCTCGGGAGTGGCAGGTTGTTGTCCTGCCAGTCGTGGAACGTCTCCCGCTCGAACTCGTAGCCAGCCGTGAGATTGAGCCACGGCGTGGGAGCCATGAAGGCCCGCGCATCCACGGTATCGATCGCACCAACGATCTTCGAGTAGCTCAACGCAGCAGGCTGGAATCCGACGCCGAGCACGTCGTTCGTGAACGTGCGGCGCGTGTAGACCCGCTGGTAGCTGGCCTGCCAGCTCACCGCCGACCAGGCGCTGTGACGAAACCGCAGAGCCGTCGCATGAAATGCAGACGTCCGCAGGCTGTCGGGGTCGTTGCGTCCGGGAAAAAAGTTCGCGCCTCCAATGACCGGCGCCAGGCCTTGATTGCTCCGCTCGATCTCACCGGGAGCGACCGGCTGCGCGTTGACGATGATTGTCTGGGAAATATTCGCAACGGGAATCCCCGTTGTCGTGGGACTGCTGTTCGTCTCGACACGATCGTTCGAGCCAAGCACTCTCACCATGATGTTCGCGGTCGGCGTCACGTCGTAGTGCAGCAGACCGTGTGCGCCCGAGCTGCGGTTGGCGTCGTTGCCGTCAAATCCGTCGAGCAGATTGAACTGGAGCGCGCCCGCGGAGTACCGGAGCCGATTCGCGAGTGCGCCACCATTCACAGTGCCGCGCGTACGAAGGTGCCCGAGCGACCCGGCTTCGAACTGACCCTCCCCCCTCGTCGGTCCTCCGCCGGGGCTGGTGACGATGTTCACCACACCGCCCACGGCGTTCGTCCCGTAGAGCGACGAACCTGACCCTCGGAGCACTTCCACCCGCTCGGCGCCGATGAAGTTGAGTGTCGAGAGAAAGGACGTGGCATCGGCCTGGGCTGTGGCGGCGTCTCGAAATTTCAGCCCGTCCAGGAGCACTGCCGTCGCATCCTGGCGCAGTCCTCGAATCCGCATGGACGACGCCTGCCCCGGTCCACCGCTGCTGCGGACCTGCACGCCAGGTGTGAATCGTACGACGTCGATCAGCGCGCTCTGGTTCCGCGCCTGAATATCTTCGACCCCGATGATCGTGATCGCCTTTGACGTCTCCTGTGTGACCTGTGGCACACCGGCCGCTGTCACAACCACGGTATCGTCAATCCCCGCCACCTCGAGGGCGATGTCGAGCGTCTCGCTGCGCGCACCAACCGCGATCACCTCGGCGCGACGCCTGAAGCCCGGCTTTGACACCTCCACGATCACGACGCCCGCCGACGCGATCTCCAGGCGATAGACACCGGTCGCGTCGGTCGTGGTGCTTCGCGTGGCGGTGCCGTCCTCGCGAGCCACGTGAACCTCCGCATCCGGAACGGCGGCGCCCTGCGGATCCAGGACCCGCCCGGTCACCACCAGGGTCTGGGCGAAGGCGGATCTCGCACCGCACACAGCGAACACACAGACGAGCAACAACACGTAACGCTTCATTCGTGAACTCCAAGCGAGGACGCCGACCGCTCCGAGGCGCCTGGCGAACTGAAGACAAACGCCGGACGACCGTCGGTGGTAACGAGCACTTCGGTCTCCACCGCGAACACTTCTCGACAACGAGCTGGTGTCAGCACCTCGAGTGGCGGTCCCACGACGACGATCCGCCCTTCTCGAAGGAGCACCGCATTGGTCACAACTCTCGACGCTCCTGCGAGGTCGTGTGTGGCCATGACGACAGCCTTGCCCGCGGCAGCGAGTGAACGGCAGAGCGCAAACACCGTCAGCGCATGCTCCAGATCGAGGTGAGCGGTTGGTTCGTCCAGCAACAGCACCGTGGGCTCAGAGGCCAGGCAGCGCGCAATCGCCACGCGTTGACGTTCCCCGCCGGACAGCCGATCGACCGTGCGGGTGCGCAACGATTCAAGATCACAGCTCGCTATGGCTTCGTCGATGACGTCGTGATCGCGAACGCCGGCCGGTGCGAATCGGCCACGGTGCGGCAGCCGTCCCATCGCCACGATCTCCTCCACCGTGAACGCGAAATCGCAGCGAGTGTCTTGCGGGAGAAACGCGACGTGCCGAGCCACTTCGGAGCGCGCGACGGTGGACAGCGGCCTGCCGTTGAGCGTCACCTCTCCGGATGTCGGCCGCCAGAGACCGCCAAGCACTCGTAAGAGCGTGCTCTTGCCACTCCCATTGGGCCCGAGGATCGCCGTCACAGCGCCAGATGGCACCGCCAGCGTCGCGTCGTCGAGGATTGTTCGCCGGCCACGGACCACAGTCAGATGTGCACCCTGCAGCGCCCCGCTCATGCCTCCTCCTCTTCTTTGAGGCGACGCATCAGCAGAAGCAGAAAAAGGGGAGCGCCACAGAGCGCGGTCACCACGCCAAGACGGATTTCGGCAGGAGGGCGGACGGTACGGGCGATCAGGTCGCACAGGATCACGAAGGTGGCTCCGGTGAGCGCGCTGGCCGGAAGCAGCGATCGATGCGCCGGTCCAAGCAGCAACCGCACGGCGTGAGGCACGACGAGCCCGACAAACCCGACAAGCCCGGCAACGGCCACTGATGCACCAGTCAGGATCGCCGACGTTACGACCAGCAGTCGCTTCGCAGGCTCGACCTCCACGCCGAGGGAGGCCGCCGTCTCTTCACCGAGCAGCATCAGGTCGAGCGTGTGCGACTGCAGGAGAGCGGCAATGAATCCGACGAGCACGAACGGCAGTGAAAGCCATACGTGCGCCCATGTCCTCGAGTCGAGGCCACCCATCATCCAGAAGACGATCTCCTGGGCGGCCTGCCACGTCACGATGTTGATGGAGATGAGCAGGCTCGAGATCGCGGTGAGAAATGCGCCGACCGCGATTCCTGCGAGCAGCAGTGTCGTCATCGGCGTGGTTCCGCCACGCGTCGCGATGCCATAGACAACGAGGAGGGCAAGGAGCGCCGTCGCGATCGACGCCAGTGGCAGGGCGAGGACCGAGGATGCGCCCCATCCGGTCACGAACACCGCCACGGCGCCCAACACGGCTCCAGGTCCAACGCCTGTCAGGCTCGGCTCTGCCAGCGGGTTTCGAAACAGGCCCTGCATCATGACCCCAGCGGTGGCGAGACCCGCACCGACAATCGCCGCGACCAGTACGCGTGGCAGCCGGATCAACCAGACGATCGCCTCATCCGCGCGCGTGATCACGCCGACATCGACCCACCCGGCGGGCAGGGTTTTCCACGCCAGGACTCGCGCAATCATCGACCACTCGAGCGACGTGCTTCCTATCGCGACTGCCGCAATGCCTGCGAGCACAAACACCGGAATGAGCACCGAGTAGAAGACCACTGGCCTGATACGGCCCCGGACGCGAGTATCCCCGCGCGTTTCTGACAGGGCGCGAATCGTGGCGGTCGCCTGGGCGCTCATCAGGCGGGTCCGTACAAAGTGTCCGCCAGCGCTTCGACGAGCTCAGCGGCGAACGGAGACAGCGGCAGGAAGACGTGGTTTTCGAGGACGACGATCTGTCCCAGACGCGCAGCCGTGGTGGCGCCGATCGCTGGATGCGCCATCAGCCGCGCGCGCACGTCCTCCACGTGACCGCGATCAGCGCCGGCCACGATCCATTCGGGATTCCATCGAACGATGTGCTCGTCCGTCACGCGGTCGTATCCGATGAAGCCATGAGTGGCAGCTACATTCTCCGCACCCAGAACGCGGAGAATGTCGTGAAACAGCGTCTCTGAGCCGTAGCTGTAGACGCCGCCGAATCCCATCACCCTCGGCGCCGGAGTTCCAGACGGCTTGCGTGCGCCGGCGAGACGGACGACCTCATGAAAACGGCCCGCTTCCTCCTCCGCACGCGCGTCCTCACCTGCGAGATACCCGATGACCCGGATCTGAGCCTCCACTGACTCCAGCGTCGGGAACATCGTCTGTGCGCGATACACCGGCACTCCGGCGGCACGCAGGAGAGCCGGAACGTCCAGCCGCATCTCGGCAGGGGACAACACCACGTCCGGGTCAGCGCGGAGGATTCGCTCGGTATCGAGCGCCACGATCGGCTGGTATTGCCTGACCAGCTCGAGAACGTTGCTGATGCGCTCCATATAGGCGACGTCGCTCACACCGACCACGCGCTCGGGTGGAACGATCGAATACAGGAACTCGTCGGTCGACGAGGCCTGAGAGACGAGTCGCCTTGGTGGTGCATCGATTGTCGCCGTCACGCTGTCTGCACCAGTCGCATTCCGGGGATACGAGAGTCCTCCGAGCCGCGCCGGGGCGGACGCCTGCCAGCGAAACGGCCGCTCGGGTTCCGGAAGAAGGGACTCGGGCGTGACACGAAGCACCACGGCGCTCGCCACAACGAGCGCGCCGACGAGCGCGAGCAGCGATCTGTTCACCACGCGCGCGACCAGCGATTGCCGGCTCTGCCTGTCTCCGCGCGCAGCGAACCGCTCACTCCGGCATCGAGTTCGAGCTTCCGGCCGAACAGCCACAGGAGATCGGAGAGACGGTTGACGTAGGCCAGAATTCCGGGCGCGACGGGCTCGCCTGCTTCCGCGAGGCGCACAATCCCACGTTCAGCGCGGCGGCACACCGTTCGCGCGACATCGAACGCGGCCGCCGCCGAGTGCGCGCCGGCGATGGTCCAGTCGGACAGGAGTCCTTCGATCGCTTCGAGTCGATGCTCGTGGACACCAAGTCCCGCCGCACCATTTCGCCCTACTATCACCCGACCCGGAGCGCGACCAAGGCGCAGTATTCGCACTGGCAACGCGTCCAGCCGAATCGGC
>JABFSA010000170.1 GCA_013140775.1 Acidobacteriota bacterium | reverse complement strand
CAGTACAAGATTGCCCCCAACGGCGGGCGTGGGTATGGCCCGCGCCACCTCGATTTTCATCCGTCGGCGCCGTGGATGTACGTGTCGATCGAAACGCAAAATCGGATGCACATGCACCGCTTGCAGGGTGGCAAGCCGATGCCGGATGTCGTGTTCGACAAGACGACGCTGCTGGCGCCAGGCAATATCCGCTCACGCCAGGCCGCGAGCACGGTGCACGCTCATCCGAGCGGGCGTTTCCTCTACGGAGCGAACCGCTCGCAGGATGTCGTGGAGTTCAACGGAAGGAGCGTCTACAAGGGCGGCGAAAACAGCATCGTGGTGTACGCAGTCAATCAGCAGACCGGGGAGCCCACCGCGATTCAGCACATCGAAACCCAGAAGATTCATCCGCGCACGTTCCATATCGACCCCAGCGGGCGGATGCTGGTCGCCCAGCACAACCTGCCAGTGAATGTGCGCGATGGCGACAGCGTGCGCACTGTGCCTGCAGGCCTGTCGGTCTTTCGCATTGGCACTGATGGCAAGCTCACCTTCGCACGCGCCTACGATATCGACGTCGGTGACACGATCATGTGGTGGATGGGAATGGTGCAGTTATAGAACGATGAGGGCTGGAGGAGCCATGGACCACACACTTGCGATGCGGCGCGCGTACGAGTCGATCAACAAGGGAGACATCGACGGCTTCGGCCGCATACTCGCTGGCGATTTCGTCGAGCACGAAGAAATTCCGGGGCTGGCGCCGACCAGGGATGGCGTCATCACCTTCTTCCGGATGTACGTGGCAGCGTTTCCCGACCTGCGTATGACGCCGGAAGACGTGTTCCAGGGCGGAGACAAGGTTGTGGCCCGCGTGCGCGCCAGCGGGACCCACAAGGGTGAGTTCATGGGGATGCCGCCGACCGGTAAGCGGTTCGAGACGCAGCTCATCGACATCATCCGGTTCGGCGACGATGGTCTCGCGCACGAGCATTGGGGAGTCTTCGACCAGCTCACCATGCTGCAGCAGCTTGGCGCAGTCCCCGCGGGGCCGCCGGCTTAGTCGAAGCCACCGCCGGACTCGAAGCGTGCCACCAGGACAGAACCATGGATCGACCGATCACCGGGTTCAGCCTCGATGAGGCTGGCGACTGGACGGCCACGCTGAACTGCGGCCATCGCCAGCACGTCCGCCACAAGCCTCCGTTCGAGAACCGGCCGTGGGTGACGACCGCCGCTGGCCGCGAGAGCCGCATGGGCGCGATGCTCAACTGCGTTCGCTGCGACAGCTTCGAACTGCCCGAGCCAGCCGACGTCGTCGGCCGCACTCCGGAGTTCACGGAACGGACGCTGCCGGATGCGCTGCGAACCAACCACACAACAGCGGCCGGCGTGTGGGGCCGCATCGTGGTGACCGAGGGCCTCGTGCGCTACCAGGTACCCGCTCTCGGTGTCGATCGCGACCTCGAGCCCGGTGTTCCGGGCATCGTCGTGCCCGAAGTGCGGCATGCCGTCGAGCCGCGCGGTGCGGCGCGGCTTCATGTCGAATTCCTGCGCGCGCGCCCCCGCTGACGATCAACTCGTCAGCGGGCCAAAAGGTGGGCGTGATACCCTCGGGCGGCCCGGCGGCGCCGCACCTGTGCTGGAGCCGCGGCCCGAGCATTCGTCGCAGGAGAGTTGCCATGTCTTCGAACGTACCGATCCCCCGTCGCGCGTTCGTGCGCCAGTCCTTGAGTACGCTTGCCGCTATCCCGTTCGCCGGACGAGCCTTTGCGCAGGGCGGCGCTGCGCTGGCCGAGCACATCGAGTTTCGGAGGCTGGTTGCGGCCAATCGCATCCTGGCCCGCGAGAGCGTCGTCGATGCCTTCGGGCACATCAGTGTCAGGGATCCGGACAACCCGCGACGCTACGTCATGGCCCGGTCTCGCGCCCCTGAGCTTGTTGAGCACGCGGACTTGATCCGTTTCGAGCAGGATGGCCGCTCGCTCGACCCGGCCAATCGCACGCCGTATGGCGAGCGCATGATTCACGGAGCGATTTACGAAGCCCGCAGCGACGTGAACTCCGTGGTGCACAACCACGCGTATTCGCTCCTGCCATTCAGTGTCACCGGCCGTGTGCTCGAGCCGGTGGTGCACGTGGCGTCGGTCATCGGGACTGACATACCCACCTGGGACATCGCCACGCGGTTTGGCGAGACGGATATGCTGGTCCGGACCATGGAGCAGGGGCGCGACCTTACAGCCGCGCTCGGTCGCAACTCGTGCGCGCTCATGCGCGGACACGGTGCCGTGGTGGCCGCAGCCTCGATCAAGGAGGCGGTGATGATCGCGATCTATCTCAAAATCAACGCGGAGATTCAACTGCAGGCGATGGCGATCGGGACGCCGCGCGGCCTCTCCGATCGCGAAGTCGAGCTTTCACGCGCGACCCAGTTCTCACCCCTCGCGCTCGACCGCGCCTGGGAGTACTTCTGTGCGCGTGCCGGCGTCGAGCCGATCTAGCCTGGAAGCCTTGCCTCAGCCCAGAGCTGATGCACCGTCGCGATGGGCACTCCGGCAGCGTTGCTGGGCGATCCGACCAGTCGCACGACGAAGCGCGATGCGAGCTTGTCGATGACGTAGCCGCCTGGCACTCCGTCGGCCTCGCCGCTTCGGACGTACCAGTCAATCTCTTCACTGGTCATCGGCGCCATGGTCACGATCGTGCGCTCCACGCTCGTGTGTTGTCGCCTGGCGCCCTCTGAGACGTGGGACAGGCAGACGGCTGTGGTCACGACATGGTCGCGCCCCGCAAGCGCCTGCATATGCTGTGTCGCCGCCGCTGCAGTGGTCGGGGCAGTCAGGAGTTGCCCGTCGAGGGTGACGATGGTCGCAGCGGCAAGAATCGGTCTGTCTCCCGCGCACGGGCTCAACACCTGAACAGCCAAGACGGCCAGGCGGCGAACGTAGCCATCCGGTGTCTCTTCGATGTCCATCTCCGTCTCGAGATCTGCTGGCATCACCTCGAAGTCGAAGCCCGCATCTCGCAGGAGCGTGGCCACGCGAGGCGATGAGCACGCAAGGATGAGCGACGGGGTGGGGGACACGCTGTTACCGGATTCTCGCGCCAGACAGATCCGACTCGATCGCGTCGAGGCTGCACTGCGCCCATCGAAGGTCGACCTCGCGGAAATCCGCGTCCTTGAAGGACGCATCACGGAGGTCGGCGTCGCAAAACGACACGCGCCTGAGCATGGCGCCGTCGAGGACGGCATGACGGAGATCGCCGCCCTGGAAGGTTGCGCCGAGCAGCCGTACCCGCCGCAACGACGCGCGGTGCAGGATGGCGCTCCGCAGGTTCGCGTGCTCCATGCAGGCTTCGTCGAGCTGCGCGTCGATGAGCGAACAGCCTTCCATACGGGCCCGGGTGAGATCAGCGCCGCGCAGATCCGCGCGGTCGAGAATCGCGTAGGTCAGATTTGCGCCCGTCAGAGTGACGTCGCGCAGGTTCGCGGCCGTGAGGTCGGCACGAGACAGTTCCGCGTCGGCCAGCGAAGCGATTCGCCCTGGGTACGCCGCACGGTACTCGTTGAACGCGTTCACGGACGTCGAGAGCAGCATCACGAAGTTAGGAAGCTCGGTCATGTGACGCTGTCCCGCGGTGTCGAGCCCGCTAGGCGAGCGACAGTAGCGCCCTTTTTACAGTGGCCTGCGTGAGCGGCACCTTGTACCCGTTTTTGGCGAGCGGCCGTGCGCCCTCCACCGCCGCGGCACCCGCCGCCGCCGCCGTCGTCTCGGTGAGGCGCTGTCCGCGTATCGCGGCTTCGGCTTTCAGCGCGCGATAGGGAACCGGGGCCACGCCGCCCATCACGATGCGGACATCGCTCACAACGCCATTCGAGAGCGTGACCATCGCCGCAACGCTGCACAGCGCAAAATTCCAGGTCTCGCGCACCATCTCTTTGACGTAGGTGGCCCTGGAGCCAGCCGGTGCGTTCGGCACCTGTAGTTCGACGAGGATCTCGTCGGGTTGCAGGACGTTCTCGCGCCGCACATCCTGGCGCGGCGTGACAAAGAATGCGTCGAGCGGCACGATTCGTTCCCGGCCACCGGGACCGGCGATGCGAGCCGACGCCCCGAGCGCGACAAGCGCGGGCGCGGTGTCGGACGGGTGCACGATGAAGGAGGGGCCGCCCTCGAGGATCGCGTGGAAGTCGTTTTCGCCCAACGCCGAAAAGCACGCCGAGCCGCCGTGCTTGAAGCACGGGTAGTTGTTCCGGTAGTACCAGCACCGCGGGCGTTGACAGATGTTGCCTCCGATAGTGCCCATGTTCCGGATCGCCGGCGTGCCAACTTTGACTGCCGCCATCGCGAGGAGCGGCGCCTGTTCCTGGACGGCGCGGTTTTCGACAACATCGACCAGGGGCGTCGCGGCGCCGATGCGCAAACCAGCCCCGACCGTCCGGACACCCTGCATCTCGCGGAGATGCCGGACAGGCACCAGGCGTGCGGGTGCGGCGAGTTCGTCCTTCATCTCGCCCAGCAGATCCGTGCCGCCGGCGATGATCGCCACGCGGCCGTGCTCTTTGCCAAGCTGGGCGGTCGCGTCCCTCAGCGTCGCAGGCCGGCTGTAGCTGAAGTTCTCCATGACCTTCCCCTTTTTCGCTCGCCGCGCTAGGCAGTCCGGCTTGCCGCCGGACGCTGATCGTTCAAGGCTCTCAGGATGGCTCCGCGCGTGAAGGGCACTTCACGCAGACGGATCCCTGTCGCGTTGTAGATCGCGTTTGCGACCGCCGCCATCCCCGGGTGGCAGGGGTTCTCACCGAGCCCCTTGCCGCCGAACGGACCCGCCAGTCCCTCATTGGGGATGATCACCGCTTCGATCGCCCTCGGATCGAAGTCCATCATCGTTGGTGGCATCAGGTCCAGGAAGTTGGCGTTGAGCGTCCGCCCGTTGCGCGGGTCGAAACGCATCTCTTCGGATCGGGTCAGCGCAAGGCCCTGAATCGTGCCCCCTTCGATCTGGTTTTCAACGATGGTGACGTTGATGGGCCGACCGACGTCGTGCACCGAGACGTATTTAATGACGGTGACCTTGCCCGTTTCGGTATCCACATCGAGCTCGACGAAGTGCGCGGCGGACGTGCGCTCGACGTCCGTGCCCTGCTGGCCCTGGGCGATGCTCCCGTCGCCGACCACGCTGCGTCCGCGGCGCTCCATGACCTGTTGAAGCGTCATCGTGCGAGCGGTCTCTGTTTTTACGCGGATCGAGCCGCCGACAAGCTCGAGCTCTTCGGGCGTTGCCTTGAGGAGTGGCGCCGCACCCGCCAGAATCTGACGCAGCGCGTCGCGTGCCGCGGCCTCGACCGCGCGCCCAGTGCCTTGAAGCGTGCGGTTCCCCTGGCTACCGCCGTCCCACGGCGCCGCTTCGGTATCACCCGCCACTGTACGGAACGACTTCAGCGGGATGCCCAGCACCTCGGCGGCGATCATCGACAGTGTCGTTCGACTGCCGGTCCCGATGTCGGTGGAGGAGTAAAAAACTATGACCGAGCCGTCGAGGAAGACTTTGACCTGAGCCCCCGACAAGCCACCACCGCCGGTGCGCTCGGTGCAGGCCATTCCCATGCCTCGTCGTATCGGCCCCGCCTGCGCAGTGTTCGGCGCCTGGTTGCGGCGTGTCCACTCAATGCGCGACGCTCCGGCCTCGATGCAGCGGTCGAGCGCCTGCGTCACGAGTCGCCCATCCTCGGCGCCGCCAGCCGCTCGCGGGATCGGATCCCCGTTTCGCTTGATGTTCTTCAGGCGGAAGGCCATCGGATCCCATCCCATCTCCACCGCGATCTCGTCGATCGCCGAGTCGAGTCCGAAGCACTCTTGCGGGTCGCCGACGCCGCGCGTCGGTCCGGTGTTCGGGACGTTTGTATGCACACGGTTCTGGACCGTGCGGAGATGCGGGACGTTGTAGAGATGAGTGGCGTGGTTGCCGAGGCCGCCGAGTCGTGTGTGATAGGCGCCCTGATTGATAAATGCCCGGATGTCCAGCGCGTGGAGCGTCATGTCCTTCTTGACGCCCATCCGGATGTACATCTTGACCTCGAACCGCGTGTTGCTGTCGAGGATCTCTTCCTCGCGGCTGTAGCGGAGCGAGACCGGGCGACGTGCCTTGCGCGCGAGGAGCGCGGCGATCGTCTCATCGACGTGGGGCGCGCTCTTGGTGCCGAAGCCGCCACCCACGTAGCTCGCGATGATGCGGATGTGGCTGTCGGGTAGGCCCAGCTGCGCCACCATGTTGGCGTGCACACGGAACGGCGACTGCGTCGAGCACCAGAGCGTGACGCGGTCGTTCTCCCACTGCGCGACGACGGCATGCGGTTCCAGGCTGCCGCTCCACATGGTGGGGCACCGATACGTCCGCGCAATCACGTGATCTGATTCCTTCAGGCCCTGCTCGATGTCGCCGCGGTTCACCACGCGCGGCTGGCCCTCGAGATTCCCGTCTTCAAAGAGCTGCGGCGCCCCGGCCGCAAGCGCCGCCTCGGGATCCAGCACGAAGGGGAGTGGCTCGTACTCGACGCTGATGAGTTTCAGCGCGCGTGCCGCCGTGTCAGCATCGACGGCGGCGACGGCCGCCACCGCTTCGCCGGCGAAGCGCACGCGGTCGTTCAGCACGTACTGACGGCTGCCCCAGATCATCACTTTGGGCGCATCGCGATACGTGATGACGGACAGCACTCCGCCCAGCGCTTCGGCCTTGCTCGTGTCGATCCGCACGACTCGCGCGTGCGCATGCGGGCTGCGCAGGATCCGCGCGGTGAGCATGCCCGGCAGTTCGATGTCAGCGGTGTACTTCGCCTGTCCTGTGACTCGATCGATCGCGTCGATATTGGGTCCGCGACGGCCGACGACGTTGAGCGCGCCGCCTGGTTGTCCAGCTTGCCCGGTGACCTGTTGCGCCATGACTGTTGCCTCCTACACCGGCATCGCGCGCGACGCGGCCATGACCGATTCCAGGATGCGCTTGTACGCCGAGCAACGACAGATGTTGCCGCTCATCGCCAGGCGGACGTCGTCTTCGCTTGGTGTGGGATGTCGATCGAGGAACGCCTTGGCCGCCAGGATCTGGCCCGACGTACAGAAGCCGCACTGATAGCCGCTGTGCTCGATGAACGCCTGCTGGAGCGGATGCAGGGCGTTGTCTTTGGCCAGGCCTTCGATCGTGGTGACCTCGGCGCCGCTGACCTCGACCGCCAGGGCGGTGCACGAATAGATGTTGCGGCCGTTCACGATCACCGTGCACGCACCGCACTGGAGGCGGTCACAGCCCGCCTTCGCGCCAGTGAGCTTGAGATCTCCCCGGATGAACTCCAGGAGCGTCGTGTGGTTCGGCACCTCGTGCCGGTACGGGATGCCGTTGACACGCATCTCCACCATCGTCCGGCGCGCGTCTGGCGTGGTGGCGACAGGAAGCTGGGCCTCAGCAGTCTCTGGCAGAAGCGCCGACGAGAGAGCTCCCGTTGCCGCCGCACCGCCCTTCAGGAACGCCCGGCGCGAGACCGACGCCTCCGGGACGTTTGGTTCGTCATCTCTCACGTTCCACCCCCAGCTCCAAGGACTCGTATCCTACGCCAATCTGAGGGCCCGCCGTCGACGAGGTGTGATCAAGGGAATTCAGCGGCGGACGGCCTGACGCAGAAGCGCGGCGAACGATGTTTCGTCGATGTCGGAGCGCTTCCGAACCTTGACGTGCCGCACGAATTTCCCGGCGCCGTTGAGAAGCCGTTTCGGATCCTTGAGCGCGGAGCCGTTGAAGAATCCGAACTGCACATGATCCGGAGCGGAGTAGACGTAGGCGACCGGGGTCTTCCCCTGAAGCCAGCATCCGTTTCCCCATTTCACCGACTCCTGGAGTCGTGGCGCGGTACGCGCCACGAACTGCCGCAGCGCCCGTATCAAAGTCCTGTTTCGAGGAGCCTGATCCGCAAGGTAGTCATCGAAAGTCGCGTACGCTTTCATCTTCATCGCTTCTCAGCCTTTGTCTTTCTGGGTATCGTTTCATTGTGTTGCCTTGGGCCACCAACGGTCACGCTTGAACACTCTCGATACGCTCCGTCGGTTCTACGCGCGGTTGGTCACGTCGTCCGGTGGCGACGCGGATCCACGCATAGTTGAGGCGTTTGCGAACGTCGAGCGCGAAGCCTTCGTCGGGCCTGGCCCCTGGCAGATTGCCGCCGAAGGTGGCTACATGGACAGCGGCACAGACGATCCAGCCATCCTCTATCAGGACATCAACATCGGCCTGGTGCCGAAGCTCGGCATCAACAACGGACAACCCAGTTTGCACGCCAGGTGTCTCGCGGCATGTGCGCCGAAGGCAGGGGAAGTCGTCGTGCATGTCGGGGCCGGCACCGGCTACTACACCGCGATGCTGGCGCGTCTGGTTGAGCGCAGCGGGCACGTCCACGCATTCGAGATCAACCCTGACCTGGCCAGTCGGTCCGAACGGAATCTCTCTGGCTACGGCAACGTCACCGTTCACGCGGCATCCGCAGTCGAGGCACACCTGCCACCGGCAAGCGTGATCTATGTGTGCGCCGGGGCCACACATATCCCAGACATCTGGCTGGACGCCCTGACCATCGGAGGGCGTCTGATATTGCCTCTCACAACTTCCGACGGACCGGGATTCATGCTGCTCGTGACTCGTCAGTCGGGTGCGACGTACGAAGCCCGGCACATTTCATCCGCCTACTTCATCGGGTGCATAGGTGCTCGCGACGAGACACAGTCCCACGCTCTGAGAGCGGCGCTACGGGCGCAGTCGCCCAAGGCGATTCGATCGTTGCGACGCGGCGAGGCGCCTGACGAGACGGCGTGGTGCGCCGGACCTGGTTGGTGGTTATCGACGGCATCACTTCCGTGAGAAACGGCTGCGACGCCTCGAGCCCAACGCGCCGATGCGCTTGTGCCATGATGGCGACGAACACGCGGTTTACTTCTGCGTGGCGCACCTTGCCACGCCTGAAGCCGCACATCAACCAGACATTGGTGCTCAATGGGTAAGCTGTTCGGACATATCGATGCAGGTCTGCAGGCATTCATCGAGGCTCAGCGCGTCTTCTTCGTGGCGACGGCTCCGCTCGAGGCGACCGGCCACATCAATCTCTCGCCGAAGGGACTCGATACATTCAGAGTCCTTGGGGCGAATACTGTCGCGTATCTGGATCACGTAGGCAGTGGGGCTGAAACAATCGCGCACCTGAGAGAGAATCGTCGCATCGTCGTGATGTTGTGTGCGTTCGATGGAGCGCCACGAATCGTGCGGCTGCACGGTAACGGTGAAGTGCTGGAGCCCGGATCCGCCGAGTACGACCGGTTACGTCCACTCTTCGCCGACAGTCCGCCTGCACGCGCGATCATTCTGGTTACCGTCAACCGGATTTCCGATTCGTGCGGGTTCGCCGTTCCGCTTTATACGTTCCAGGACGAAAGGCCACAGCTCCTGGCGTGGGCCGACCGGAAGGGCGCTGCGGGCCTGACGCAATATCAGGCCGAGAAGAACGCAACCAGCATCGACGGGCTGCCGGCGGTGACGTGGATGCCGAAGGAGCCATAGGCTGGCCAGCATCCACAGACAGGCGACGCGTGGCGCCATCTGCGTGTTCTGCGGATCCAGCAGCGGCGCTCGGCCTGACTACGAACACGCGGCCCGCCAGCTTGGAGAGGCGCTGGTCGAGCACGGGTACGATTTGGTCTACGGCGGCGCCAATGTGGGTTTGATGGCGACCATCGCCGACACGGTGCTGGATCGCGGTGGGCGTGTGACCGGGGTGATTCCAGAAGCGCTCGTGCAGAAGGAAGTCGCTCATCGTGGCGTCTCCGAGCTTCGAGTCGTCGCCTCAATGCATGAACGAAAGGCCACGATGGCCACTCTATCCGTCGGCTTCATCGCGCTGCCAGGGGGCCTGGGGACACTCGAAGAGCTCTTTGAGGTCCTGACATGGGCTCAGCTGGGGCTTCACGCGAAGCCGTGTGGTCTTCTGAATGTCGCCGGTTACTACGATCGCATCGTCGATTTTCTCGATTACGCCGTCAGTGAACGCTTTGTGAAAGCCAGTCACCGCTCGATGATGGTCGTTGAATCAGAGCCCGAGGCTTTGCTGAGGCGCTTTCTCGACTATCAAGCTCCAGTTGTGGACAAGTGGATCGATCGAAAGCAAACCTAGATTCGCCGGGTATAGCCCTGATGCTCTTGGTCTGGCCGTCTCGTGACTATCTTCCAAGCTATGTCGCGGCGCTCGAGCGAGGATGGTCGCCGGACAATCTTCGTGGCGCCGCCGCAGCGGTGGGCCACATTGGCTATGCGGTCGTACCCTGGAAACGCCAGCGGGTACGCGACTCAGGCGCTTCGCGAAGTTCTGTTGGATGCCCGGGCAGAGGGGCTTCGGTACGTCGAGATCACAACACGGCCAGCCAACCTGGCATCCCAACGAGTCATCACCGCAAATGGGGGCGTTCTGATTGAGGAATTCGTGACGCCTGAGTCCGTCGGAGGTCACATCGAAATGCGTTACCGTGTGCACCTCCGATAGCGTGCCTGACATCAGCCTGGAACTGTCGCGTCTATTGCGCATGCGACCATATGGGTAGCTGCGCGCGGCTCGAGCCGCGGGTGAGGTAGCACAAATGGAACGCCGACATCAGGGATCAGAGCTAGACATTTCCACAGATCAAGAGCGCCTCGACCTGGACGTGATCCACGGGTTCCTGCAGACCACGTACTGGGCCAGTGGACGTCAGCGGAGTCTCGTGGAGCGAGCCATCAGGAATTCCCTGTGCTTCGGGGTGTACGAGGATGGACGGCAGATCGCATTTGCTCGAGTCGTGACCGACCGCGCGGTGTTTGCGTACTTGATGGACGTCTTCGTGCTTCCGGAATGTCGTGGCCGTGGGATCTCGAAGGCTCTGATGAGAAACATCCTGGGTCATCCCGATCTTCAAAATCTGCGCGTGTTTCTGTTGGCCACGAGGGACGCTCACGGGCTCTACTCTCAGTTCGATTTCAAGCCTCTCCCCGAGTCCGGTCGCTGGATGGCTATTTACGATCCCGAGAGCGACCGGCGTGCCACCTGACCTGCATGTCTTCTCCCGTTTCTGTCGGCATCTTTGATTCAGGCGTCGGCGGTCTCTCGATTCTCCGCGAGGTCCGCAGGGCGCTGCCTTCGCTGAATGTGATCTACTTCGCGGACTCGAGGTACGCCCCGTACGGCGACAGGACCGTTGAGCAGATCAGCCAAAGAGCGACCTCGGCTTCTGACTTTCTGGTGCAGCGGGGAGCGAGTGCGCTCGTGGTCGCCTGTAACACCGCGACTGAAGTCGCTGTTGATACCGTGCGAGCCAGACATTCGATTCCGGTCGTCGGCCTCGAGCCGGCCGTGAAGCCTGCCGTTGCCCACAGCCGGACCTCGGTTATCGGCGTCCTGGCGACGTCACAGACCCTGGCGAGTGCGAAGTACTCGAAGCTGATTGCAACTCACGCCTCCTCCGCACGCGTGCTCTCTCAGGCGTGTCCTGGTCTGGTTGAATGCGTTGAAGCCGGCGACCTCACGAGCGACGCCACTCGTGCCCGGGTGGCGGGCTACGTGAAACCGTTGGTCGATCAGGGCGCGGACACCCTCGTCCTTGGGTGCACGCACTATCCGTTTCTTCTCGACGCCATCGTAGCGGCCGCGGGACCGGGCATCACGATCCTCGAATCTGCCGGGGCCGTCGCGAGACAGTTGCGTCAACGACTTGCGGCTGCAGGGATTGCGGTGCCTGACTCAGGTGAGGGCTCAGAGGAATTCTGGACGACGGGCGACCCGCACCACGTGGGTGAGGTGATGTCTCAACTTCTGGGCCGCGCCGTGGCTCTTCGTTCGGTACCCGATCCGTGGTCGAGTCTCACGACCACAGTCTCGCGCGATGACTCTGCTCGCTGATCTGACGTGCGGCAGGTCTTCGTGCGAGGGCGCCGCGTGAAAGAGCTCTGGCTGCTTGGCGATCGCGACGTCCGCTTCATGACACACCGGGCGCTCGACGCCGTGATTGCCCAGATGCCTGGAAATATTCGAGCACGATGGGTCGGTACCGACAGTAGGGAAGTGGCGCGCTCGGCAGACGCGGATGGTGTGTGGGTGGTGCCCGGCACCCCATATCGCGACAACGAGGCCGTTTACCGGGCGATTGAACGTGCACGAGTCGCCGGGCAGCCGTTTCTCGGTACCTGTGGCGGCTTCCAGTACGCGGTTGTAGAGTTTGCCAGGCACGTGGCAGGCATTTCGGACGCCGCGCACGCGGAATCAGAGCCGGATGCTTTGAAGGCGGTGATCAGTCAGCTGCCGTGCAGTCTCGTCGGTCAGAAACGGACGATAGCGGTAACGCCGGGTACGCGATTGCACCGTATCTGTGGCGCTGCGCCGTTCGTAGGGTTCCACTGGTGCAACTTTGGCGTCTCGCCATCGTTTGTTGACCGGCTCACTGAGCACGGACTCGTGGTGAGTGCGCGTGCCGATGATGCCGGGGTGGAGGCCGTCGAACTTCCGGGTCACCCGTTCTACCTGGCGACGCTGTTTCAACCCCAGGTCGGATCGCTCGATGGAGAGCCGCTGCACCCAATCATCGCGGAGTTTGTCGCAGCGATTTGAAAGGGGTCCGTGTCCGTCCGCCGGGCTTTGCTGGAGGTGTCACCCTGATGAGGACCAAACTGGTTGTAATGTCGATTCTCGTGGCGTCGTTCGTCCTGTCAGTTGACCGGCGCGACATCGACGCTCAGGAGAATCCAGCCTTCTTCGGGTACCGCGTCGTAAACTCCTACCCACATGATTCAGGGGCCTACACGCAGGGTCTCGTGTATCGCGACGGATTCTTGTATGAGAGCACGGGCCTCAACAGCCGTTCCAGCCTCAGGAAGGTCAGGCTGGAAACTGGAGAAGTGCTGCAAAAGCAGCGGGTCGACTCGAAATACTTTGCGGAAGGCCTCGCGGACAGCACCTTTCGTTACGCGGGCGAGGGTTGGGGTCTGACGCACGATCGGAGGCGCCTGATTCTGAGCGATGGAACCTCCACGCTGCGGTTTATCGACCCGTCAACATTCCGTGAGCAAGGTCGAATCGCGGTACGAGACGGGAGCAGGCCGGTTGAGCAGCTGAACGAACTGGAGTATGTCCGTGATGAGATCTTCGCGAACGTGTGGCACACCGACCGCATCGCGAGAATCTCGCCGGCGTCGGGTCGCGTCACAGGATGGATCGATCTGACGGGGCTGTTGCCAAAGACGTATCAACTTGATTCCGAGGCAGTACTCAACGGTATTGCCTACGACGCCGAGCGCGACAGGCTGTTCGTCACCGGCAAATTGTGGCCCAGGCTCTTCGAAATCGCACTGGAGCGCGGTCGATAGGAACCGCTGTGCACGCATCGATCAAGCCACAGGATCTGTCGGCGACCGACGTGGATCGGATGGTGCGTTCCGTTGCCTTCTCGCACGTTGCGGACTGGCTCATGTCCTACGTCGTCAAGCAGCACCCGGACAGGGAGACGCTTCGCCAGAAATGGATGACGGCAGAGGACCGCTGGGCCGCGCGCGCCGGATGGAGCCTTAGCGCCCAGCGCGTCGTGAAGAGCCCAGACGGCCTCGACCTGCCCGCGCTTCTGGATCGCATCGACGCAGAAATGACCAGCGCCGATCCGGTGGTGCAGTGGACGAGAATAGCGTGCTTGCGGAGATCGGCATCCACATTCCCACACTCCGCAAGAGAGCCGTCGCCATTGGAGAACGATTGGGAATCTATCGCGACTATCCCGTATCGAAGGGCTGCACGTCGCCCTTCGCGCCCATCTGGATCGACGCGATGGTGAAACGGCAAGGCTGACTGGCAGATTGGCTCTCTGAGGATGGAGATCACAATACGCAAGGCTGCACCTGGCGATGTCGCAGACGTGGCAGGGATCTTGAGCGAAGCTGCACAATGGCTGGAGCGCGCCGGCATGGGCATGTGGCGGGCCGATGAACTCACTCGAGAACGGGTGTCGAAAGACGTGAACGACGGCCTCTTCTACCTCGCAGAAGTTGGTCAGCTGGTTGGAACCTTAAAGTTTCAGTTGTCAGACGTGGAGATCTGGCCAGACGTGCCGGATGGTGATTCCGCGTTCGTCCATCGGCTCGCCGTTCGACGCGCGTTTGCGGGTCAAGGCGTGTCAACGGCCATGCTGACGTGGGCAGCCACGCGTGCAGCTGAAGTCAATCGGCACCTCCTTCGTTTGGATTGCGAGGCGTCGAGGGCACGGCTTCGAGCGGTTTACGAACGGTTTGGCTTCCGGCACCACAGCGATCGGCAGGTCGGACCCTACTTCGTGTCGCGCTACGAACTCGACGTGCGACAGTTCAATGTGAGCAGCACGGCAGGGTAGTGGGTATCGAATCCTGACGAGCGAGGTCGTCGAGCCCATGCGAACCGGCTCTCGGCAGCCCGTATGAAGATTACTCGTGGAGGCCTCGATGATCCTCGCGTTCAGGCGTTGCTGGCTCATCACGTCAGAACTGCGCGGGCAGAAACGGCGCCAGGCAGTGCGCATGCGCTCGACTTGACGGCTCTGAAGTCACCCGATGTCACATTCTGGTCAGCGTGGAAAGACGATAGCGTGGTTGGCGTCGGTGCGCTCAAACGGCTCTCGCCGACGCACGGCGAGATCAAGTCGATGCATACAGCCGAGGCCCAGCGGCGGGCTGGTGTCGGGGCGGCAATCCTGCGTCACATCATCGATTCCGCACAGGACATCGGCATGACGCGCCTGAGTCTCGAGACGGGCTCCTGGGCCTACTTCGATCCTGCGCGGGCTCTCTACCGCCGACACGGCTTTGGTGAGTGCCCTCCTTTCGGCGAGTACGTAGAGGACCCACACAGCGTCTTCATGACTCTCCCACTCACAAGGGGGCCATCCGCGACGGGGTTCGTGAAGTACATCGTAAGGTCCGCACGTGCCGGAGACGCGAGCGCTGCGTGCGAGGTCGTCCGTCGTTCAATCAGTGAGTTATGCGGGGATGATCATCACGGGGACGGCGACGTCGTCGCGAGATGGCTGGCAAACAAGACCGCAGTGAATTGTGAATCGTGGATCAGATCCGAACATAACGTGGCGCTTGTGGCCGAACGCGAATCCGTTATCGTCGGGTTCGGACTCATGAACGTTGTCGAAGCCAGTATCAGGATGTTGTATGTCGCTCCGGAGGTTCGCTTCCAGGGCGTGAGCAAGGCGTTGCTGCACCGTCTGGAGGCAGAAGCCAGACAACGACGCATTGCAGAACTTCGGTTGGAGAGCACGGCCACGGCACAGAGGTTGTACGCGAGTTGTGGCTACGTCAGCGATGGCGATGGCGCACCGGCTTCGGGTCTGATTGCACGGTCGTATCAAATGCGAAAACGGATCTCCAGCGGTTTATGAACATCCGGAAAGCGACGATTGACGACGTCTCGTCCATTGAAGCGCTCATTGCGACATCCGCACGAGGGCTCGGCACGGGAGACTACACGTCCGAGCAGGTCGAAGCGGCCCTTCTCGGCGCGTGGGGTGTCGATACCGACATGATCCGTGACGGTACTTATTTCGTCGGGTTCATGGAGGACATGATTCTCTGTGGAGGCTGGAGTCGTCGGGCGACGCCTTTCGGGGGCGATGCCTACGCGCGTCGTGAGTCGCGTCTATTGGACCCGGCGAACGAGGCTGCCCGAATCCGCGCCTTTTTCGTCCATCCGCTCTGGGCTCGAAAAGGCCTCGCGAGCCGTCTGTTGACGCTCTGCGAGGGTGAGGCGAAGGCCGCAGGATTCAAGGCAGTGGAACTGGTGGCGACACTACCCGGAGAGCGGCTCTATGCTCGCCATGGCTACGTTTCAAGCGGACGAAGAGCCTACGACCTGCCAAACAATTGCAGCATTGACTTCGTTCCAATGCGAAAATCCCTCTGACTGACATGAATCGCACCAGACTTCTCTGCGTCATCGCCACGGTCTTTTGGGCGGCTGGAGCCTATGGCCGCCAGGCCACGCCGCCACCTGTGGAACTGTCCGAGGCGCTGCGAGCCCACCTGAAGAACGACCGGTTTGCGATCGTGACCTCTGTCAGAGGGCTGCCGCTCGGTGTCCGAAATTCGTGGCAGATGCTGTTCGGCAGCACCACGCTCGACATCGCTGAGCCCGGCGAAAATTTCGGGATCAACGACCTGAATGGCGACTCGCGGCTGCCGCCTCGTCGGATGGTGGTGGCCGGCTGTTCGACCGATCACTGCCTCGTGTATTACGAGCGCGGCGGTGCGGACCACACGTGGCGGGTGCTGCTGTTTCACTGGAGACCCGACACCACACGAATCGAGTGGGGCGGTCTCGCACCGCGTGGGTTGACGTCGATCGACGAGGTTCGCAAAGCCGTCCTCGGGGGCGAGATCAAGGAGCCAGCTACGCGCTGGTAGTTCTTGATTGCCCGCACAGACTGCACGAGCGTGGGCAGTCACAGGAATGGTTCCCCGCTCAGTCCACTGACATGAAGACTCAGTACTACACCGCGGCAACTCTCGACGGATTCATCGCGACCGAAGACGACTCGCTCGACTGGCTCTTTCCCCTCGGCGACGTCAACGACACAAGCTATCCGGGTTTCATCAAGGACGTCGGCGCCGTGGCCATGGGGTCGGCCACGTACGAATGGATGCTCCGACACCTCATCAAGCCAGCAACGGGCAAAGGTGAACCGTGGCCGTACGACCAGCCGACGTGGGTCTTCTCCAGCCGGCAGCGTGAGCTGGTACCCGGAGCGGACATACGCGTTGTGAAGGGAGACGTTCGACCGGTGCACGCCGAGATGAGAGCAGCCGCGGCCGGCAGAAACGTGTGGCTTGTCGGAGGCGGCGAGCTGGTCGGTCAGTTCTACGACGCAGGCTTGCTCGACGAGATCATCGTTCAGGTGGGCTCGGTGACGCTTGGCCGTGGCAAACAGCTGCTTCCCCGAAGGATCACTACGCCGTCGTTGAAGTTGATATCCGTGAATCAGGTCGGCACCGGGTTCGCGGAGCTACGGTACGAAGTACCGCGTGCCATCACGAGCGATGCATCCCGCGGCCCCCGCTGACGGTCGCATTCGGTGCGATACTCTCGCGAGCACGTCATCAAGATCCCAGGTCGCCGGCCTGGCGTATAGAGGAGCCTCATGAACCTGTCGCGTTACCGCTGGCCGCTCGGCCTGTGCGTCGTCGCTCTGATGGGAGCGTCCCAGTGGCCCTCAGCTCTGGAGGCTCAGCAGCCGACCACAGCCGCGTTGGTGATCGAAGGCGGCACGCTCATTGATGGCAACGGCGGCGTGCCCGTGCAGAACGCCGCCGTCGTGATTCAGGGCAACCGGATCACGAGCGTGGGACGGAAGGGGCAGGTCCGCTATCCGGCGAATGCTCATGTGATCGACGCGACGGGGAAGTTCATCCTGCCGGGTCTCTTCGACTCACAGGTGTCCTACGAGTGGTATCTTGCCGAGCCGCTCCTGCACTACGGCATCACCTCAACGATAGACGTGGGCACGAGCGGCGAGACTGCGGTCCCGTATCGCGACGCAGTGTTCCACGGTCGGCTGCGTGCGCCGCGCACATTCACCAGCGTGTCGCGGTTGAACGCGGAACTCGACGCCACCGACACGGGCCTCGAGGCACGAACCACGCCCTCCCGCGTGCCCGCCTCTGCGCAGGACGCACGCGACCTCGTCAAGCTCTGGATCGACACGGGTGCCGACTACGTGATCATCGATGACGGCAGCCTGCCGATGGGGGTGGCGCAGGCAGCCTTCGACGAGGCGCGCAAGGCCGGGAAGAAAGTCTTCACGCGCGCCTACGGTCCGGTAATGTTTCCCATGGACGCGGCGCTTCTCGGCTCGGCCAGCCTCCCGCACTCCGCCGGCATCGGCATCGCGGTCACGCGCGACCCCTCGAAGTGGAAAGAGGGGCGCGACGACCCCAACGAGCTGGATCGGTTCGCCGAGATGGACGAGGCGAAGGCGAAGGCGCTCATTGAGGTCCTTGTCGAGCACAAGGTCGTGCTCGTGCCGACCTTCGTCATCAACTTTCCCGGGTATCCCAAGGACTGGCCTCGCTTCGTTACAGAAGGGCGGCAGCTCTTCACCGACCCGGATCTCCGGTCCTACTACCCGCAGGCTGCGATCGAGTCGGTGTTCGCGCGCTTTGCGAGAAACGACCAGGGTGCGGTGCGCGAGCGACGAATGAAGGGCTACGAGAACGCGCTGCGCTTCCACAAGATGTTCGCCGACGCGGGCGGTCGGATCGTGGTCTCGGGCAACACGAACAGTACCAAGGCGCCAGGACTCGACCTGCAGCACGAGATCCAGGTGATGACCGACGCCGGCCTCTCGCCGATGTACATCCTCCAGGGGCTCACGAAATGGCCGGCTGAGATGATCGGAAAGCAGGATCTGGTCGGAACGATCGACACCGGCAAGCTGGCGGATGTGATCGTTCTCGGCAAGAACCCGCTCGAAGACACGAGGAACTTCAGCAGTGTCGAGACGGTGATTCAGGACGGTCGCATCATCGAGCGCGGATATCACGCCGGCTACACCGACCCGTTCCAGAATCTGGGCGAATCGTCCGTAGACGGGCTGCCGTGGCTGGTGTCGTTGAAGAAGTTGCGCCGCCCAGGCGGAAGCGCGATCGACCCTCCCGCGTCGCCGCAGCCTGGTATCGAGAGCATCAGTCCACTGATCGTGACCCAGGGGAGCGGGCCGGTGGAGGTGACGCTGAAGGGCATCAACTTCGTTCGTCGGTCCACGGTCCTCTTCGGCGGCACGCTCGTGCCGAGCCAGGTGGTCAGCCCGACCGAGATCCGCGTGACGCTGAACGAGAACGCACTCAGGGCGGTGGGGAAGTTCGAGGTCGTCGTCCGGAATCCAGAGCCCATGGATCCCTTCTATGTGAAGGGGATGTGGGGCACGGGCACCTCCAACGTCGCGAAGCTGATTGTGAACTACCGCTACTGACCGGCCGCGCATGACGGAACTCGACGGGAACCCGATTTACGGGGATTCCCGTGTCATAGTCGGAAGGTGGCCGGACGGCCGACCACGCCATCATTCATTCAGGAGGACGGATGCATCTGAGAGCAATTCATGGGGCGGCATTGGCCGCATTCACCATTCTGATGACGGCCGCGACGGTCGGCGCGCAGGCACCCGCACCGGCGGCGCCGCCGCAGCCGATGGGTTTCTTCGTCACGAGCCGTGGCCTGGGCAACGGCGCCAACCTTGGCGGTCTGGCCGGAGCGGATAAGCACTGTCAGGCGCTCGCGGCAGCGGCCGGGGCGGGCAACCGCACCTGGAGAGCCTATTTGAGCGTGTCCGCGTTTCAGGCGACGCTGCCGGTGAACGCGCGGGACCGGATCGGTCGTGGTCCCTGGTACAACGCCAAGGGCGAGTTGATCGCCGCGAACGTGGAAGAGCTGCATGGCGACTTCCAGCACGACCGGAACGCCATCCGGAAGCCGAGCGCGCTGGACGAACGCGGACAGCCGGTGAAGGGGGTCGGCGACATGCCGAACGAACACGACATGCTGACCGGCTCCGATTCGCACGGGCGCGCGGTCATCGGCAGGCCTCAGTTCACCACGTGCAACAACTGGACGAGCAATGCCGCCGGCAGCGCGATTCTCGGCCATCACGATCGGCTCGGTGGGGCGAACACGTCGTGGAACGCGGCGCACGGCAGCGCAGGCTGCAGCCAGCAGGAACTGGTGGCCACCGGTGGTGCGGGCTTGTTCTACTGCTTCGCGGCCGACTGACGCTCTGTCGCTGTAGCGGTTGCGTTCGCCAGATCGCCAAGCGCAACGCGATGATTGATGACGCGCGCGGGTTTCGGCCTGCGCGCGGCTCACGTCAGCAGCGGGCGGCACCCGTCGGTGACGGGCGAGTCTTCGTTCGGGTCGTGAGTCTGTATGGTCGACGAGAGGGGGCGCATGACCGCGCGCCTAGTTGCTGCACGCGTCTCCTTTGCTCTCACGACTCTCGTCGGCTGCGCCGGCTCGCCCGTAGGCCCTTCAGGTGCGGTGGTCCCCGGCGTCTGGGGTGGCGATCACGTGACCCTCACGATCCGTGACAGCGGGAGCCATCTCGAATTCGACTGCGCCCACGGGGAGATCCCGGGCTCGCTGATCCCTGACCGACGCGGACAATTCGCCGCACCCGGCGTCTTCGTGCGCGAGCGTGGCGGCCCGATTCGCGAGGGCGACCCGCCCGACGCGCATCCCGCCACATACGCTGGCACGCTGACGACGCGCAGCATGCAGCTCACCGTGCGGCTGAGTCAGACCAATGAGCTGATAGGCACGTTCGCGCTGACCCAGGGTGGAGCGGGTCGGGTGGTGAAGTGTCTGTGACTGCGGGTTGCCCTCGCTGTCGGCGATCCTGCCGCAACCTCGCGTTACGCCCAGCGTGCGCATGTTCTCCTGAGTTAGGGCAGGGCGAACACGTAAATCGCGTTGTGTCCGAGCACGGCCGGCGGCATGGCTTTGCCGGTCAACGCAAGAGGCCCGCTGGTGACCGACTGCCCCATGCCGGTGAACACCATGACGTACTGCTTGCCGTTGACGGCGTAGGTGATGGTGCTGTTGACGATCATGCCGCCGACGACCGTTTCCCACAGCACCTTGCCGCTGTCAGCGTCGAGCGCACGTAGACGCCGGTTGAGATCGCCGAAAAACACCAGGTCACCGGCGGTGGCGAGCGCTGACCCGTTGGTCCCCTGCGGCTGCGAGTAGATCACGTTCATTTCGCCGGTTGCGACGTCGATCTTGGCCATGCCCATGTACGCCTTCGGGTCGGAGCCTGGACGAATCACGCCGACTCGACGACCAAAGCCGGAGGTGCTGGTGTTCACCGCCTGCATCGACAAGCACTGATCATGAAATGGCACGTAGAGCGCATTCTTGCCGGGGTGATAGGCGATCTGCCAGAGGCCGCGCGTGTTGTGGTAACAGCCGAGAATCGTGTCACCGTCCTTCTTGAATAGCTTGTCGGGGTTGACGCTCGTCTGGCCGGTTCGGACATCGACGACGTTCATGTTGACGTTCGGGTCGTCGAAGGGGAACGGCCGCGCCCACAGGAACCGGCCGGTCTGCTGCGCGACGGCGAACATGCCGCCGCCTTCGGCGACGGTGACAACAATGTCCTGCTCGGCGCCGGCCGCCACACCCGGGTTGATCCACTTGACGAACCGCGGGTCCGGGTTCACGCGGGTGCGCACCAGAATGCGTTCCTGGTTGTGGTCGGCGTCCCAGTCGTCGCCGGGCAGTTCCTGATAGTGCCAGATGAGCTTGCCGGTCTCGACGTTGAGGGCCACGGTCGAGTTGCTGTAGAGCTCTTCCGGTGAGGTTGGCGCGACGGTGTCGTAGCTGCCGTAGCGTTTGAAACGCGTGTACGGATTGGGGTTGGCCACTCCCCAATAGAGAACCTTGCGGATCGGGTCGTACGAGCCAGGAAGACCCCACGGGCCCGCAGCCCGTCCGTCCAGCGGAACATCTCCCCACGTGTCGCCGCCCGGTTCTCCTGGGGCCGCCGTAACGTAGAACTTCCAGGCTTCCTTGCCTGTCTTCGCATCGTGCGCGGCAATGAAGCAGAACTCGCGCTTCCCCTGCTGACACGTACGGTTCGAGATCACCTTCCCGTCGGCGACCAGCAATCCACCGGCAGTGATCTGGCCGTCATCCACCTTGGTTTCCCACCGGAGCTTGCCGGTCTGTGTATCGAGGGCCACCAGGTATCCGTCCGGCGCGCCGAAGTAGATCATGTCCTCGTAAATGCCGAGGTTCTTGCTGCGCGCCGCCCTGTTCTGGACGCTCGATGGATAGTCGCGCTCGTACTCCCAGATCAGATCGCCATTGGTGGCGTCGAGGGCCTGGATGCTGGCGCCAGGCGCCATCACGTACATCACGCCGCGGTAGACGATCGGCGTCGATTCCTGCGTGCCTGCCGGAAGACCCCGTGACCAGCTCATGCGCAATTGCCCGACGTTGCCCTTGTTGATCTGATTGAGAGGACTGAAGCGATGCTGGTTGTAGGTGCGGCTGATATGCAGCCAATCCGCAGGGTCGGGATTGACGAGCATCGCCTGAGTGACCGGGGTGAACGCCCTGGTCTGGGCGAGTATGGCCGGCGCCGCCCAGGGACTCGCGGCTGTCACAGCCCCGAGCATGATTGCCGCAGCGAGACAGCATCTCTTCACGCGTCGTCCCTCCTTATGGTGCGTCACACCTTAACCCTGGACCGCGCGAGTGACAAGCCTGGTCTTCGACCAGGATCCTGGGGCCGTTGAGGATGACGAGGATTTCTCGCTAGACTGATGCTGTCGAAAGGGGATGTTGATCCATGGCTGACGTGTCTGCGAATCCAAATCAAGCACTCTGGGAGAAAGGGGACTTCACCCGCATTGCTTCGACCATGCGCGAAAGTGGCGAAGCACTGGTGCAGCGCGTCGGCATGGGCAAGGGGATGAAGGTCCTCGACCTCGGCTGCGGCGATGGCACCACGGCTGTACCTGCGGCTCAAGCAGGGGCAGAGGTCCTCGGTGTGGATATCGCCAGAAATCTCGTGGACTCCGGCAACAGGCGTGCTGCCGCGCTCGGCTTGTCAAACCTCACGTTCCAGCAGGGTGACGCGACGAACCTTCAGGGCCTCCCTGATCACTCGTTCGACATCAGCGTCAGCTTTTTTGGCGCGATGTTCGCTCCCAGGCCGTTCGACGTGGCCAGGGAGATGGTGCGCGTCACTCGCCATGGCGGGCGTGTTGTGATGGGCAACTGGATTCCGAACGATCCCACGCTCGTCGCGCAGATTCTGAAGATCAGTTCGGCGTACACACCGCCTCCACCCGAAGGGTTCATCAGCCCCATGACGTGGGGTGTCGAGAGCCATGTGACCGAGCGGTTCGTTGCCGCGGGCATTCCAGCAGAAAAGGTGTGGTTCATCCGGGATACGTTTACCTTCCGCTCCGCGGGATCACCGGCGGAGTTCCTCGAGGTGTTCAGGAAGTATTACGGCCCGACGATGAATGCATTCGCAGCGGCGGAGAAGGACGGTCGCGCAGACAGTCTTCAGACGGAACTCGAGGCACTCTTCAAGGCCCAGAACACCAGCACGCAGGGCACCACGATTCCAGCGACGTTCCTTCGCGTCGAGGTCAGCTGCTGAGCGAGTACCGTTTTTATGCAAATCATCGATGACATGAAGGCCACGCGCGAAGAAACGCTGAGCCGTTTCGCGCTCGGCGATGCGGATCTCGATCGCACGTATGGTCCGGGGAAGTGGTCGGTGCGGTACGTGCTGCACCATATCGCCGACGCGGAGACCGTGCTCTTCGAGCGCATTCGGCGCGTGTTGAGCGAGGGACACCGGGTGCTCTGGGCGTTCGATCAGGAGGCCTGGGCGCAGTCGCTTGACTATCAGGTGCGCCCGATGGCGTTGTCGCGTGATCTCTATCTCGCCTCGCGCGAGGGTGCGATGTTCTACGCGTCGCAGTCGTACGACGCAAAGGGGCATCTCGAGTGGATCCACAGCGAAACGGGTGTGCGCACGCTCAAGGACGAGTTCGACAAGGTGGTGTGGCATAACGCCAAGCATCTGGAACAGATTGCGCGGGCGCTGGGCCAGACCCCGGGGTCAGCCACGGCGTCCTAACGGGTAGTTGACTCGGTGGCGATTCCCTGCGACCCTCGAAGGGGCCGCTTTGCGCAGCGCGGGTGCTATGTCATCACCACATCGTTTCGTTCCGGTCGCGATTGGCCTCGCGGCCCTGGTGACCGTGCAGGCCTGCGCCCGCCCTCACTATCTCGTCTCGGGCCCCCTGACCATCGGCCCGACGCTCGCTCCGAGCGTCGGAATTACGAAGAACGTCGTCCTGGTGTCGATCGACGGCCTGCGTCCGGATGCGATTGCACGATTCCAGGCGCCAACGCTGCAGCGGCTGATTCGCGAAGGCAGCTATTCGCTGTCAGCACGCACGATCCTGCCGAGCAAGACGCTTCCCTCGCATACCTCGATGCTGAGCGGCGAGCCACCAGAGCAGCACGGGGTGTTCTGGAATAACGTCACGAGTGCCGAAACCGACGTCGTCGAGTTCTCAACAGTCTTCGGGACGGCTCGTGCGCACGGCTATCGGACGGCCGCGTTTTTCAGTAAAGCGAAGTTTTCTCCGCTGCAGAAGCCAGGCACGCTGGACTATTCGCAGGCGCCGGGCGGGTGGTTCGGACGCTGGTCGAGCGATCGCACGGTGGCCGACGTCGGCGCCCATCTGCGCGAGGTTCGTCCGAATCTCTTGTTCGTCCACCTCTCCGATCCCGACCAGGCTGGTCACGAGTCGGGCTGGATGGGCGGGACGTACGGCCGCGCCGTGACGGCAACTGACGCCGCGCTTGGACGACTGCTCGCCGAAGCTGAGAAGGTCTACGGCGCTGGCAACTACTCGGTAATAGTCACAGCCGATCACGGCGGACACGGCTACGATCACGGATCGGCTGACCCGCTCGACGTCACCATCCCCTGGATCGCCTGGGGCCAGGGTGTCCGCCAGGGCGCCCTCGACGACGTGAAGATCCAGACGTTCGACACCGCACCCACGGTGCTCTGGATGCTCGGCGTGCCGAAGCCGGTTGCGTGGGACGGCTCGGCGGTCACCGCTGCGTTTCAGTCTGCAGCGACACAAACGCATTAACCAAGGCGCGGCTGAAGCCGCGCACTACGTATGTCACGCAATGAGCCTGTCGTAGTGCTCGGCTTCAGCCGAGCTTCGAAACGATCGAGAGCAGAATAGTCGTGGGTCGGGCTTTGGCCGGACCGACAGGCTAGCTTGTCTTCGCGTGTGAGGGCCCGAACGTCGGACGGACGTTCGTTCGCTCCGCATGGACGATGAAGCGGCTCGGGGCGGCGCCTATATAGGTGAAGGGGTAACACGTGATGAGCGTGAGCGTCGGGCCCGGCGTCGCACGAAGCGGTGTCAGATCGGTCGGTTTCACGATCGAGGTTTCTCGCACCACGTAGTCGTAGGTCACGGTCGCCGTCTGAAATCGGATGACGTCGCCGGCTCGAATGTCCTTCAGCGGGCGGAAGTCGGTGTCGCGATGTCCGGCGAGCACACTGTTCCCATCCTGCCACGGGAGCACGGTGTCCGGCAGGTGTCCCACACCCACCAGCAGACTCCTATCGTCGTCGCCCTGCACGACCAGCGAGGCGAGGCGCAATCGCGGGATTTCGAGTCGTCCGAGAGTCCGGCCCAGCTCCGGCGACTCGGACTCGTGCACCGGGGTCAGCCACTCTTGTGCTCGTGACTGTCTGTCGAGTGAGGACTCCGCCCACGTCATGCCCAGATAGCCTGCGGTCGTCAGGCCGGTGAAGAGCAGGGCGTGCATCGTGGCTCGCCAGAATCCGTGTGCGCTCATCTCATTCGTCTCAATCAAACGTCTCAACCCCTCTGTACGTGCAAGAGGCCAGCCACGATGGCGGGACGGCGGACGCCGCGCGGGCGTGACGGCCCGCCGTCCCGAATGTAAGTTTTGCCGGTCGCCAGACTCCCGGATCTTTCCCTCACCATGACGACCGACGCGCTCCGCGTTGCGATTGATTCGCCGAACTGCTTGATGGGCAAGGGAATGGACGTTCGTGCCACCTCGCACGGACCGGGAGGCACACGGTTTGCGACACCGTTGGTGATCTGCGCCCGTCCGTGCCTACGCAGAGGAGGGACGACTATGCATCCAGGATGTCGCTCGTTGAAGGTGTTGAGCACTGTGCTGATCGTGGTTACCACGATCGCCTGCCAGCGTACGCCTCCCCTCGAAGAGATGGCGGCCGGCACCGACGTCACTATCCAGCTGCAGGACGGCCAGCGTGTCACAGGGAAGCTCGTCAATGTAGACAAGGACACGGTGGTGGTCGCTCGTGAGGCGAGTCCCGGTCCGGATGGCTCAGGCCCGATCCGGCGGCCAGCCGGGCCGGCACCACGAACCGAGGTCACGCGCTCGAAGATCGCGGAGGTGCAGCTCACACCTCAGGTCCCGGAACCGGTACTCCGCGAGGCCACCGTACCTGCGGGTTCCACGCTCGACGCTCAGCTCGGTACAGCGCTGGCTTCTGATACGAGCAGCGTGGAACAGACCGTCGAAGCGACGTTGACCGTACCGCTAGTGGCCGAGGGTGTGACTGTCGCGCCCGCCGGCAGCACGCTTGTCGGCGCCGTGACGAGCGTGCGTGAGTCGGGTCGCGTGCGTGGACGGGCCGAAATCGCGGTTCAGTTCACTCGACTGCGCACCGACGGGGTGACCTACGACATCCACACGGAACCGCTGCGATGGGTCGCAGAGGCAACCAAGGGTGAGGATGCTGTGAAGGTTGGCATCGGCGCGGCTGCCGGTGCGGTTATCGGCGCCATCGCGGGTGGTGGCAAGGGCGCCGCGGTTGGTTCGGCTATCGGCGCCGGCGGCGGATCGGCCGTGGTGCTGGCCACGAAGGGCGAGGAGATTCGGCTTGGCACGGGCACGCGACTTCGCGTGGAGCTGACCGAGCCCATCACTGTCACGGTGCCGTCCGACGAGGACTAGCGCCACTCGCCAACGCACATCATCGAAAGGACCCGCATCATGAAACAGTTCGCACGCATCGCCTGCATCTGTGTCTTCGCGGCAGGCTGTGGCTTGCTGACCGCTGCCCCTGCGTCAGCCCAAACGTCCGCAGGTATTCGTGCGGGTCTCTCCGTCGATCCTGACCAGTTCTACTTCGGAGGGCACGTGGAGACGCGGCCCCTCGTCGATCAGCTGAGGTTCAAGCCGAACGTCGAAATCGGGATTGGCAACGATCTGACGCTCGTGGCGATGAACATCGAGTTCGCGTACGTGTTTCCATCCAGCAGGGACTGGAACATGTATGCCGGCGCGGGTCCCGCACTCGTGATCGCCGACACCAACTCGGACACCGACTCGGGCGGTGGCTTCAATCTACTCGTCGGGGCAAGCCACGACTCCGGTTTGTTCGTCGAATTCAAAGTGGGCATGGTGGATAGTCCCAACGTCAAGATCGGTGTCGGGTATTCCTTTCGCTGAGTCGTGCCGGGATGGACGTCTCCGCAAGACCTGACGCCGCGACAAAGTCCGGCGCTCGCCCGATCGTCATTCTCGTCGTCGCCGCGGTCTTCGTTGCCGTGCTCTTCGACTGTCTGAGGATCCAGACAGAGATGTCTCGGCAGCGGGATGAGATTGCACGGCGGGCGATCGATCTCGGTCAGGCACTCGCGGCGAGCATCACCCCGCTTCTGGGCACCGATGCGAGCGAAACCCTCAAGGAAGTTGTGCAGGCCTTCGGCAGCCGTGAAGGTCTGACGGGACTCGCCGTGTACAACGAAGCAGGGGCGCCGCTGGCGATGACCGCCGGTGTGGCGGAGTTTGGCGAACCGCTCACGCGTGTCGCTGACGCAATCCGCACGAGCAAGCCACTTCAGGAATGGACCTTCGGCACCAGGCTGGTGCACTCCTACACGCTGCCGCTCGTGCGGCAGAACATGGTCGCCGGCGTCATGGTGCTCTTTCACGATGCAAGCGATCTCGAGGGCTGGAGCCTGGGCTTCTGGGAGCTGGACGCGATGCGCGTGCTGCTCGAGGTCATGCTGGTCGCTGGTCTGGCGCTCGTGGTCGTGCGTCGAAGCGTTGATGCGCCGGTGAAGAGCACGGCGGAGTGGATCCGCCGGTTCCGCACGGGCGACGTCGTGGATCTCGTGCGTCTTCCGACGTCGAGAGTCTTCGAGCCTCTTGTCGAAGAGGTGATGCATCTGACGAAGAGCGTCGTGGCCGCTAGAAAGGCGGCGGAGGAGGAGGCACGGCTTCGCGATCTGGCCGAGGCGATCTGGACGCCTGAGCGGCTGAAGGAGCACATGCGTGTCAGGCTCCAGGCCCGCTCGCTCGTCGTTGTCTCAAATCGCGAACCGTACATCCATGTAAAGAAAGGGCGCGACATCCGCTGCATCGTGCCCCCGAGTGGTGTAGTCACGGCGACGGAGCCGGTCCTTCGTGCGTGCGGCGGAACCTGGATTGCTTTCGGAGGTGGCGATGCCGATCGAGAGACATCTGACGCGGATGGCAGGCTCAAGGTGCCGCCCGACGACCCGCGCTATACCCTGCGACGAGTCTGGCTGACCGCGGAGGAAGAGAACGGTCACTACTACGGGTTCTCCAACGAAGGGCTCTGGCCGCTGTGCCACATCGCACACACGCGGCCGTCATTCGAGATCGAGGACTGGGAGCAGTATCAGGCCGTCAACGCCAAGTTCGCGTCGGCGACCGTGGAAGAGCTCGAGGGTGTGCTCAATCCGTACGTGCTCGTGCACGACTATCACTTCGCGCTCGTCCCACAACTCATCAAGGCCAAGCGTCCCGACGCGAGAGTGGCGATCTTCTGGCACATCCCATGGCCGAACCCCGAGGCGTTCAGCATCTGCCCGTGGCAGAAGGAACTGCTCAAGGGGCTTCTCGGGGCAGACCTCGTCGGGTTTCACATCCAGTTCCACTGCAACAACTTCCTGGAGACGGTGGATCGCGCGCTCGAGTCACGGATCGATCGCGAGACATTTGCAATCAACCGGATGGGACACACCACCTGGGTCAAGCCATTCCCGATCAGCGTCGCCTTTCCGACGGCGACGTCGGAGCCGACGTTGACGGGCCCGGTGGATACCGAACGGCTCAAAGCTGAGCTCTTCCGGCGTCTGCGGGTGCGGGCCACGCACCTTGGCGTCGGCGTGGATCGCCTCGACTACACCAAGGGGCTCATGGAGCGATTTCGTTCGCTCGAACGGTTTCTGGACAACTATCCGAGCTATCGAGGCAAGCTGACGTTTGTCGAGCTTGGAGCGCCGTCACGCACGCGGATCCAGGAGTATCGCGACCTTGCGAGCGCGCTGGAAGCTGAGGCCGAACGCATCAATCGGCGCTTCAGCGATGGCGACTGGCGTCCGCTCGTGTTGCTCCAGGGCCAGCATACGCACGACGACATCAGGCCCTTCTATCAGGCCGCCGACTTCTGTCTTGTCACGTCGCTCCACGATGGCATGAACCTCGTGGCCAAGGAGTACGTGGCCGCGCGAGATGACGAGCGAGGCGCGCTCATCTTGAGCTGCTTCACCGGCGCTGCACGGGAGCTCGAGCAGGCGCTGATCGTCAATCCTTACGACCTCGAGCAGGTGTCAGAGGCGATCCATACGGCCCTCGAAATGAGCCCGATGGAATCGCGTACGAGGATGGTGGGGATGCGGCAGCAGATCAAGGAAGCCAACGTCTACCGGTGGGCCGGCAGCGTCTTCTCCGAACTCTGTCAGATTGGCGCCAACCGGGCGACTCGATAAGTCCGATCAGGTCCACGCGCGAAAGCGCGCCTCACGTGCTTCGAGCAGCTCGCCGATGGTGATGGCGGCATGCATCAGGCCGACGTGGGTGTAGGCCTGCGGAAAGTTGCCGAGCAGACGCCCCGTGGCCGGGTCAATGTCTTCGGAAAAGAGACCCAGTGGATTCGCGTAGGACAACAGCCGGTTGAACGTCTCGACCGCGCGGTCGAGCTCTCCCATCATCGCCAGTGCTTCGACCCACCAGAAGGAGCAGATCGAAAAGGCGCTCGTGGTTTCGCCGAAATCGTCGAGATGCTGGTAGCGATGCATGAGCCCGCCCCGCACGAGCAGCCGTTCGTACGCGTGCACGGTCGAGACGAATCGCGGGTCGCGGGCATCGATGAAGCCGAAGGTCGGCAAGAGAAGGAGCGACGCGTCCGCGTATTCGCCGTGCAGCGCCTGCGTAAAGAATCCGAGGGTCGGGTTGTAGGCTGCGTCGAGCAGCATGACCTGCTGCGCGTTCGCCCACGCGTCCCAGCGCTCCGCCAGGTCCTCGCGTCCCGCGAGGCGGGCCAGGCGCGCGCCCCGATGGGCCGCGACCCAGCACAACACCTTCGAGAAGGTATACGGGCGGGGCCGGGATCGAAACTCCCACAGCCCGGTGTCGTCCAGTGGAGCTGCCGCAATGGCATCTTCGACGAGCCGCTCGACGAGTCCAAAATCCTCGAGCAGGTCGTCGGTCACCACGCGAGGGTCGGTGATGAGCGTCTCGAGGCAGAGCACCATCTCGCCCATAAGATCGTTCTGCTGCTGCAGCGATGCCGCGTTTCCAATACGAACCGGACGGCTTCCCGCAAACCCCTGCAGATGGTCGAGGCGTTCTTCGGGCAGATCTCGTTCGCCACCGATCCCGTAGAGTGGCTGCAGTGGTCCCTGTTCGACGACGTGGCGGAGAAAGCCCACGAAGGCCTCACCCTCAGCGAGGTGGCTGAGGCGGCGCAGCGCTTCGACGACGAACGCCGAGTCGCGTAGCCAGCAGAACCTGTAGTCCCAGGTCCGTTCGGTACCGATGGCTTCCGGGATGCTGGTCGTCGTGGCCGCGATGATCGCACCGGTCGCCGAAAATGCGTGGAGCTTCAGGCAGAGCGCTGACCGCAGTACCTCGTGCGCGGCAAAGGACGGCAGCGCACACGTTTTTGCCCACGCTCTCCAGCCATCAATCGTGTGCTGCATGACCTGCTGGACCGTCGGCATGGAGTCGAGCGTGGAGGG
>JABFSA010000111.1 GCA_013140775.1 Acidobacteriota bacterium | reverse complement strand
ACCCCCTCCTCCTAAGCCCGCGTGCGCTGGTTTCCGTACGTGTGACACCCTGCTGCGGCTCTTCCTGTGCCGCGGGCTGGGCCTGAGGTCTTCGTCGCGCGTTCTCGGTGGCCACAACGCGCTCCGCGGGCTTAGGAGGAGGGGGTGGCAGCGCGCGCCGCGGGGCTTCGGGTTCGGGCGCGGGAATCGCCCGGCCTCCCATGGGACTCATGCCTCCGGCACGCGGTCCCGGTGCACCCGCGAGGCTGATGGTCATAACGGTCGTCTCCGGCTCGACGGACAGCTGCCAGCCTGGGCCGAAGAGGACGAACGCCACGAGTCCGACATGCACGGCTGTGGACCAGGCGAGCATCGAGCCGAACGGCTCGGTACGCCGTTGTCGCGCCGCGATCACGTCAGCGACTTCGCTCACTGTTCTTCCGGCAGCCTCGAAATGATCCCGACGTCCTGAATGCCGGCTTCACGCAGGCGGTCGAACACTTCGTAGAGCTCCTGCAGATTGACGGCCCCGTCGCCGCGCAGATACACACGCTTGTCGGTGCGGTTCAGCGTCAATTGCCGCATCCGCTCTGCGAGGAACTCGATCCGTACTGGTTCCTTGTCGATGAACACGCGCTGATCTGTACGGTAAGACGCCGGGAGATCGACGAACAGCTGTTCGCCTGGGATGACGGCCGAGCGTCGCGCGACCGGCAGGTTCACTTGCACCCCGCGCTGAAGCATGGGCGCTGCCACCATGAAGATGATGAGCAGCACCAGCATCACATCCACAAGGGGGACGACGTTGATCTCTGACAGCGTCGAGGTGACACGGCGCCCGCGACGATGGCGGGTGCCGCTGCTCGAGCCGGATGGGGAAAGAACCTTCGGCATCGGGTTACCTGGTGGCCCGCTGAGGGGCGGGCGAGCTGAGGCGCTGGTCAGCAGATATGCGCAGAACTGCACACCAGGCGTTCATTTCGCCATGGATCGGCGTGAGGGCCGACATCCTAGGTGAAGTTCCGTTCCGCGATGTTCAGGAACTCGAGCGAGAAGTCGTCGAGTGTCGCCGAGCATTCCTTCACGCGGTGGGTGAAGTGGTTGTAGAAGACCAGCGCTGGAATGGCTGCGAAGAGGCCCGCAGCTGTGGCGATGAGCGCCTCGCTGATGCCTGGTGCCACGATCGCGAGGTTTGTGGAGCCGGAGGCGCCGATCCGCTGGAAGGCGATCATGATGCCCACCACCGTTCCGAACAGACCGATGAAAGGCGTGACGCTGGCGGTTGTCGCCAGGAACGTCATGCGTCGCTCTAGCTTGTTGACCTCGGCCGTCGCGGCACGAAGTAGAGCGCGATCGACACCGTCGAGGCTCTTCAGCACCGGGCGTGCCGGTTGTGTTCCTGCAGGCTGCGCACCTGACGTCACACGAAACTGCGCGTTGATCTCTGCATAGCCCGCCTGGAACACGCCAACGAGCGGTGTCGCTGGCAGCGTCGAGCAGACCGCCTGTATTTCGGAGAACTTGCTGCTCTGCCGAAATGCGTCGAGGAAGCGGGCTGTGTCGCGATCCGATGCGCGGAAGGCCCAGCTCTTTTGAAGAATGATCGCCCACGAGGCGATGGAGAACAGGAGCAACAATGCCAGCACCGCCTGATTGAGCGGTGTGCTCTCGGCGATCAGGCTGACGACGTCATTGCTGGCGGCAACAACAGGGGTACCGTCACCCTGCACCTGCAGCGCAAGGAGATAGGAACCAAACGTGTGCAACGAAGCCTCCGGAACATCGGGTAGCGCGCCGCTGGGAAGGCGCAGACGCAGCGAGCGTACCACGCGACCAGGATCCTGTCAAACGTATGATACGATGGAAGTTCCGCCTGCATGCTCCGCTTCCTTCGCATCCGAAACCTGGCGGTAATCGAAGCCGTTGAGGTCGAGTTCGAGTCGGGGTTCAACGTGCTCACCGGGGAGACCGGAGCGGGAAAGTCCATTCTTGTCGAGGCCGTCGGGCTGCTGCTCGGGGGCCGTTCCTCGGCCGACCTCGTTCGAACCGGCGAGTCACACGCTGTCATCGAAGCGGCATTCGAGCACGACGGTCGTGAGATCATCGTGCGCCGCGAGATCAGCAGTCAGGGCCGCAGTCGATCGTTCATCAACGGATCGCTGGCGACCGCTGCCGGCCTGAAGGATCTCTCAATTACGCTCGCGGAGCTCCACGGGCAGCACGAGCATCAGGCCCTTCTCGATCCAACCACGCATCTTCCCGTCCTCGATGAGTTCGCCGGCCTGACCGGGCAGGTGGCGGGAGTGGGCAGTGAATGGGCGACTGTCAGTGGCCTCCGTGATCAGCTCGATCGTTCACGCATGGACGAGCGCGAACGATTGGCCCGCCTCGAGCTCGTCACGTTTCAGCTGACTGAGATTGAGAAGGCTTCGCCCAGGCCAGGGGAAGACGAGGCCCTCACCGCGACGCGGCAGGTGCTGCTGAGCGCGGAACGGATCCAGCGTCTCTGCGAGGAAAGCTACGGCGCCCTGTACGATCGCGACGACGCCGTCCTGGCGTCTCTGGCCGGCGTGTGGAAGCGGGTGGGGGAGCTGGCGGCGATTGATCCGCAGTTCCTTCCGTACACCGAGGCCCGTGAGGGCATCAAGTCTCAGCTCGAGGATCTCGCGTTGTTCCTCCGCAACTATGCCGCCGGCATCGACGCCTCGCCCGGCCGGCTGCAGGAGGTCGAGGATCGGCTTGCGCTGTTGGAGCGGCTGAAGCGGAAGCACGGGCCGAGCCTCGACGATGTCATCGAACGCGGTCGGGTACTCGCTCGTGAGCGCGATCTGTTGAGTGGTGGCGGCGCGCACACCGAGGATCTGCTCAAAGCGCTCGGAGACGCCGAGGCACGCTATGTGCAGCTGGCGGGAGAGTTGTCCGCCGCGCGACGAACGGCCGCGAGCGGCTTCGGGCGACGCGTCGAGGCCCTCCTCGCGGAGCTGGCGATGCAGCGTACGCGTTTTGATGTGCGATTCACCGACCGCGGCTCCGGATCGGAAACGTGGGGAGAACGCGGGATCGACCTCGCGGAGTTTTTCGTATCGCCGAATCCTGGCGAGGATCTCCGGCCCCTCGCGCGCATCGTGTCGGGGGGAGAGCTCTCGAGGGTCATGCTGGCCTTGAAGACCCTGATGGTTGGGGACTCGCCCGGCAAGACACTGATCTTCGACGAGGTTGATGCCGGGATCGGCGGGCGAGTGGCGGATGTCGTCGGCACCCGGTTGAGCGCGCTCGGAGCCCGCTTTCAGGTGCTGTGCATTACGCACCTGCCGCAGATTGCCGCCAAAGGCGGGACGCACTTTCACATCGAGAAGCAGGTCCGCGGAGGGCGAACAGTGACATCGGTCGAGCGCCTCGACGATGATCGCCGGGTCGGCGAGATTGCGAGGATGATTGGCGGCGCGTCCGTGACCGAGGCCGTACAGGCGTCTGCGCGGGACCTGCTTGGGCCCGCCATCGAGCGAAAGGCGAAGGCGAAAGGCGAAAGGCGAAAGTCCGGGACATGGCCAAGAAATACCTGATCGAAACCTTCGGGTGCCAGATGAACGTTCACGACTCGGAGCGCATGGCCGGGCTGCTCGACCAGGCGGGATACGAGGCGACGGACTCCGATCAGCACGCCGACGTGATCGTCATCAACACGTGCAGCGTCCGCGAGCACGCGGAGGACAAGCTCTACACGCGGCTGGGCGAGCTTCGCGTCCTGGGTGAAGAGACGGGCCATCGTCCGATGGTGGCGGTGGCCGGATGCGTCGCGCAGCAGGAGGGCGCCGGGTTGCTGACGCGCACGAACGGCCACGTCATCGACGTCGTCATTGGAACGCAGCGCCAGAAGATGCTTCCAATGTTGATCGAGAAGGCGGCCGTATCGGCGTTCGCCGAAGTCGATGTCAATCCCTGGGACGACGTGAGTTTTCCTCTGGGTATTACGCACCGGTCGGACCCCGTCAAGGCATATGTGACGATCATCGAGGGCTGCAACGATCACTGTGCTTTCTGCGTGGTGCCCCATACGCGCGGTCACGAGCGGATGCGCGCGAAAGCCGAAATCCTCGGCGAGGTGCGCCAGGCTGTCGATTCGGGCCGGCGTGAGATTCACCTCTTGGGGCAGATCGTGAATCACTACCAGGCGCCGGACGATCCAGGATGTGATTTCGCGCAGTTGCTGTCAGAGGTCAACGACGTCAGCGGGGTCGAGCGCATTCGTTTCGCGAGCCCGCATCCGCGGCATACCGGTGCGCGGTTGGTCGAAGCGGTGCGAGACCTTCCGAAGGTCTGCAAGCACCTGCACCTGCCCGTGCAGTCAGGGTCAACCTCAGTGCTCTCGGCAATGCGTCGCCGGTATACGCGCGAGGAATACCTGGGACTCGTGGCGCATGTCCGAGAGGCGATTCCTTCGGCGACGCTCTCCACGGACATGATCGTCGGGTTTCCTGGCGAAACGGATGGCGACTTCAACGATACGATGACGCTCCTCGATCTGGCGCAGTACTCCAGCGTGTTCTCGTTCAAGTATTCAGTGCGGCCCAACACGCTCGCGTCGAAGCGAATGCCGGACGACGTGGGCGAGGAAGTCAAGTCGGAGCGTATCGTGGCGCTCCAGGCGCGGCAGCGTGAGATTCAGCTGGCGCTGCACGAGCGCATCGTCGGTCGTGTCGTTGACGTGATGGTTGACGCAGTGAGCCGACGCCGGGATACCGAGTTGTCCGGGCGAACCCAAGGCAACACCGTCGTCAACTTCCCGATCCCTGCCGGAGCCCGCGGAGCGGACGGCTGGATTGGGCAGACGATGCCCGTGGCGGTTCGCCGTGCGGGCGCCTACAGTCTGTGGGGCGAAGCGGTGAGTGCCGATACAGGAAAGTGAGCGTTACCGCATGCTGATAGAAATGACCATCAAGGGGCTCATGGTAGACCCCGTCACGAACATGCCCATCGTCATCCTCAAGGATCGCGTGGGCGAGCGCGTGCTGCCGATCTGGGTGGGGATCTTCGAGGCCAACGCCATCGCGCTTCAGATCGAAAATATCGCGACGCCGCGCCCGATGACGCACGACCTGCTGCGGAACGTCATCAGCGACCTCGACGGACGCGTTGACCAGGTGGTCGTGTCGGACCTCAAGGACAACACCTTCTTCGCGATCATCCACCTCACGGTCAAGGGTGAACGGGTCGTCATCGACTCGAGGCCCAGCGATGCGATTGCCCTGGCGTTGCGCACGCGCGCCCCGATCCTCGTGGAGGAGACCGTGATCGACAACGCGAAGACCGTGGACTTCACGTCCGACCGCGCGGACAGCGAGCGCCTCCAGCAGTGGCTCGAGAGTCTCGACCCAGACGAGATGGGCAAGTACAAGATGTGATCGACGGGGAAGTGCTCCCCGCCGGGTCGAATGTCGGCCGGCCGACAAGGGCTCGCCCGGCTGCCTGCTGCTCGGTCATCCAGTAACAATCCAGCTCACCCCTGTCCCGGGTCGCCCTGCCTCGCGCCGTTCTCCCTTGATGCGTGACGACCGTCTACCGGGATGCAAGTCCAGTCAGGCAGGAGTCTCGTCGAGCGTTGATTCGGTTCGGCGCTCATCGCGGTAAGCGGGTAGGCCTCCTGTTGCTCGAGTCTCTGGGCCATGGGGCCGGAGCTCCAATGTCGGCCGGCCGACAATTTCTACTTGAACGCGGTCCCGGATGCTCAGAATCTCCGGTGCCGGGCGTGGGTTGCACAAGCATCGCGCCAATCAGGCGCACCGGTGGCAGGACCATTTTGCCGGGGACAAGGGGCCGGTGCCAGCGCCCTTCCTGTGTCGCGGTGCCGAGAGTGTCCCGTTTCTGCACAAATTTGACTTGTCGCGGGCCCTGTACCTAGAATGGGCCGGCCTACTATTCAGGACTCCTGGACGCCCCGTAATCATGATTGTTTCCATCGCGAACCAGAAAGGGGGCGTCGGAAAGACCACCACCGCGGTGAATCTGGCGGCGGCGCTCGCCATGCGCGGTCGTAAGACGCTCCTCATCGACCTCGACCCCCAGGCGAACAGCACGATTTCGTTTCTGGAACACGGCGCCGTCGGCCGTAGCACCTACGAGGCGGTCGCTGACCCGACCTGCAGTCTTGCCGACATCATCCTGCCGTCCACCCAGGCCAACCTCTTTGTGGCGCCGGCGCGCATCGGACTCGCGAAGCTGGAGGCCCGGCTCGTGGGCGAGATGGACGCGCACTTCAAGCTCAAGGACAAGATCGATCAGCTGAACGGCGAGTACTCGCACATCGTGATCGACTGTCCTCCCGCGCTTGGGTTGCTCACCGTGAACGCCCTGGTGGCCTCGACGCACTTGCTGATCCCGATCCAGTCCTCCTATTTCGCGCTGGAAGGCACCGACGACCTCCTGGAAACCATTGAGAAGGTCCGGCAGCGGCCCAATCCGGCCCTCCGGATCCTCGGCGTCGTAATCACGATGCACGACAAGCGCACGGCGCTGGCGCGTGATATCCGTGAGCAGATCCAGAAGGTGTTCGGGGGCAAGGTGTTCAGGACGGTCATCGCCAAGAGCGTGCGACTGGAAGAGAGTCCCGCCTACAAGGAATCGATCTTTACCTTCGCGCCTGGCTCGAGTGGCGCGACGGATTACTACAGTTTGTGCGAGGAGGTCATCGAACGTGTCGAAGCGCGGACTGCCTAACACGCTGCGGATGCGGCATGACGAGCATTACGTCGAAGCGCTGGCGGCCTCCGCCGGGGCGCCGGTCGGCCTCGTCGTTCCGATCGATCTTCTGGATCCCAATCCCGGCCAGCCCCGGCAGGTCATGGGCGATCTGTCCGAGTTGATGGCCTCAATCGCCGAAAAAGGGATCATCGAGCCGCTGATCGTTCGTCAGCGGGGAAACCGCTACCAGATCATCGCCGGCGAACGTCGGTACCACGCCGCCGTCCAGGTTGGCCTTCGTGAAGTGCCGATTATCGCCCGGGCGGCCGACGACGTGGAGGTGATGGAGCTTGCGCTGATTGAAAACCTTCAGCGGAAGGATCTGACGGCGTTTGAAGAAGCCGAGGCTCTCGACCAGTTGGCCCAGAAGTGCCGTTACACCCATGAGGACATGGCGCGGAAGCTCGGGAAATCACGCACGTCAGTCACGGAATCCCTGTCGTTGAACAACATGCCGGCCGAGGTTCGGAACCTGTGCCGACTCGCGGATATCTCGTCGAAGTCTACGTTGCTGCAGATCGTTCGGCAGTCGGACCCGGAAAAGATGCTGGCGCTCGTGCAACGGCTGACAGCGCAAGGGACGGTGACCCGGAGTGAGGCCCGCGCGCAGACGGCCAGGCCCGGCCCAGGCAAGGCCGCAAAGCCGTTTGTGTTCTCCTTCAAAGCGCCTGCGAAAACCTTCCAGCTTCGAATGAGCTTCCGGAAGGGACGCGTCGAGAAGTCCGAAATCATTTCGGCGCTCGAGAACATCATCAAAGAGCTGCGAGCCTCGAAGTAGAGAGGCACGGCGTCCTTGGGCCGGCCTTGGCGGAGCGCTGCCGGCCGTCGTGCGCCGTTCGTTTCAGGCCCGTCTTTCGGGCCTTTCTAATGGGTCGCATAATACACGTTATGTTAAGTTAATAATGGATCGACCCAGGAAATCGGGTCTCGGTCGGCTTGGGTCAGCCTGGTCTTCTTCTGAAGAGGCCCTCTCCGCCCGGCACACCGCTGGGCTCCTTCAAATCGCTAACGTGCAGGGACTCGAAGCGTCGCGGGTTCGTGTGCGGGGACGGGCGCCACGCTGGAGCCGAGCCCGACCCCAATGACGAACATGATGAGGTCGTGCGGATTCACCTCGAGGGCGGCGAACGGAATCGCCAGCTCGAGCAAGGCGGCTGCTGCGCCTGTGACGGCTTCAGGCTGAGTGGCAGTCCAGGTCCCACCGCGCAGGTGTTCGAGGTTTGTGGCCAATCTGCCGTGGCTCGAGCGAACGGCGACGCGGCACCCGGCTGGCGTGACGAAGTTGACATACAGCTCGAGCCCGGCCTGCAGCAGTTCAAGCGCAGGTCTCGTCGCGTCAATGCGAACGTACAGACGCTGGTGGTCGCAACCGAACGCTGCCGCCTGCAGGGATGGAGTGGAGACTGTCGAGTGCATCGCCCCGACCCGACCGGCAAGGTCGATCGATCCGGCGCCCATCCATTCGAAATAGCTCGTGATCGCACCATCGATTGTGGGCTGAATGATCCCGTCGGGTGAGTTGTCGGGTACCTCGACGGCCTCGGTCGTGATGTTGGTCGTGAAGAGCTCCGCGGGAATCGGGCGGCCAATCGCGTCGTAAACGTTGCGGACGTGGCGGCGGAACAGGTCGTCGAATTCGTGGTCATGGTCCGACGAATGATCGTCGCCATACCAC
>JABFSA010000135.1 GCA_013140775.1 Acidobacteriota bacterium | reverse complement strand
GCTGATGAGCGTCGCCGGTCCCGTCGAAGGCCCACCCTCCCGTCTTGGCATCCCAATCGGCGATCTCGCGGCAGGCCTGTTCGCCACGCAGGGCATTCTGGCTGCGCTCGTGGCTCGTGCCTCCACGGGACGTGGTCAGCACGTGGATGTGTCGATGCTCGATTCGGTCGCAGCACTGCTCACCTATCACGCGTCGGCGTACCTCACGACTGGCGAGGCGCCTCCGCGCATGGGCAACGGACACGCGAGCATCGTTCCGTACAACACCTTCAAGGCACGCGACGGACTGCTCATGCTGGCCGTCGGCAACGACGATCAATGGCGGCGCTTCTGCATCGCCGCCGAACGGCCTGACCTCGCTGCCGACTCGAGATTCGCTACGAACGCTCAGCGCGTGCGGGACCGAAACACCCTCGAGCCACTGGTCCAGCACATCATTGAGGGACGCGATCGAAAGGACTGGGTCGATCGTCTCGGTGAGGCCGGTGTTCCGTGCGGTGTCGTCCGCAGCATCGGAGAGGTGCTGGAAAGCCCTGAAATTGCCGCGCGGGGCATGCTCGCGATGGTGTCGCATCCGACCGCCGGTGACCTTCGCCTGGTGGCTCACCCGGTGAAGCTGTCCGGTGTCACCTCGCGGCCCGATACCCCGCCCCCGCTCATCGGGCAGCATACCGAGGCAATCCTGACTGAAGACCTGGGCCTGACAACAGACGTGCGTGCCGATCTGCGAAAGCGGAACATCGTGTGAGACCGGCTTCCGCCGCGCGCATTCGCAGCGCACAATAGAGCCAACCTCATGGACTCGACCCGCCGCGACGCGAGCGACCGGTATCGTCAGCTCATCGAGCTGTCGCCCGACAGCATCCTGATCGGACGCAACGGCCTGATCGTCTACGCCAACCCTGCGACATTGCGGCTGGTCGGCGCGACTTCCCTCCGCGAAGTCCTCGGCAAGTCCCCGGCGGACCTGCTCCATCCAGATAGTCGTCCCCGGGTTGTACAGCGAATCGCAGAGCTTCGCACGGGCCAGACGCTCTCGTCGTCCGAAGAACGCATCGTGCGCCTCGACGGGACAGTTCTCGACGTCGAGATCACCGGCAGTGCCTTCGAAGATCACCTGGGACGGGGACTCCAGGTCATCGTTCGCGACATCACCACACGCAAACGAACCGAAGCGGCCCTCCGGGAAAGCGAGGAACGTCTGCGGCTGGCGTTCGCCGGCGCTCAGGAAGGTGTCTGGGACTGGAACCTCGAAACCGGAGCCGTCGTGTACTCGACCCGGTGGGCGCGAATGCTTGGCTACGAGCTACACGAGATCGAGCCGCATGTGCAGTCGTGGGAGCGCCTGCTCCATCCAGACGATGCGCAGCGTGCGGCTGACACGCTGGAAGCGGCACAACGCGGAGAGGGTGACTACGCCGTCGAGCTCCGCCTGCGCCACAAGGGTGGGCACTACGTGGACGTCCTGTCGCGGGGATTTCCCGTGCGCCGTGAATCGGACGGACGCATCATCCGCATCGTCGGCACCCATCTCGACCTGACAGAACGCAAGCGAGCCGAAGCGAAGTTGCGTGCGGACGAGCATCGGTTGCGTGCGTTTCTCGAGAACAGCGCCGTCGCGGGCTGGCTCAAGGATGAGGACGGCCGATACGTCTTCCTCAGTAAGAACTTTCAGCGCTTCGGCATGGGTATCGACGAATGGGTCGGCCGAACCGACTTCGAGTTCTGGCCACGTGAGGTGGCGGAAACATTTCGCCGCAACGACCTCGCGGTGCTGAAGAGCGGCAAGAGCGTCGAAGTCGTGGAGGAAGCCGTCTACCCAGACGGCACGCGGTCCTGGTGGCTCAACCACAAGTTTCGCCTCGAAGGTGCCGACGGCAAACAGTACGTTGGCGGCCTCGGCGTGGACGTGACTGCACGCACGAACGCCGAAGAGCTGCTTCGCCACGCGCATGACGAATTGGAGGAGCGGGTCAGGGAGCGAACCACAGAGCTGGCCAGCGCGAATGAAGCGTTGCAGCTCGAGATGGTCGAGCGTGAGCGGGCTGAAGGGGCACGGCGCGAGCTCCTGGCACGTCTGGTCTTTGCGCAGGAAGATGAACGCCGCCGAATCGCCCGTGAAATGCACGACCAGTTGGGCGAGCAGCTCACAGCCCTCGGACTGCACGTGCGCGGGCTGCAGAGTGCGGTGGCCGATTCACCCTCGCTCGCGGCGCGGGCCGAGACGCTCGAGCGCGTGACTCAGGAGCTCGACCGCAGCGTGGACGAGCTCGTATGGGCCCTCCGTCCGACGGCGCTCGACGACCTCGGGCTCCGGGCGGCGCTCGAAAACTACCTGCAGGACTGGTCGTCTCGGGTTGGCGTCACGGCGGAACTTCACACCGCTGGACTCGCCGATGACCGGCTCACCACCGAGATCGAAACAACGCTCTACCGAATCGCTCAGGAAGCCCTGAACAACGTCGCCAAGCACGCGAAGGCGTCGAACGTTGCCGTGCTCCTGGAACGGCGACCCGATCACATCTCGCTGGTCATCGAAGATGATGGCGTAGGATTCGAGTCGAGTGGGCCGGGCCGACCGAGCCACGGCTTCGGGCTGCTTGGCATGCAGGAGCGGGCAGCGCTCATCGGCGCCAATCTCGAGATTGAGTCCCAGGCCGGAGCCGGTACATCGATCCTGGTCCGTATCGCCATACCGCACGAAGGGCGGCTCGCATGACACGCCCCACCACCATCAGGATTGTGCTGGCAGACGATCACGTCGCCGTCAGGCAGGGATTGAAGCTCCTCATCGACGCGCAGCCAGACATGCAGGTCGTGGCCGAGGCCAGCGACGGCATCAGCGCCGTGGACCACGCGCGAACGCTCAAACCCGAAGTGGTCGTCATGGACATTTCGATGCCGGGCGTCAACGGCCTGGTCGCGACGCGCACGCTCCGCGCGCAGGTGCCGGGCACAGGCGTTGTCATCTTGACCCGGCATGGAGACGACGCGTATCTGCAGGAGCTGCTGCGCGCGGGCGCGGCTGGATACGTGCTGAAGCAGAGCCCCGCCGACCAATTGCTTCAAGCCGTCAGAGCCGTGGCAGCGGGCGGCCAGTATCTGGACTCCACGCTCACGCATCGAGTGACCGCCGGATTCGTGGGACGAAAGAACAAGGGACCGAATCAGGCGGGCGCGGCGCTCACCGACCGGGAGTCTGAGGTGTTGAGGCTCATCGCGTCCGGATACAGCAACAAGGAAATCGCCGCGCAACTGGACCTGAGCGTGAAGACCGTCGAGGTCCACAAAGCTAACTCCATGCGGAAACTGGGACTTACCGGCCGCATCGACATCGTCCGCTACGCCATCCTTCAGGACTGGTTGCACGATACCTGAGACGACTAGGGAAAGTCCCTATACGGATCAGGCATCTTCCCGATTCTTCTATTCGACCGGAAGCCATAGATTCACTGCGAACTCACCTTCCCCCGGAGGAGCACATGCAATACAGGCTGCAAGACGAGCTTGTACCGCTGGCGATGGCACACCTGATGGGCAGACCAACTGAATCGAACGAGCAGGGGCCTATTAGGTTCCGAGTACAGGCCGATCGTCGCCGGGAGCAAGCGCTCGCGAACGGAGCAACAGATCGACGGGCTGGTCGCGGGACGACACTTGCGACAGACGAGGAATCAGGAACCCTGAACGGCCGTGCGAAATCCGCACAGCCGCGCGTCACACCGCAGGAGTAGCTGACAGGGTCGCTGCGACCTCTTTTGACACAAGGGCCGGGAAGCCCTGCCGGTAGATGCCTGTCTCACCAGGCCGTGGCCCCACCATCCACCGACAGCACCTGGCCGGTGACATAGCTCGATGCACCGGACGCGAGAAATACGACGGTGCCCTTCATTTCCCCCGGCAGCCCGATTCGACGCATTGGCGTGATCTGCTCGATCTCGCTCTGACTCCGCTTGAGCACGCCCGTTGAAAGCCGCGTCTCGAAGAATCCTGGTGCGATCGCATTGACACGGATGCGGTGCCGCGCCCATTTCACGGCCATATCGCGTGTGAGGCTGATGACCGCGCCCTTGCTGGCGGAGTAACTGGCGGCGTCGAGGATTTCAGGCGCCAGGCCCACAAGGCCCATCACCGACGCGATATTGATGATGGATCCGCCCGAACCCGCGCGAATCATCTCGAGACCCACTGCACGCGACATCAGGAAACAGCCCGTCGCGTTGGTCTCGAACACCTCGCGCCACTTCTCGACCGGCATGGTCTCGAGCGCTTCGGCCCAGCTGATGCCCGCGTTGTTCACCAGCACATCGATCCGTCCGAACTGCCGGGCCACACGCTCTGCAACCTGCGCAACCTGATCGGGCTGCGAGCCGTCGCATTGGAGCGCCAGGCTGTTGATTCCGGCCTTGCGCAATGTCTCCTCAGCCGATGTCAACCATTGCTGACGGCGAGCAGTCACCACGACCGTGGCGCCGGCCTCGCCAAGGGCTTCGGCCATTTCGAGCCCAAGCCCGCGCGAGCCACCGGTAACAATCGCGACTTTCCCTTTCAGGTTGAAGAGTTCGGCGACGTGCATGTGTAGTCGAGCGCGCGACAACTGCAGAATCACCTGCGCCTCACGCGGCGGCGAACAGAGTATCATCGCCGCTGCACGGTCAGCGGCCACGCGGCGTCTCGCGATGCACGGTCTCATCGACAACTATCAGCTCACGGTTCCTGCAATCCTCAGGCGTGCCGCGACGGTCTTCGGCGCTCGGCCGATCGTCAGCCGGTCGGCTGACGGCTCAGTGCATCGCTACACCTATCGCGAGATGGCCGAACGTGCGCACCGCCTCGGCCGAGCCCTGCGAAGACTGGGAATCCGTCCCGGCGAACGCGTCGCCACGCTCGCATGGAACCACCATCGTCACCTCGAAGCCTACTTCGCGATCCCCTCGATTGGCGCCGTGCTTCACACGCTGAACCTGCGTTTGCACCATGACGATGTGAGCTACATCGCATCGCACGCAGGCGACGCGGCACTCATCGTGGACGAAAGCCTGCTCCCTCTCGTGGCGCGACTGGAGTGGCCACGCACCGCACGTCACCTGATCGTGATGCGAGACGATGCCGCAACGATTGAGGCGACGCGTCGCGACAACTGGCCGGAGTCGATCGACTACGACACGCTTCTTTCCAGCGAGGACGCCGGCGTGATCGACCACGAGGTGACCGACGAAGGAAGCGCAGCGGCCATGTGCTACACCTCCGGCACCACGGGAAGACCGAAGGGAGTGGTGTATTCCCATCGAGCGCTCGCGCTGCAGGCGCTCGTCCTTCTGACGGCTGACAACGTCGGCCTGAGTCAGCGCGACGTCGTCATGGCCGTTGTACCGATGTTTCACATCAACGGCTGGGGACTGCCCTTCGGCGCCGCCCTGGCGGGATCCGGTCTCGTCCTTCCCGGCCATCGCCTCGATGCGTCAAGTCTGCTCAGCCTGATTGCGAGCGAGCGAGTGTCACTCAGCGGAGGCGTCCCAACGATCTGGCTCAGCGTGCTGCACATGCTCGATGCACAGCAGGACGCGAACGACGTGAGCTGTTTGCGTGCGCTGATTGTCGGCGGTTCCGCCGTTCCGGAGGCGATGCTTCGCGGCTACCGCGAACGGCATGGCATCACCATCCGACAGGCCTGGGGCATGACCGAAACCACATCCATTTCGACTGTCTGCACGTTGCCGACGACGCTGGATGACGAATCGCTGGCAACGCAGTACGGTTGGCTCGCGCGCCAGGGCACGCCGGCGCCGTTTTTTGAGATCCGTGCTCGCGGAGACGAAGGGCTCATCCCGTGGGACGGCATGGCCATGGGCGAGCTCGAGGTTCGCGGCCCGACCGTGGCGAACGCTTACTTCGACGAGCCAGGGAGTGCGGATCGTTTCACCGACGACGGGTGGTTCCGCACGGGAGATATCGTCACCATCGCGCCAGGCGGATGCGTCGCACTGCGAGACCGCACCAAGGATCTCATCCGGTCGGGTGGCGAATGGATCAGCTCGATGGCCCTCGAGAACGCGTTGATGGGCCACCCCGGCGTCGCCGAGGCCGCTGTGATCGCCGTGCCAGACCCGAAATGGGACGAACGGCCGTTGGCGTGCGTGGTGCTCAAACCGGGCGCCTCGGCAACGGCTGAAGACCTGCGTCGTCACCTCGAGGGCGCGTTTGCGAAGTGGTGGTTGCCGGACACCTACGAATTCGTGGATGAGATCCCTCGAACGTCCACCGGCAAGTTTCTCAAGTCCGCCCTTCGGGACCGGTTTCGTACCGCTGGCCCGAAGTCTGTCGATCCCGCATAACTCCAGGAACGCTTCCGATGCCTTTGAGAACCGTCGATGAGTACGTCAAGAGCCTCCGTGATGGACGCACCGTGTTCTTCCGGGGCCAGCGCGTCGAGGACGTCACAACGCATCCGGTGATTTCGGTCGCCGTTCAACACGCCGCGATCGACTACAGGCTGGCGGAGGATGCGCGGCACCGGACGCTCTGCGTGATAGAGGACGGCGGCGCAGAGTACTCACGCTATTACCAGCTGCCGCGCAGTACAGATGACCTGCTGAAGCGAAGCGCGCTCATTGAGCTCGCCACTGCCGAGGGCGGGACGCTCGTGGTCTTGATCAAGGAGATTGGCAGCGATGCGCTGTGCGGCCTGCTCAGGGTGTCGTCCGCCGTCGATGCCGCGCATGGGACGTCCTACGGACAGCGTGTAGCCGCTTTCTACGAGCACTGTCGCGACAACGACCTGGCAGTTGCCGTGGCGCAGACAGACGTCAAGGGCGATCGGTCGCTTGCCCCTTCGGCCCAGGCCGACCCGGACCTCTACGTGCACATCGTCGAGCGTCGCAGCGATGGCATTGTCGTGCGCGGCGCGAAGGCGCACACGTCGGTGAGCACCAACGCGAATGAAATCATCGTGCTGCCGACGCGGGCGCTCGCTGAAGCAGACCGTGACTATGCCGTGAGCTTTGCGGTTCCGGTGAACGCACCTGGACTGACGTTGCTGGCATCAGCGTTCGACTCCGCGGCCACCGTCGGCTCCCCCGTAGAGCATCCCATCAGCGCGCGACACAAGATGATGGAAACGACGACCGTCTTCGACAACGTGTTCGTGCCGTGGGAACGGGTGTTCCTCGCCGGCGAATCGGCGTTTGCGGGCCCTCTTGCGCTCGGGTTCGTCGAGCACCATCGCTTCACGGCCATTTCGTACAAGCTGCCGCTCGTGGATGCGCTGGTCGGCGCGGCGATGTTGATGGCCGACGTCAATGGCATCGCCACCGCGGGCCATGTCCGCGAGAAGTTCGTGCGTTTGATTTCGTACGCCGAAACACTGCGGGGCCTCACCCGCTATGCAGCGATGATGGCGAAACCGCGAGAGAACGGCATCTTCGTGCCGGACCCGCTGTACGTGAACATGGCCAAGTACCATTTTGCGCACGGTTATCACGAGGCGATCCGCGATGTACAGGACATTGCCGGCGGGTCGCTCGTGACCGGGCCTGGTGCGGAAGACCTCGAGTCGCGCGATACTGCGGCCTTCTACGACAAGTACTACGCCGGACGTGGTATCAGCGGCCGCGATCGACTCAAGGCGCTGGCGCTCGTGAAGGATCTGGTGGCGTCGGGCTTCGGTGCCTATCAGGAGGTGCTAGCCGTGCACGCTGAGGGATCGCTCGAGGCCGAGAAACTGATGGTGCTGCGCAGCTATGACCGGAAGCCCGCGATCAACTTTGTCCGTCGTCTCGCCGGCCTCGCGTAATATCAAGCTTCGGCGGCTCGCCTCCTTGCGGGTCCGTCCACCTGGAGGAATGTTCATGTTTTCATTGCCACGAATGCTGCGTGTGCTCGGAGTGGGCGCGCTCGGCTTGACCTGGGCCGCGACCGCGCAGGCGCAGGGTGTGTTCACCTTGACGTCTACCACCTTCAAAGACGGCCAGCTCATGCCGCGGAAGGTCGCCAACAATCTGACTACCAATCCCAATTGCGTGGGCGAGAACATCTCGCCGCAACTGTCGTGGACGGGTGTGCCAGAGGGTACCAAGAGCTTTGTGCTGCTCATGGAGGACCCGGAAGGCCGCGGCGGCGCGGGCGTCCATCACTGGGTGGCGTACGGCATCCCTCCGACCGTCACGGGGTTCGCGGAAGGAGAAGTGAGCAAGCCGTCTGACAAGTACGTTGGCGGCAAGAGCACGCAGAACGTCGGGTACTACTCGGGGCCGTGCACACCGGCCGGTCCACCGCACCACTACACGTTCATTCTGGTTGCGACGGATCTGGAGCCCAAGGAGCTGCCCGCAGGACTGACACGGGAAGAAGTGCTCGCTAAGATCGTTCCGCCCGCGCCGGCGATGTCGCGAGCAAAAGGGACCACGGGACTCGTGGGCCTGTTCCAGAAACCGAACTAACAAGAAGAGGCGGAACCGCCGGGCGAACCGGCGGAACCGCCTGCACCATCAACGGATTCCGCCCTACGGAATCAGCAACACCTTCCCCGTGGTCTTGCGTCCCTCGAGGGCGTCATGCGCCGCCCTGGCGTCCTTCAGCGGGAACTCGAACTCCGTCCGCAGACGCAGCTTGCCGTTCTGCACCCACGTGAGCACATCGTTCGCCCGGGCTTCGAGCTCAGCGCGCTCGGCGGTGTAGTTGACGATGGTCGGCCGCGTGAGGAAGAGAGAGCCCTTCTGCAGGGCGGTTGGATACATCTTGTCGGGCTTGCCGCTCGACTGTCCGAAGAGCACCATCAGTCCGCGCGGCGCCAGGGAGTTCAGGCTCTTGTCGAACGTGGTCTGACCCACCGAGTCGTACACGACCTGCACACCGCGCCCGTCCGTGATGCGCTTCACCTCGGCTTCAAAGTCCTGTTCGGTGTAAAGGATCACGTCATCTGCCCCGGCCGCGCGTGACAGCGCAGCCTTCTCGGCCGTGGACACTGTGGAAATCACGCGGGCACCGCGCATCTTGGCAATCTGCGTCAGCAGAAGGCCGACGCCGCCGGCGCCAGCGTGCACGAGCGCCGTATCCCCCGCCTTCAGCGGATACGTGGAGGTGGCGAGATAGTGGGCCGTGATGCCCTGGAGCATGACCGCCGCCGCTTGCCGGGTCGAGAGGCCAGCGGGTACGTGCACGAGACGGTTTGCAGGAATCGCATTCACGTCCGCGTAACTGCCGAAGATGCCGGTCCAGGCCACGCGATCGCCGACCTTCACCGAGGTCACACCCTCGCCTACCGAGCGGACGACTCCTGCGCCTTCCTGCCCAATCGTGATCGGAATCGGAATCGGATACACGCCCATCCGATGGTAGACATCCAGGAAGTTGACGCCGACCGCTTCGATCGACACCACGGCCTCGCCGGGTTTGGGTGTGGGCTCTGGGATCTCTTCGTACTGCAGCTTCGAAGAGTCGCCGAATTCGTGAATCCGTATCGCTCGTGGCATTTCGTCTCCTTGAATCCACGATGATATCGCCTTCGTACCTACCCTTGAACCCCCTCGCGATCCAGCAAGGCGCGCTTGCGGTTCACTCCCCACCGATAGCCAGACAGCGACCCGTCGCTGCGGACGACGCGGTGACAGGGCACTACGACCGCCACCGGATTGGCCGCGCACGCCCCGGCCACCGCCCTGACTGCCTGCGGCGACCCAATCTTCTTTGCGACCTCTGTATAGGTCGCCGTGCGACCGGCTGGAATCTTGCGCAACGCCTGCCATACGCGTTGCTGAAACGCCGTGCCGCGAACATCGAGGGGAAGATCGAACCCGGCCGCGGGCGTTTCGACCAGCCTCACGACGGCGGCGACCGTCTTCTTGAAAGCTTCATCGCCCGGGACCAGCTGCGCTGCCGGAAAGCGATGCTGAAGATCTTCCACGAGCGATTCGCGATCGTCGCCCAGGAAGATCGCACACACGCCTCTGTCTGTCGCACCAACCAGGACGTTCCCAAGCGACGACCGGCCGACCGCGAAGTGAATCGACGTGCCGCTTCCGCCCGCCTTGAACCGTGTGGGCGTCATACCGAGCCGCCCGGCCGCCGATCCATAGAAGCGTCCGCTCGAATTGAAGCCTGATTCATAGATTGCCTCGGTGACCGTTGGTCGCCTGGTGAGTTCAGTGCGAACCCGAGCCGCGCGGTGCGTCGCGGCGTATGCGCTGGGCGTCACCCCTGTCACCGACCGGAAGATGCGATGAAAGTGGAACCGGCTCATGCCCGACGCCTTCGCAAGAGCATCGAGTTTCGGCGCGCTGTCCGATTTTTCGATCATGCGGCATGCGGCCTCGATCGCTCGGGCACGCCGTTCGGCAAGGGCAGGCTCGCCCGGCTTGCACCGCCGGCACGGCCGAAATCCCGCGCGCTCGGCATCGGCGCCTGTTTCATGAAATGCAACATTCTCGCGTCGCGCCGGACGTGAGGCGCATGAGGGACGACAGTACACACCGGTCGTCCGTACGGAATAGAAGAAGTGCCCGTCGGCGCGGGAGTCCCGGCACACGACCGCCTTCCACCGTTCCGAGTCATCGCGAAAGTGGCTGGCTTCGCTGTCCTGGTGTCTCTGCAAATTCACCATGCGCCATCGTCGCAGCATGCCATCTGCCGCGCACTCCGGCTCTTGCTCTTGAATCTTGTCAGTCTCTAGTCTCTAGTCTCTAGTAGCTCGGAGTCGGGCATGCACTCAGCAAAACTAGAGACTAAAGACTAGAGACTAAAGCCTACGCCACCTCCGCCCCCTTGCTACACTGCGGGCATGGGCTGGGTGGCTCGCTCGCTCCTGCTGATCATCGTCGTGGCCGCGCTTGCGACGGCGGCGTTTCCCGGCGCTCAGACCCCGGCGCCGGCAGCGGCGAGCACCAGCTACGTAAACCGCGGTCAGTTGATGCGTGACATGGGGACGTTGTCGTCGCCGGCGTTCGAAGGACGCGGCCCCGGGACACCCGGCGGTCTCAAGGCCCGGGAGTGGATCGTCGGTGAGTTTCGGACTGCTGGTCTCTCGGCGGCCGGCACCGACAACTTTCTGCAGCCGTTCGTCCTTGCCGGGAGCGTCCCTTCACCACCTCCGGGCGATGCGACGGGCGCTCCCGGACCAATGGCCGCGAATGTCGTGGGACGAATTCCTGGCCGCGGCGCAACCCGGAAGCTGCTCGTGGTCACCGCGCACTACGATCACCTGGGCCTTCGCAACGGCGTCCTCTACCCCGGCGCCGATGACAACGCCTCGGGCGTCGCGGCACTCCTGGCCGCAGCTCGTTACTTCGTGCGGAATCCCCCGCGGCATCCCATGGTGTTCGTCGCCTTCGATGCGGAAGAGATCGGCCTGCGCGGGGCACGGGCGTTCGTGAGTTCCCGTCTGGTTGCGCCGGGAGAGATCGGATTGGCCGTGAACCTCGACATGGTGTCGCGCGGCAGCGCGAACGAGATTTTCGCCGCAGGTACAGCGTATTCGCCCTGGTTGACGCCGCTACTCGAGGAGGTGCAGAGCCGGTCAGCTGTCACGATCCGGATGGGCCACGATCGGCCAGAGGCGTCAGCTGGGGGTCTGGAAGACTGGACACATCTCTCAGACCATGGGGTCTTCCACGATGCAGGCGTGCCGTTCGTGTATTTCGGGGTCGAAGACCATCCCGACAATCACGAGCCGACTGACACGGTAGAGCGAATCAACCCACGATTTTTCGGCGATGTCGCCGACATGATCGTCGAGGCGCTCCGCACGTTCGACGAACACGTCAACTGAACGAGCGGAAGAGGGGCTCGACGCCGGCCCTTGAGCTAGCGGGCGCGGGTCTTGGCGACGCGGCCCTTGACCGAAGCCCTGGCGCGCTTCAACGCTGGCGGAGCAACCGTTGATGAACGTTCAAGCTTGACGATCGATGTGGCGAAGGTCCGCAAGACCCTGTCGTCGAAATTGACCGTGGTATGGAACTCGTTAATAGCAGCCACGGTGCCCGGGCCGTACTGCGGCTGAGACACGCGATCACCGATCGAAAAGAGTCGCATTGGGGCTCCTGACCTTGAACGGGGCGAACGGGGGACTTTCTTCGAAAAGGCTCGTTCAGTATACGCGATCTGATGTAGCGTAGAGCACTCATGCGCATTCATCTCGTCAATCCGAGCGACGTCTCGTTTGGTGTAGCCGTCATTACTCCACGCTGGCTCTATGTGCTGGCCTCCGCGACCCCTGCCAGCTACGGTGACCCGCATCTGGTTGACGAAACACTTGAACCTTTCGACCTCAACGAGGTTTCATCAGGCGACATCGTTGGCATCGGGATCCACACCGCCAATGCGCATCGTGGCTATGAAATCGGGCGCACCGTTCGCGAGAAGGGCGCATATGTCGTCTTTGGTGGCATCCACTCGACCCTTTTCCCCGAAGAAGCCCGCGAGCATGGGCGTGCCCACGCAATCGTGCGGGGTGACGGCGATCTGGTGTGGGGCACGGTCATCGCTGACTGTGCGGCCGGACGCCCCCAACCGCAGTACGAGGGTGGGCGGGTCGCCGGCAGGTCCTTCTTTGGCGGCCGCTGGGACATGCTGCCCAAGGACTCCTACATGTTTGCGTCGGTGCAGACCGTGCGCGGCTGCCCGAAGCACTGCTCCTTCTGCTCCGTCTGGCGGACTGACGGCCAGGAAGCTCGCATGCGGAGCGCCGATGATGTCGTGGAGGAGATTCGCGATCTGCGGAGCCGTGGCTTCAGGTTCATCGTGCTCGCGGACGACAATTTCTACCCCGTCGCGATGAACGACCTCGCGATGGCCCGCCGACGCGAGGACAAGACGGCTCTGCACGAGCTCGAGGCGATCCGTCGTGAGCGGTTCGAGCTGATGGAACGCATGGCCGACCTCCCCGACGACATGGTCTTCATGACGCAGATCACCATGGAAGCCGCAGAGGACACCGACTTTCTCGACGCCATGCGCAAAGCGCACATCAAAGGCGCGCTCGTCGGTGTGGAATCGGTGACCGCCGAAGGCCTCAAGGCCATCTACAAAGACTTCAACCTGGCGGGACAAGCGCTCGTCGATCGCCTGCAGGTCTTCAGACAGCACGGCGTACACATCCTCGGGTCGTTCATCTTCGGCCTGCCGACCGACACGGCCGAGACGTTCGATGCCACGGTGGCCATCGCACAGGCCGCCGACGTGACGTTCGCGCAGTTCGTCCTGCTGCAGCCGTTCCCAGGCACCGTGGATTTCGAGAAGTGGGAGAAGACACAGGTCAATCCGCAGAAGGTGGACGATATTCCCATCACGCGGCATTGGCTGCTCCCCACGTCGAAGCGGCCCAAGATCTACATGCCGCACCCCAGCCTCAAGCCCGACGAGATCCGGGCCCATACGCAGGCGGTGTGGGATCAGTTCTACAGCTTCTCCGCCACCTGGAAGCGCGCGAAGTGCATCCGGTCGATGAAGGGCCGTCTGGCGTTCATGCTCATCTCAAAGCTGTATCGCCAGATGTACGCGAACACCGGCATCGCAACCGACAGTGCGCGGCACGCCCGCGCCAGCCGGATGGCGCGCCTGATCGCGCGTCCGTGCCGGAAGCTCTTCGTCTCTGCACCCATCGCGCCGACGACTCGATCTGCACCCGCGCGGGCGTAGCTGGTCCGGGGCTCGGCGCTCGAAAACTCAAACTTCGGGGCTCCCGCCAGTCGAGCCCCGAATCCCAAATACTCAGTCCACGATCCGGCCGCCCGTAAGAAACCTTCGATAGTCTGACAGTCGCTGCGAGATGCGCATGCGTTGCGTGGTCGCACCGCGGATCACGGTTGTGATGTCGATGGACACCGGCAGCATGAGGGCCTCCTCGGGATCCTGAAAGCTCACCTGCCGATAGCGGATAGACGACTCCGCGCTTTCAATGACCATTGTGGACGTGGAGCCACGCCGCACCTGCTCCCGCGGAACATCGAGTGTGAACGTCCCGATCAGCCGGTCGTCGATCCGGAGCACATCGTGAGTCGCTGCATCCACCCAGATGCGGCCCCTCGAGCGTCCTGGCAGCGAGACGCTCACGCATTCGCCAGTCCACGTCACCTCTGGCGGTGCGGCCATCACGCCACGAAAATCAATCATCACGGCCGCACGTCGATCCACACGCCCGGTACCGGCAAGAGAGAACCGGGACTCGTTCAAACGTTCGGGAAGAAGCATCGCCAGCGGCTCGGGAGAGACGGGCTTCGGATCCATGCAGCCCGGATCGTCTCGTCGCGACGCCCTGCCGGAACTGATCGGCTGCCGCAGAACGCTTGCCACAAGGGGTCCACCGGGGCGATCCGGGTCTGGCTCCCACCCAACCCGCAGCTCGAACACGAGACGTCGCGGAATCACGCTGGGCGTAGAGTTCAGACCAAGAGGCTGGATCACCACCGTTTCGGTGGCGACGACGGTTTGCGCGCGGCCGTACCAGGCCTCGACCCGCTGTGCGACCTGCGCAAGAGTCTTCGCGAGGTCTTCGGGGGGCTGACGCTGCGCCCGGACGGGCGCGGCAGCCGCCAAGACAACTAGCGCAACGACAACCAGGCGGCGATGCATTTGACTTGTGGTCGTGGGTCCCGAGGCGTAGAGTGCCCCCACGGAGGTTGACCTATGGCCGACGTCGGAACGAAGTGTGCGCATCCAGTCTGTGAGTGCATCGTGCCGCCCCATGGACCTCACGGGAAATACTGCAGCGACCATTGCAAGCAGGCGCGCGACAAAATCGAACTGCGCTGCGACTGTCAGCACCCGAAGTGTAGGTGAACGCCGAAGTCTCTAGTCTTTGGTCTCTAGTCTCTAGTAGCTGAAAGCAGAACTGGCAGCACTGAAGACGAAGGACTAGAGACTCGCGTGGCACCTTACACCAAGACACCACGCACGTCCACGCGCCGAGGTTGACGAGACGTCTTACGGCCGAACTGTGATGAAATGGCGGCGGCTCACATCCGAAAGGACGCTCGATGTCACGACTCTTCCTCAGCGTTGCGTTTCTGATCATGGCGGTCTCGCTTCAGGCGCAGGAGAAGCTCGTTCTGCCCACACAGGCCGAGACACTGGCCAAGTGGCCGTGGTCCATCTCGCTCCAGTCCACGCCATTCAGACAGCAGTCGATCCAGCTCAAGCTGGCCCCGAAGGAAGGGATGGAGTTCAAGTATCGCCTCGAGCAAAAGGGCGCGCTGCTCTACTCCTGGACCTCAACGTCCAACGTGCACTGGGAGCTCCACAGCCAGCCTGACAATTCTCCGCGCGGCTATGCGGAATTTTTCGACACGCAGGACGGCAACGGGTCGCACGGCGCCTATAACGCGCCGTTTCCAGGCATTCATGGCTGGTGGTGGGAAAACACCTCCGATCAGGACGTGACAATTACGCTCACGACTGCAGGGTTCTACGCCGAGACGCATGAGTTCCGAAAAGGCGTGCCGGTGAAGATCACGAAGCTCGAGTAGCGAACCCGCTCGTTCCTGACAAATTCTTCAGCAACTCTTCAGATGACGGGCGTGATCCGCCCAGTACACTGAATTCATTGGGCGTGGAATTCGGCGGTCGCGTGACGCTGCACGTCGCCCCCGCTCTCTGCAGTGCAGCGCTTGCCGGCCACGCGTCTGAATCGTGACGAAAGGATCGCGCATGCGTACGTTTCAGTGGCTCGCCCTCACCAGCACCGTCGCCCTGGTCTCGAGCGGCATCATGGCCTGCTCGCGGCCGGCTCCTCCCGCAGCACCGACACCAGCAATCCCCGCACAGGTTCCCACCGGAACGGTTCGAGATGTCATGAAGGACATCGTCGATGAATCTTCGCAGGCGATCTTCGATTCCGTCGCCATCACCGTAGGACTCTCGGGAACGGTCCAGAAGCAGCCAACAACCCAGGAAGAGTGGGACGCACTGGAGCACTGGGCGTTCCGGCTCGCTGAAGCACCGAATCTTCTCAAGGTCCCGGGACGCCGCGTCGCCCGGCCGGATGAGGAAAAGACGAGCGCGGGGCCGACAGAACTGACGCCGCTCGAGATTCAAGCCAAGATCGAGGCGAACCCGCAACTGTTCTACTCGCACGTCGATGAACTGCAGAAGGTGTCGATCGAAGCGCTGACCGCGGTGAAGAGCCATAACGTCCAGGGGCTGTTCGACGTCAGCGGGAAGATCGACGCCGCATGCGAGAGCTGTCACCTGGAGTTCTGGTATCCGGCCGAGAAGAAACCGTCGTAGGAGGCACTCATGAACCGTCGTCTGCTGCTCCTGCCCGTCGTGTGTGCAGCCACGCTCATGCTCGTGGCTGGCCCTCATGTCGCAGTGCCACAGGCGCAGGCCAGGGCAACCGGAACGATCTCCGGTCACGTGCGGCTCACCGGTCCCGCGCCGGCCAACTCGGCCATCCGCATGGGCGCTGACCCGCTCTGCAGCCGCGCCAATGCCGGTAAGCGACCCGCGCAGGAGGTGGTGCTCAGGAGCGCCGACGGTGGCCTGGCCAATGCGTTCGTTGATCTGCAAGGCACATTTCCTCAAACCCCTGTGCCCACGTCGCAAGTCACGATCGATCAGCATGGCTGCATGTTTGTGCCGCGCGTCATCGGCATACGCGCCGGTCAGACGTTGAAGATCACGAACAGCGATCCGACCGCACACAACCTCCACAGCGTCTCGGCCAAGGGCAACGAGTTCAACGTCAGTCAGCCGAAGACAGGGATGACGTCAACGTTCACGGTCAAGAGCGCGGAGCTGCTTCGCATCAAGTGCGACATGCATTCATGGATGGTCAGCTATGTCGGCGTGTCACCCCATCCGTACTTCGCGGTCAGCGGTAGCGACGGCACGTTCCAGATCGCAAACGTTCCACCGGGACATCACACCATCCAGGTCTGGCACGAGCGCTACGGACGGTTGACCGCTGCGGTGGACGTCAAAGCCGGCGCAACGGCCACGGCTGATTTTTCCTACACCGGGAAGGAACAGCCCAGCACCGCGGGGATCAGGGATCTGCAGGTACCGGGCGAGGGATGGGCTGTCACGCTTCTGGCGAAGCGCTGACCGAAAGTCTCTAGACTCTAGACTCTAGACTCTGGTCTCTAGTGAACCCACTAAAGACTAGAGACTAAGGACTAGAGACTTCAGATCTCCTACGCCGACCGGCTCAGAGGTATCGACTCAACAGCCGAAGGACGGGTGCGTCCGCGAAGCACTCGCCAGCCGACGAGAACTGACGTCAGGCTAAGCGCCAGTCCGCCAAGCATCAGGCCAACGATCAGTGGGTACCAGACCCAGGGCGTCTGGTACACCCACGGGAAGTCGAGGCTGTGCAGGCTCTGATAGAGCCACCGCTCGAGACGGCTTTCTCGAACTTCGGTCTGCACAAGCGAGCCATCGCGCGAGTCCAGGTACATCCAGGTTTCATCCGGATCGTTGAACTTCGCCCGGAGCGCCGGCAGCCGCGTTCCGCCGTTCCGCTGGTAGTAGTACGCATCGACGTCGGTCAACCACGCGACCTCGACCGGTTCCATCCCCTGCATGGCCTTGCGAGCGGCCGTCAACAGTTCGTCGCGTGTGAATCCGTCCTTCACCGTGGGACCGGCATCGGCAGTCAACAGGACTCGCGACAACGGATCAGCAGTCGCGTACCTGGCCGTGTCCTGATGCGCGCGCGCCGACGGATCGGCTCGCTGATAGGCCGCGTAGAAAGGCGCCCCCAGAAACTGCAGCAGCTCCACCTCCTTCGGTGGAAACTGTTTCTGAAACTCGGTCAGCGCCGCTGCCGGTGTCACCGCGAACCGTTCCACGGCCACGCCGTCACCGCGAATGGCCGTCACCTGCTCGAACGTCGGCCCACCCTGGTCGAGGATGTTCCACGGCGTCATGGTCAGCAGACCACTGAACGTCCAGGTCAAGGTCACGACACCAAATACCAGTCCCGCGTAGTGATGCCACTGCAGCCAGCCCACATACGGCGTCACAGAGGTGCCACGCTTAAAGCGCCGTGAGATCGAAAACCGGTAGAGACCAATCACGATCCCCAGTACGCACACGACGCACCCGACGACCGAGCCATAGACGATGAGGTTGTTCCACAACGGCGCCTGGCCCGCTCGAAGCGGGGTGAAGTAGAACCAGTGCATGACGGGTCCGAGATAACCCCAGAAGCGGCTGGACGAATCGGTCTTCATCACGATCTCACCGGTCGCCTCGGTGATGTAGACCTCAGTGCCCGCCGGGTCGCCGAGCGCCACTCGATGCAGCTGACCGGTGACGCCGAAGCGGTTGTTGATCGTCCACTGATCCGGTTCGTCCTGCGACGCGATGAGGTGTGCCGTGCCGCGATGCTCAGGAAACGCATCGCCCGCAATGCCGACGGCCATCTCGGGTTCCACAACGTCCAGATAGCTCCCATCGTCCGCATACACGCTGGCTGTCCCGCCATCGACGACAAAGCGGTAGATCGGTCGCGCTCGCAGCGAGGTCAGCAGCACGCGGCGTGGAGACACTCCCACGACGCTACCCGCCTCCATCGCCTCGGCGGGGTTGAGACGCACCTTCGACGTATCGAGGGCCGGAAGCCTGGCCAACCGCTCCTCGGCCGGATACTCGGGCATCCGCTTGTAGATCATCACGATGCCCGAGGCGAACCAGGCGACGAAGATCAGACAGAACGCGACGCCCACGTAGCGATGGACGAACATCAATGTCGCAATGGCGCGTTTCATCGGCTCTACTCGTTTCTGCGGACAAATTCGGAGAGGGGCATCAACCCTGAGGCCATTCCCGAGTGAGACGGAACGATGGCGGTCACTGCCGTGCCGTCGGCGGTGAGGCGCTGCTCGAGTCTGACAAGCGAAGCACGGTTGTCGGACTGACTGTCGCTGAACAGCCAGGGCGCCCCTTGCAGACTGCCATCGCTGGCAATGTCCGCCGAATCACCCACCATCACGACGCCATTGACGACGTATGCGGCGCTCCCGGTCGTGTGGCCTGGGACAGCGTAGACGCGGATCGGTACGTTTCCGACCGTCACGACCTCGCCGTCAGTGAGTGCGCGCGTCACCGAGATACCCGTCGGACTCACCGGAAACATCCGCGGCAGTGGTCCCCGCGCGCCGGCCCGGCCCTCGATCAGTGGAACCTCGGTCTGAAGCGCCATCACTTGGGCTTTTGGAAATGCCTTGATCGCACCGATGTGATCGGGGTGGCCGTGCGTCAGCAGAATGACCGTCACCGAGTCTGGCGTCAGCTGCCGCCTCGACAACTCACTCTTGATGGCTTCGCCGTTCTGGTCATTGCCGGCATCGATGAGAGCAACATCGCCGTCGCCGACAGGAATCATGACAATGCCGGAGAAGCCGTCTGCGATCATGCGCAAACCGCCACCGACCTCCTGCCCGTCGGTGAGCGGGCGGCGCCCCATGAACGTCACAGCCAGAAGTGTTCCCACGACGAGGACGAGCACCACGACAACCAGGGCGGCGATCTTGAGAAAGCGCTTCATGGCACATCCTGTCTGGTCCGGCTAAAGCCGGACGCTACGACTGCGGCTAAAGCCGGACACTACGACTCAAGCTAGAGCCGGACGCTACGACTCACTGGAGCCGGACACCGTGCCTGACTGAACCGCGTCAGGCGGGTCGAATTCTATACCGCGTCCTCACCTGGGTGGCGACAGGTCGAACTCGTCCCTGGGAAACAGGTCGGTGTTCACGTCGGTGAGCGATGTGCGGTCGAATTCCGGCCCAACCCTGGGCGGCTCCTGCTCGAGATAGCCGCGAAGCAAAACCTCGATGTCGATCCCGGCGCGCTGAAAGTGGGCGCGGACGGCCGGGTCGGCAGCACGGGTCGCGATTGTTGAAACGTCGAACGCAATGGGCTCGCTGCTGCCGAGAAGAATCCCCGGCAGACTGACCACGTATGGGAACGTTTTGACGAACGTGTCATGGACGCGCTGCGTCGGAACCCACGTGGCAGCCAGACCGTTCGGCGCCAGCCGACTCTTGACCAGGGTGAAGTAGGCATCGGAGTACAGAGCGCCGGCGAAAACGCTGGTAGGGCGAAGCGCGTCTGCCTCGATCACGTCGAACCGCTGAGCCGTTCGCAAGAGATAGGCACGCCCATCCCCAACGACATGGGTCACCCGTGGGTCGCCGAGGAGCGCGTGCAGACCGCCGTACGGATTCCGTAGAGCAAGTGCTCGTAACGATGTGATCTGGGATCCCACGATCTCGATGCCCGTGATCCGCTCGATTCCGGGACGTCCGGCCGCCGCATGAAGTGTGTCGCCTGACCCAAGGCCGATGATTGCGACCTGTCGAGGATCTGGATGCACCAGAATCGGCAGCACGCCGAGCGCCGTGTGGATGTCGCCGTACGGGATGAGACTCTGCCCCAGCCCGTTCACGTAGACCCAGGTTGGACCGGCAAGCGTCGCTTCTGCCGCCTTCAGCACAGAGAGGCCGGAGTTGTCTTCAGCGAAGATCATCCGATCGACAGAGGTCCCATGAAGTCTGGCCCACAACGTGGCCGCGTCAGGCATCGATGTCGTCAGTCCCACCACGAGCAGCGCGACGACACCGCCTGCCAGAAAGCGTGGAGCCCAGGGCGCCGTGACGGCGGAGGCATCAGAACGGCCGGTCAGTGCGGCAGCAACGGCGAACACGCCGCTCAAACAGACGAGCCATGTGAGCGTGGTCGCCGTTCCGAGGACGCTCAACGCAAACCACCCTGTCACCGCCGCGCCGAGCATCGCGCCCACAACATTGGCCAGGAGAAGCGTCCCGACCCGCCGGCCGATCGAGGCGAGGTCGGTCTGCACCACGCGCTGCAGACACGGAAACGCGCAACCCATCAGAAACGTTGGCGGCACGACAATCAGAAACGGTACGGCTACGTACAGACGCAGATAATTCGCGGGGAACTCAACGGATGTGTCCGGGCCAGGCAGCAGATTCAGCGCCCACGTGCCGAGCGCATGAAGAGACGCGCCCATGCTCAAGGGTTCGTAACTGTTGAAGTAGTTTCTCAGCGCCCCGATGTCATCGGCCACGCCGATGAACACCGCGAGAAGGCCGCCAGCCACGAGACCCGCTGCTCCCTGAAGGGCGAGAAAAGTAAAGCGCGGCGATCTCGCTTCGGCCGCAATGCCACGACCTGCGAGGCTGCCGAATCCGATTCCCGATAGGTACAGCGTGAGCATCGTACCGAACGTGAAAGCGGTGGACTTGACCATGACTCCCAGGAGTCGGAACCAGACGATCTCGAACGACAACGCCAGGAATCCGGCGAACCCGTAGGCCAGCACCCACGGCCAGAACCGGCGCGACGAGTGGACAGCTCCTGCGGCGGACAGTTGTGGTGATGGTGCGGCGTTGTTGCCCTCGTCCGCCGTGGTCCGTCCAAATTGGAGAGCGAACGGCAGGATGACGGCAACAGACAACACGTTGAGTGCCGCACCCATCTGCAGCCCACCCTCGAGACCGACGCGCGGCATGAGAACCCATGTGGTCACAAGGGCGCCGAATGCGGCGCCGAGCGTATTGAAGCCGTACAGCGTCCCCACGGATGACGCCGCGCGTTCGATTCGGAGGGTCACCGCACGGGCCAGGAGCGGCAGGGATGCCCCCATGAAGAACGTCGGCCACAACAGGCTGGCGAAGAGAATTGCGGCAATCGTCCCTCGACCAAACTCCAACGGCCCCAGTTGCTGGTAGAGGACGCCGTAGTACAAGGTCGAGCTGAACAGCCCGAACGCCGCGATGGCCAGCTCCGCAGCCGCAAACAGGAGCAGGCTCGTACGACGCGCGACGCGGTCAGCCACCTGCCCTCCCACGAGGTGGCCAACGCCGAGGCCTCCCATGAACGCCGCCACAATCACGGTCGCCGAGTACACGTCGGTACCCGAAAACATCGAGAGCATCCGCTGCCAGATGACTTGGTACAGCAGGGCGGCAAACCCCGAGGCGAAGAACGCGGCGACAGCGAGCGGAATCATGGGTGCAATGATGACGTCTGGTGCGTCGTATTTTGTAGCAAGGATGCCGTCTACTATCTCTCGTCTTTCGCCACGCGTCGGTCTTTCAGCCGCCCTCCCGTTGGCGGCAATCCCCGCGCTCCTGCTTTCAGTCTCACTTCTCGCCCAGAACGTCGATCAGCCGCGGCCGTTCAGAGTCGAAGTAAGCCAGGCCCCGGTACTGCACCTGTCGGGCGAGGTGGACAGCAACAGTCCAGCCGTCTGGGACCTGGTGCGGGGCCGCAACACGCTGTTCGTGATGACATCGATGAACGGCCGGCCAAGCACCGCGTCCGGCGCCTCTTTCGGTTCGCTCGGACCGGCGCGCGAGGCCACGATCGAGCCGTGGCCCGGCGGCGGCGTCTGGATGGAAGCAATCGTCAAGGACGTTGACGACACCTGGTACGGCTACTACCACAACGAACTGCCTGCGAACATGTGCCGCGGACCCGAGAAAGTCATTCCGAGGATCGGCACCGCCCGATCCGTCGATCATGGCCGGACATGGGAAGCGCTCGGCGTCATCCTCGAGGCTCCACCCCGCACCTACGACTGCGGAACGGACAACAAATACTTCGTCGGCGGCGTCGGAGACTTCACCGTGCAACTCGACGCGGCCTCGCAGGATCTCTACTTCTTCTACTCGCTGTATCTGAGGAATCAATCGGGGCAGGGCGTTGGCGTAGCCAGGCTGGCGTGGGCCGACCGCGACGAGCCCACCGGCAGGATCATGGTCTGGCGGAACGGTGCGTGGCTGCCCGCGACGGCCATTGGCAGGACGCAGTCCCTCTGGGTTTACCCATCCGCTTCCCCGCTCTTCCCGACGACCGAGGGGTGGCACGACGATGACCCTGCGGTGAACGCGTTCTGGGGGCCTTCAGTGCACTGGAACACGTATTTGTCGCGTTACCTGATGCTTCTGAATCGGGCCGAAGACGACAGTTTTACGCAGGAAGGCGTCTATCTGTCGTCGGTCGCTTCCCTTGAGAACCCGGAGGCGTGGTCGGAGCCGATGAAGATTCTGGACGGCGGCCAGTGGTATCCGCAGGTCCTGGGTCTCGAGAGCGGCGAAGGCACGGACAAGACTGCCGGGGAGCGGGCCCGTCTATTCATGCTCGGAACCTCCAGGCATTTCATTCGATTCATCCGTTGATTTTTTGATTTTTCACGGGCCTTCCTATTTTCAAACGGGAGGGTTTTGTGTAAGCTTCAGCGCAATGGCTTTCGTCATCACCGACCCGTGTATTGGTACCAAGGACGCCGCATGCGTGGACGTCTGCCCCGTGGACTGCATCCATCCCCGGAAGGATGAGCCGGAATTCGCGCAGACCACGATGCTCTACATCCACCCCGAAGAGTGCATCGACTGCGGGGCCTGCGTACCGGCGTGTCCGGTGGCGGCGATTTACGACAGCCCCGAATCGACGCCGGCGAGCCAGAAACAGCTCGTCGATGCCAACTCGGTCTATCGCGCTGGCGACGCGGGTGCGGTGGCGCAAGCCGAAGCGGTCGTGCAGGCTCACATCGCCGCGCACGCCGACCTGATGGCGGTGGCGCCGGCCGAGCGCGCGGCTGCACACGCCGGATAGCCCCGCTACCGCGGTTCTCGCGAGGTCGAGACGTTGGACGACGCACCTGCCGGGTCCGGCCCGGTTCCGCGCGACCACGAGAGTCAAGACGACGACCTGAGGCAGGCGCGTGTAAACGCGCTTGCCAGGCTGCAGTTGGCGTGTTCGCCATTGCAGCGCGCCTCCCTCGAACAGAAGGTGGCCGCGCTCGACGAGCGTCTCGCCAATCCGACTGGACCCTCGACCTCAAAAACCGCTCCCTAGCTTTCCTTTCACCGTGGGCGCAGTGCCGAGAGTCACGATTCACGTCCCTGGCCCATTGCGCGCGTACTGCGCCGGAGCGGCGCAACTGCCGAGCGCCGGGCTCACCGTGCGTGCGGTCCTGCAGGATCTCGAGCGCAACCAGCCGGACTTCTATCGCAATATCTGTGACGAAACGGGTGCGGTGCGTCGGCACCTCAATGTGTTCGTGAACTCCGACAACGTTCGCGACCGCGACGGCGTGGACACGAGTTTGACACCGGGGGACGTCGTCACGTTCCTGCCGGCGGTCTCTGGAGGCTGAGCATGGCGGATCGAGTCGTACTTACCATCGGCACCAAGAAGGGCGTGTTCGTCGCCGATGCGGCGAAGAGCCGGCGCGGGTTCTCGCTGCGCGGACCATTTGGTCCTGGCGTTCCTGTCTATTCGACGCTCATCGACACGCGCGGCGCAGGGCGAATCTACGCGTCGAGCTGCAACCCGTTCTTCGGCATGAAGGTGCTCTGCTCCACCAATATGGGCAAGAGCTTCAAGGAAACGAAGTCCGCACCGGCCTTCCCGAAAGACGATGGCCGCGCCCTCGCCAACATCTGGTCGCTCGAGACGGGAAGCGGCAAGAAGGACCTTCTCTGCGGCGTAGAGCCTGCGTCTCTTTTCCGCAGCCACGATGGCGGTAACTCGTGGGAGATGGTTCCCGGTATCAGCAACCACGAGCACTCGCGCAAGTGGAACCCGGGCAACGGTGGCCTGTGCATGCACACGATCATTCGCGACGGTCAGCGCATGCACGTCGGCATCTCGACAGGCGGACATTACCTGAGCGAAGACGGCGGAGAGACGTTCACGGCATCCAACCAGGGCGTCGGCGCCGGCTTCAATCCGGATCCGTATCCCGAGTTCGGACAGTGCGTCCACAAGATCGTGCGTCACGACGATGCGCCTGGGCGGCTCTACATGCAGAACCACGGTGGCTGGTCGGAATGGAGCGGCCCCGGCGGCCCCAGACCCGACATCGGTGTGCTGCGCAGCGACGACTACGGCAAGTCCTGGAGATCCATTGCGAAGGGTCTGCCCTCCGACTTCGGCTTCCCCATCGTCGTCCACCCGCACGACCCCGAGACCGTCTATGTGATGCCACTCGAACCGGAGACGCGTACGTGCCCCGGTGGCGCACCGGCGGTCTGGCGCAGCGAGAACGGCGGCAACTCGTGGCGCCGGCTCGCGAGCGGACTGCCGAAGAAACAGAGCTACTTCACCATCCTGCGCGATGGCATGGATATCGACCAGTTGAAGAACCCCGCGCTGTACTTCGGCACGACCACAGGTCAGGTGTGGATCGGACGCGAAGGCGGCGAGAAGTGGGAGTGCCTGTTCGACACGTTGCCTCCGGTCTACAACGTCAAGGTCGCAGTGGTGTGACGAGCCCCGGCACACCGACGCGGTCAAACCCGCTGCTGACGCCCGGCACGCTGCCGTTCCAGGCGCCGCCCTTCGACCTCATCGTCGATACGGATTTCCGTGAGGCGTTCGACGAAGGGATGCGCCTGCACCGCGATCAAGTCAACTCGATCGCCAACGAGTCGGCCGCGGCGACATTTGACAACACGCTTGTCGCCCTCGAACGAAGTGGGCAGACGCTGATGCGCGTCTCGTCGATCTTCAACGTACTTGCGAGCGCGAACACGAACGACACGCTGCAACAACTGCAACAGGACGTAGCGCCGAAGCTGGCCGCCCACTACGACGCGATCCTCCTGAATCCGAAGCTGTTCGCGCGAGTGGAAGCCCTGTATGGGGCTCGCGCCTCGCAGGATCTCGATCCTGAGTCACGGCGCCTGCTGGACGTTCAGCACCAGCGTTTCGTGCTGGCTGGCGCGCGCCTGTCGGACGACGACAAAGCTGCGCTCATGCGCCTCAACGAAGAGGAGGCGACACTCAGCGCCGAGTTCCTGGCGAAACTGCTGGCCGCCACCAAGGACGGCGCGCTTGTGGTTGAGGACGCGACGGAACTTGATGGAATGGCAGCGGCCGACATCACGGATGCCGCAGCGGCTGCGACATCGCGACAACTCGACGGGCGGTGGATTCTCACCCTCGTCAATACCACTCAGCAGCCACTGCTGCGGGCGCTGAAGGATCGCGCGACGCGTGAGCGGCTGTTCAAGGCTTCGTTGAGCCGTACGTCGCGTGGTGATGCCAATGACACGGGCGCGACGATCGTGCGCCTGGCTGAAATTCGCGCGACCCGCGCACGGCTGCTTGGCCAGCCCAGCCATGCCGCCTGGCGTCTGCAGAACCAGATGGCCAGGAGCCCACAGCGTGTCGAACAGTTCCTGACGGAGCTGGCGCCGGCGGCCGTAGCCAAGGTCTCTCACGAACAGTCCGATATCCAGCAGCTGTTTGAGACGCAACGGACCGGCTCGTCCGTTGAAGCGTGGGACTGGCATTTCTACGCGGAGCGAGTCCGGCAGGCGCAATACCATCTGTCCACCGCGGATCTGACGCCGTATCTGGAGCTCGAGCGCGTCCTGCGCGACGGCGTGTTCTATGCCGCCGGGCAGCTGTACGGTCTGACGGTCATCGAGCGCACGGACTTCCCCGTCTACCACGATGAAGTTCGAGTGTTCGAGGTGCTCGACGCATCAGGCGGGCACCTCGGGTTGTTCTACGCCGACTTTTTCAGGCGAGACAACAAGAACGGCGGTGCGTGGATGGACAATCTCCTCCCGCAATCCACGCTCCTGGGCACACAGCCCATCGTCTGCAACATCCTCAACCTTACGAAGCCCGCCGCTGGCCAGCCCGCACTCCTGAGCCTCGACGAGGTACTGACGCTCTTCCACGAGTTCGGTCACGCGCTTCATGGACTCTTCGCCGACCAGCGGTATGCGAGCTTATCCGGCACCGCTGTCGCGCGCGATTTCGTGGAGCTCCCGGCCCTTTTCAACGAGTATTGGGCTCTCGACGCGACCGTGTTTGCGCATTTCGCGAAACACCATGTCACGGGCGACCCGATGCCGGCCGCGCTGGCGTCCAAGGTCAAGCGAGCGGCGAAGTTCAATCAGGGGTACTCGCTGACGGAGATCCTGGCGGCGGCCGCCATCGATCTCCAGTGGCACTCGCTACCCGACGGGTCGCGGTCTCTGGACGTTGACGAATTCGAGCAGAACGCGCTGCGACAGGCGCACCTCGATCTCGCGGCCATTCCTCCGCGCTACCAGTCGAGATACTTCCTGCACATCTGGGCCAATGGGTACGACGCGGGATACTACGCGTATCTCTGGGCAGAGATGCTGTCGCACGACGCGTTTGCGTGGTTCACCGAGCACGGCGGCCTGACGCGTGAGAACGGTCAACGCTTCCGCGATCTGATCCTGTCGCGCGGGAACACGCGCGACTACGACGAGATGTTTCGTGACTTCCGCGGGCGCGGACCGGCGATCGGGCCCATGCTCGAATGCCGAGGACTGGCAGCGAACTAAGACCTCGTCGGCTCTGGACTCTGGGCTCGGGACTCTAGGCTCGAGATGCAACTCGGTTCGACGGCTCGGCTAAAGCCGAGCACTACGCACTTCGAGCCCCGAATCCCGTGCTCTTCAACTAGGGCGCTCGGCAGACGAAGTTGGCCGCGTCGTCGATGCTGCCCATCCCCTTGTAGGCAGCGACCTGGGGATGTGGGCATAGTGGTCGCGAGCGATCCACCTTGCCGTTGGTGCTGTGCGTGGCAAGCAACTGCCCCGGCGCCTTGCCGTGCTCGACCCATTGTTCGAGCGCACCAACCGTGTCGAATACGTTGGGCCCCTCACCGCCACGGCAGTGACCCATACCTGGCGCCATGAACAGTCGTACCCGGTCGTCTGCTTTCGCGTAACCGCCCAGACGCTCGACCACCTGCTCGAAATACTTGACGGTGTTCACCGCCGGCACGTTCGGGTCGCTCCACCCGTGGTACATCAGGAGTTTCCCGCCACGTGCGAAGAATCGATCCATGTTCGGATCGGTGGCATTCATAATCAGGTTCTCTGGCAGATCGCCACGAACCACGTCCTTGTCGAAGTCAAAGGTCTTCCAGTCCCAGTTCGGATCCTTGAAGACAACGTAGCGGTACTGGTCGTAGATGTTCGCCGACGGTTCCGGACCCTCGGCCTGCACGCCCCAGCCGAGCTCGGTGCCCGGCACCAGTGACGCGAACATCTCCTTGCCGGTACGCGGGTTGATCGCGTTGGAGTAGATCTTCCTCGCCGCCTCCACTTGCGGACCAGTCAGGCAGTCGGCGCCGTCGCCGGCCTTGCATTCCAGGACCTTCGGATCAAAGTGGCATGAGCGGGGGTCGCGGATGAGGCCGTCCTTCAGCCCGTCTCCAGCGTCGCAGGCGTTGACCGCGGCTTTGTGGATCGCCGGATACTTGCTCGGCGGAATATAGCTGGCCGGATCCTTCAGGACCGCGTCGGCAATCCAAAGGGAAATCGCGGTGCGGTTGGCCGGTGCGCCAGCGATGATGCCGTCGTAGTCATCGGGGAACATCTGCGCCATCTTCAAGCCCTGGCGTCCACCCGTCGAGCAGCCATTCCAGTACGACAGCTTGGGGCCGCTGCCGTAGAACGCCTGCACGACCGCCTTGGCTTTGACCGCCATCTCGTGCTCCGAGCGCCAGGCAAAATCGACCAGCTTCTCCGGATGACCGAGAGCGAAGGTTCCTCGACCGCCCACGTGGCCGGTGTCGGTAGAAGCGCTCGCGTATCCAGCACGCACGGCCTCTGCCATCGCGGCGTAGCTGATCACTCCGGCCCACCCACCGTTACCAACCGCCTGGAACTTACCGTTCCAGTTCGCGGCCGGCAGCCAGACCTCGACCTTGATGTCGGAGTCACTGGTGGGTGTGAGCGTGGCGGCCACGCGACAGAAGTCGCCGAGCATCTTGAAGGGACTGGGCCCTCGTTCGGCCTGCTCACCGGGCGGCGCGAACTGCCCTGCTGGCACGATCTGGGCCGACGTGATCGTGGCGTCTTTCAACGCAACCTTCGCGAGGCTCTCGCACGAAGCGGCGAGGGCGGGTCTGGCTGACAGACAGGAGAGCACGCCGACGGCGCACAAGATCGGAGCAATCTTCATTCAAGCCTCCTGAAGCGCATGGTGTCGGAGGAGTATAGTGCACCCGTATACTTCTGACGCCTTGGCCCTTCCTCCGGGCACCCGCCTCGGCGTCTACGAGATCACCGCGCCCATCGGCGAAGGCGGGATGGGTCAGGTGTTCGCGCGCGCGACACTAAACTCGATCGTGAGGTCGCGATCAAGGTCTTGCCCGAAGCCTTTGCTCATGACGCCGACCGCCTTTCGCGGTTCACGCGCGAAGCCAGGACCCTCGCGTCCCTGAATCACCCGCACATCGCAGCGATCTACGGCCTCGAGGAAGGCGGAGGCCTGGCCGCGCTCGTCATGGAACTTGTCGAGGGCGAGGACCTCTCAGGCCCACAAGCCGACAGCTGATCTGGTTCGGCCGCTCTGGCCAGGAGCTTGGGCGTGTCACCCCGCAGGGCGACCTCGCGGATCCTTCGCTGTCCGCGGATGGCCGTCGGCTTCTCGTTCGGCGGGTCGAGGGCGGCATCGCCGACACTTGGATCGTCGATCTCACCCGTGGCACCTGGAGTCCGAGTTCGGCGAGAGGCACACAGCCGGTGTGGTCTCCGGATGGTCGCCGTATCGCGCTCTACCGCGCGCGGGAGAATCGGTCGGCGCTTATCACGACGTCTGTGGGCGGCGATCCTGGCTCGGAAGTCGTCGTCCCCGACACGCCTGAGCTGAAGAGCCTGCACGACTGGTCACCGGACGGCCGGTTTCTGATCTATCAGGGAATCAGTCGTCCGGAGACACGGGGTTGGACATCTGGGCGGTGCCCGTAGACGGCGTTCGCACCCCGATCGCTCTCGTCAGGACCCGCTTCGATGACCGAATGCCAAGCGTGTCTCCCGACGGGCGCTGGCTGGCGTTCGCGTCAGACGAAAGCGGGCAGTCCGAGGTCTACGTTCAGATGTTCCCTGGGCCTGGCGAGCGGGTGCGCGTCTCCACGATGGGTGGTGCTCAGCCCGAATGGCGGCAGGATGGGCGGGGACTGTTCTTCGTGGGGCTGGACGATCGGCTGATGACTGTCCCGGTTCAGGCATCGACCGATGGCCGTAGCCTCGAGCTTGGTGAGGCCACACCGCTCTTTCCGGTTCGCATCTTCAACGGCGCCGTGCAAACAGGAGGACTTGGCTCTCAGTACGTCGTCTCACCAGATGGTCAGCGATTCCTCGTCGTCTCGCTCACGGACGACGCGAGCCCGTCGCAGATCACCCCAATCGAGAACTGGTGGCCAACTGGAACCCGGTAACCGGCGCCCATGCCAGTCAGTCCTTGAAGATCCGGGCGAGCTGCAGCGCCTCGTGCCCGGTAGAGTGAACGCTCGACCTCACCCTGCGAACCCGTTATTCTGAACGCTGAATGACTCGTGATGCTGAGCAGGCGTACGTCCGGCAGTGGGTGAATACCGGACGGCTCCTGGACGAGATGCGCTGGCGTGAACTGCGCGATCTCGACGCCGCGGTGGCGTTGAAGGCCACCGACGATCTCATCGATCTGGCGCTCCGTATCCCGCTTCCTCCGGGTCGGCGCACCTGGTCTGGCCTCGTCGATCTGCAAGACCGCCTGCACGCGCGCCGAGGCCGGTGAACGCCCTCTTCCGAGCGGCCGCGGACTTTGAGGCATTCTGCGTGACGCGCGGCTGGAGTTGCTGTGTCATCGGCGGGCTTGCCGTACAGCGATGGGGCGAACCCCGCCAGACGCGGGACGTCGATCTGACCCTGCTCACGGGCCTCGGCGGCGAGGAGCGATTCATCGACCCGATCCTGGCCCACTATGCCCCGCGAGTGCCGGACGCGCGCAGATTCGCAATTGAGCGCCGCGTGCTACTCGTGGAAACGGCCGATCGGATTCCACTCGACATCTCTCTTGGCGGGCTGCCGTTCGAGGCCGGGGTGGTTGCGCGCGCGTCCGCCTTTGTGCTGGCACCAGATGCCGCGCTGACGACCTGCTCCGCCGAAGACCTGCTGGTGTTGAAGGCGTTCGCGGGCCGACCCCAGGACTGGCTGGACATCGAAGGCGTGGTGGTTCGACAAGGTGAACGGCTCGATCGCGAACTCGTGCTGGCCGAACTGCGGCCGCTCCTGGACCTGAAGGAAGACTCCCAGACCGAGCCCAGACTGCTGGCGCTATTCAGCAAGCACCCGTACTGACCGCCCGCAGCGCCCTCCGCTACCCCCGGATCAGTTTGTCGCCGACGCGGCCAGCAGCTTCTCGACCTCCGCTCGCGGCACGGCGCGCTCCGGATTGATGGCATGCGAAGGCAGCATCGAGTCCCACTGCAGCTTCAGGCGATCCGACGCCGCCAGCGTCGCACGCAGTACCTGGACCTGGTTCGGATTCGGCATGCCGGCAACTGACGTGTCGGCAGTGTAGAGGAGACGCTCGGCCGGCAAATACACCATCAGGTGGCTGTCCGTGTGTTCACTCGCGG
>JABFSA010000156.1 GCA_013140775.1 Acidobacteriota bacterium | reverse complement strand
AGCAACAGGTCGTCGTGCAGGCGCGCCAGCCAGGTCAACGTACGCATGACCGGCGACATCGCGTCGCCAAGGTCGGCGCCCGTGTAGGGATCGAAAAGGCGCTCGAGGAGGTCGTCACCCCGCTCGAGCCGGACCTCCACGACGGGCCGGTTGCGGCTGATGCGGGTTCCGACCGCAGTCGCGTCGTAGCCGGGATAGGCCCGTCGAGCGGCCTCGGCGAGCGCGTCGCTCGCCATCGGCACCCGGTCGGGGTCGAAGGTGGGCGCCGGCGCCTGGAACAGCCGATTCAGCTCGAGCCGATAGACGAGCGCGCTCCCGGTGAGGCTGAGCATGACGAGGTAGAGCCCGAGCACGAGCCCGGTCCAGAGGTGAACCTGGTAGACCGCGCGGCGCATCCGTGCCAGCGCGCGAGGGGCTGATGCCGAACCTCCGACCAGCCGCTCACGGTTATCGGTCATCCCCGGGCCCGGTGGCGCGCAGGCTCGGCTGGCCTTCTTCGTGGGCGCAGCCAGTCTCGTCACAGTCTGGAGTGGTCAGGGGTCGCGGTCGGCCGGTCTCGGAGGGACGCTGCCTCGCGGTGAGGACCTCGGCTACCAACACACCGAGGTCCCGTCCGAGTTTCAGGTCGTCGTAGGCACCGAACACCTGCTGGCGGACGCGACCGGCCGCGTCGATCAAGACGACCGTTGGCGTGCCGCGCATGCCGTATGCCCGCATCGTCACCGGCAGCGGGTCACCGGCCGGACCTGGACGATCGACGGCGACCGGGAATCGCACGCGGTATTCGTGGAGAAACACCGCCAGGGCGTCCGGTCCCATCACGTCGTGGTGCTCGAAGACGGTGTGGAGGCCCACGACGGTCACCGGGGCATCAGCGAACTGGCTGGCCACCCGCTGCGCCTGGGGAATGCCGTGCGAGACGCATCCCGGACACAGCATTTGGAACGCATGGAGCATCACCACCCGTCCACGCAGCGCGTCGAGTATGAGGGCCTCGGGCGTGTTGAACCAGCGCGACGTCGACCACGCGGGCGCAGCGGGCGGTGTCACTAGAAGTCGCCGTCCTTCACGTATGGATGGCTCCAGAGGGTCAGCTGGAGGAGGCACGACTTCACCCAGGCCGCGTGCATCGCTTCCACCTCGGCCGTGCTGTGGCCACGCTTCGCGAGGAACGGCTTGAGCGTCGTCGTCACTGGGACGACCAGCAGGAACAGATCGCGGAAGGGCACGATCGCGGTCGAGGCAGCTCCGTCGGTCTGATTCTTCTTCGCCCGGTGGTGCCGCAGACCGATTTCGTGCTGGTAGTCGAGCCACGCCTGGTTGTACTCAGCACGCGCCGTGTCGAGAATCCACTGGCCGAACCGACGGCGCACGCCCGCGAGATAATCGCCAATCGGGTCACGGCTGCTCGTGTTCGTGAACGAAGCGAGAAGGTGGGGCTGCGAGCCGACGAACCCGTACCACACATCGAGGATGGCCTCGACCTGGTCCTCGACCACGTCGTACGACTGGCGCAACGCGCGCACATCGTCGTCTCCGAAGAGCACACTCTTCTGCATCAGCGCGAAGTCGGCGAGGGACACCGGCGAGCGCGCGACGGTGGGCGTGCCAGCCGTATAGCCGGGGATTGCTGTTGTCATCGGTCACCTCTCTTCGTCGTCGTGGCACGCGCAGCCCATCTGGCACCCGTTGTCACATGTCGGCACGTGTTCTGTGGTGTAGTTCACACGGCGCTTGCGAAGCGGGCCCAGGCGATGCGCTGCTGATCCTCCGGCGCAGGCTCGTGGTCGTCGCAGTCGAGTCGCAGATGCTGTGACCCCATCGGGGCGTCGACAAAGGCGCAGTGGTGCGGCGTTGCGCCGCTGCGCACGCGCGGACGGAAGTGCGTGCACGTGGCGCACATCCGGCTGATCGGAATCTGGCCCTGCTCCTGCAGCGTGCGGATCATCTTCATGAGCGCCGTGAGGAGCGTGGCCTGTTCAGCGTCACTCAACGATCGGACGGCGTGCGTGAGAAACTCTGGCCACGCCCGAGTGCGAGCCGACAGGCGACTGCCGGCAGCCGTCAGCCGCAGCAGCCGGGCCCGTGGGTGACGCTGATCCGGCGCGCGCCGCACGAGGCGCTTGTCAGTCAGCGTCGTGACCGCTTCGCTGATCGTCGGCAGGCCGATCCCGAGACGCGCCGCCACCTCCGACGCGCTGAGCGCGCCGTCGACCGCAAGAATGGCGAGAATCTGCCCCTGTGTCGGAGACAGACCGTCTGCGCTGGCTTGGCTCCACGTCTGGTGTTTGAGGGCGAGCCCAAGCTTGTGGAGGCCGGTGGCGATGCGCCGGTCGAGCGGCGGGGCATCGAGCGGTGAGGGCGTCTTCCTGGGCACGGAAGAGAGTGTAACTTCGGACTCCGAACTTGTCAATCCCGCAGACGCCGCGTGTCATTGACGACGGGCTGGGATTGGTGGGCACGCCGACGCGGCCGGATACGCTCGCCTGCGCGCGCATCCACGGCACCGTCTGCTTCACCGGCAGGCTCTCAAATCAGTGGAGCGTGCCGAGCGCACTGGCGGCATGCGGTACGTGGGCGTTGATGCTGTACAGCCCGTGTTTCGGGCTGCTCCTCGTGAGGCCGCGTAACATCTCCAAACCCTCGCAGCGTGTGAGGCCATCTGGCGCGGACAACGTGGCCAAGGCAACGACTTGTCCTGAGCGTCGCCTGCGGTCGGCGGGCTCGAACGCCCGTAAGCGATCGAGCCACATCAGGAGGTCCTACACAATCCGGCCGTTGCTGCCTGCCTTCGCTTGCTGCAAGTCACTGAAAACGCGTGGCTTCTAGTCCAATGGAGCGATCGCATGTGGCGTGTGCGATAATCGTCTGCCGACTACTCGCAAGTTGTTGATTCTAAAGACGGAGAGATGGCCGAGTGGTTGAAGGCGCACGCTTGGAAAGCGAAGCGGGCGAGCGACACCGAGCCACACCGAACCGTAGCAACATACACGCGATCAGCGACTTAGCCTTCTGAAACTATCCCTTGGTATGCTGCCGTAAACCTCGATGTTCTTCGAGGGTTTGACCCTGACGTATCACAGTCCTATCACAATCGAGTCGCTCACTTAGCGCGTGTTGCTCGGTACGTATAAAGTACTCATCTACAGACGCGTGTCATTCGTATCGGGCGACGGTGATCACTTCCTCCTCGCGCAGGTTCTAGAGGCATTCGGTCTTAAATTAATAGATCGTACGAGGCGTTCGGCATGTGCGTTCGCATTGGGTGCCGAGTGGGCATCTGCGGCACGCGTATGCCGGCGTCGCCGAGTCGCTCGCGGATGTTGTGGCCCCACTTGCCGTCGCGATCGCCGATCAGCACGCGATGCGCGACGAGAAAGCCCTCGTCCGTCGTGGTCAGCGATCGGACGACCTGCTACATGAACATCTTGTTGGGCCACGGGGTCGAGCTCGCGAGGACGACCGGGGGAGGCCAGATCGATGACGAACAGGGTGTAGTACGAGACGAGTCCACGGCACGTCCAGACTTCCGTGGTGAAGAAATCCGCGCCGGCGATCACGCCCCACTGCGCCCGAAGAAACGTCTGCCACGACGTGGGTCGCTGCGGTACCGGCGGCAACCCATAGGCCTTCAGAATCCGTGCAATCGTGGAGCGACCGACGCAATGCCCGACGTTCTGCTAGGCCCCTTGGATCCGGGTGTACCCCCACGTCGGATTCTCGTCGGCCATCCGCACCACGAGGCGTTCGATCTCGGCGAGCACCGCGCGACGACCGGAGCAGGTCCGAGAGGTCCATTTTCGAGCCACGAGCTGGCGATGCCACCGGATCAGCGTATACGGCGTAGCGGTGAGGCGATCTCGCGCAACCGGTGACGGCCGACGCGAATCTAGCGTTCCATTTCAAGCACAATGTTTTCGATGGCTGGCTTTGAGAAGGGAGCACCCATCGAAGTCCGTCCCTGGGCCGTAACAGGGGCAACACCGGCAGAGTGTAGACGGACGGTGTTGTAGTCGACGCGTTTCGCAGGCCTTCTATCATCTCGTTCGCGCAGAGAACCGCCTCGTAAATCGCGGCGGCGCTCTGCGAACCACCTGTACCACATGGACCATTTGGTCCAAGAGACGCGGCTGTTGGCGCTCCGCGCGAATTCTTCGGAAAAACAGGCGTCGACGGAGAGAAGCGGCGGCGGGCGGCGACTGGCTGGCTGGCGCATTTCGTCCAGCCTCGCGGTAGCGACGCCTCGCGCGATTGCATCTTTCATTCGGAAAACACCACTGATCGCGTCCGCGTGTTTCTGGCGCTTCATTTGCTCTAGGGCCGGTGAATGCCGGACTTCAATGTCATCGCTGACGTCTCGCGGACGCTTCAGCGATTCTTGACCCAGGGTTTCAGCACGCTCGTTCCGGCACCACCGCCCGTCGCCGAGATCCACGACCTCCAGGGCAACATCTCGACAGATCCGGCACGGTTGACGCTGTTCCTGTTCGAAGTCATCGAAGACCCGAGCCAGCGCAACCGGCCGCCTGTCCGGACGGACCTGCCGGCACCGGCGACGCCGTCCGTGCGGATCTCGAAACCGCCGATGGCGCTGCTCCTGAAATACATGATGACGGCGTGGAGCGGCGATCGCTTCACCGATCACCAAATCCTCGGACGGACGCTGCAGGTTCTCTATGACGGCGCCATCCTCAGCGGCCCACAGCTGCTCGGCGCGACGCTGCAGAACACCTCGGTGGCCCTCAAGATCACACTGACGCCGATTACGCTGGAAGAACGCTCGCGCGTGTTCTATGCAGTGCAGAAACCCTACCGCCTGTCGCTGACCTACGACGTGCGTGTCGTCGATCTCGACACGCGCACATCGCAGGGACGCGTGCCGGTGGTCTCTCGCGAGATCCGGCCCTCGATTGCCGAGGCGCAGCCATGACGGTCTGGCGTCCGCTACCCGCGGAGCGGTTGTTCCTCTACAGCCCGGTCGGTTTCCGCCTGGTGGACGACCTCACCGGACAGGCGCCGTTCGGTGCGCTCGACATCGCACTCGACGTACAGAACGGAGCCGACTGGCGCGAAGGGGATCGCGACGCCGTGACCACCGCATCAGGTGTCGTCATCTTCCCCGGGCTTGGTCTCGCGATTGACCTCACCCAGCCCGCGCTGACGCATCGTCTTCGGGTCACGTCACCGTACTACCGCCCGCTGTTCCGCGCCACCAGCGACGGTTTGTCATTCGCGGTCCCACCCTGGGATCACGCACACCCTCCGGCGCCGTTGACAACGCGGACCACGCCGCTGGCGCTGCTGCCGGCAGCCGCCTATCCCTTTGCGCCGCACCTCGCGGTGCTTCGCGGCGTTGTCGAGGATGTCAACGGCAACCCGGTTGCCGATGTGCTCGTGCAGGAGGGCCTGCGGGAGCGAACGCTCACTGATGAACGGGGCGCATTCAGCTTGTCTCTCCGCTGGGTGGTCCCCGGCGTAGCGACGACGATCACGGCCACAGACCAGCGCGGCGCACGCAGTGGATCGATCGCGATCACGCTGCCAGGCGCGCTGATCAGCGGTCAGACGATCACGGTTTCGTAGAGAGACGAGGAGGAACGATGCCGGAATACCTGAGTCCTGGAGTGTATGTCGAGGAAGTCGCGTCGGGACCGCGGCCGATTGAAGGGGTAGGCACGAGCACGGCCGGGTTCGTCGGCCTCGCGGAACGAGGGCCGACGCTGCCGCGGCTGGTCACGAGCTGGGGCGACTATCTCCGGTGGTTCGGCGACACGCTCGATCCGTTGGTGTCGTACATGCCATTCGGCGTGCGCGGCTTTTTCGACAACGGCGGCCAGCGCGCGTTCATCGCGCGTGTCGTTGGGGCCGGCGCCGCACCCGCGGGGCTGGATCTGGCGACGAGCGTCGCCAACAACGTCCTGCGGATCACGGCCACTGGGCCCGGTATCTGGGGAAACCACGTTCTCCTGCGCGTGCAGGCCTCGACGCAGAATTCGGCCAACTGGTTCCGGATCACGCTGCTGTACTACGTCAACGGCATCCCGACGCCGTTTGTCGACCCGCTGAATCCCGCGAACCAGTCCAATCCGCAGCGCCGCGAGCCAGACGTGCTCGAGGACTACGACAACCTCACCGCGTTGCGCGGCCGGTCGAACTTCGCGGAGGCGGTGATCAACAGCGCGTCGAAGTTGGTCCAGGTCGAGTATGTGAACACCGGCGGCGGTGCGGTGGCACCGGGTCGTCCGGCCAACACGGCCTTTGCGCCGAGTACGGCCGCCTTCTTCAATTTGCCGACCGCTGATCCCAACACGGCGCTGCGGATCCAGGCGGTGACCAGCGGCGCGGCTGCGAACGCCGTCACCGTGGCGGTGGCAAACGGCACGAACGCGAACTCGTTCGCGGTCACCATCACCGACGCCGCGGGCGTGGCGCAGACGTTCGACAACATCCCGGACAATACGCCGGCCCAGGCGATCGCCGCCGTCAACGCTTCGCCCGTTGTCCGCGCAAGCTGGTTCGAGCTCAACGCGCCGACGGCGGCGCCGCCCTCACGGCCCAACAACGTCGCCGCGACCAACCTCGCCGCTGGCACCGACGGCAGCCAGATGGCCGGTGGCGGCAACGGAGCCGCGATCACGCCCGGCGATTTCAGCGGCAACCCCGCGCTCGCGCCGAATCTGCGAACCGGACTCGCCGGGTTGGCGACGATCGACGAGGTCAACATGCTGCTGGCGCCGGATGAGGTGAACGGCACCATCGCCAACAACAACCAAATCACGGCGGCGGTCATCTCGCAGTGCGAACTGCTCAAAGAGCGGTTTGCCATCCTCTCGATTGCGGCCGGCCAGGGGCTCGTACAGAACATCCAGCCGCCGCAGGACACGACCTACGGCGCCGTCTACTACCCGTGGATCCGCGTCTTCGATACGCGCTCACAGGACAGCATCCTGATTCCACCGGCCGGGCACGTGGCTGGCATCTACGCGCGCACCGATATCGAGCGAGGCGTGCACAAGGCGCCGGCCAACGAAGTGGTCCGCGGCATCGTGAACCAGGATCTCGGTCCGACGCGCAAGCCGGTCGAGTTCCAGATCGTCAAAGGCGAGCACGACATCCTAAATCCGCGCGGGGTCAACGTCATCCGCGACTTCCGTCCCGATGGCCGAGGCATCCGCGTCTGGGGCGCGCGCACCATGTCGAGCGATCCGCTGTGGAAGTACGTCAACGTGCGCCGGCTCTTCCTGTTCGTCGAGGAATCGATCGACGAGGGCACCCAGTGGGTGGTCTTCGAGCCGAACGACGATGCGTTGTGGGCCCGGGTGCGTCAGGTGATTACCAACTTCCTCACCACGGTGTGGCGATCGGGCGCGCTGTTCGGCCTCACCGCCGCCGAAGCCTTCTTCGTGCGCTGCGGGCGCGACACCATGACGGCGGACGACATCGACAACGGACGGCTCATTTGCGAGATCGGCATCGCACCGGTCAAGCCGGCTGAGTTCGTCATCTTCCGCATCCAGCAGAAGACGCTGGACCTGCAGGCCTAGCCGGACACGTTCGTGAGATCACTACGGAGGAACGCTCATGCCACCTGTGTTTCGTGAAGATCCCTACGGCGGCTTCAATTTCCTCGTCACCGTCAACGGCATCAGCAACGACGGCAAAGCCGTCCGCGGGTCGTTCACGGAGGCGTCGGGACTCGAGGTCGAGGTGCCGCCAATTGAGTACCGCAACGGTAGCGAGGACATCACCGTCCGCAAGATCCCCGGGCTGAAGAAGTTCACCAACATCACGCTCAAGCGCGGCATCACCGCGGATCTGGCGTTCTGGAACTGGATTCTGGACGGCATGAATGGACAGGTGACACGCACTGACGGCTCGGTGGTGCTGCTCGACGAGAACAAGCAGGAAGTGATGCGTTGGAACTTCAAGCGCGCGTGGGCGTGCAAGTGGAGCGGCCCCGGCCTCAACGCCAAGAACAACGAGATCTCGATCGAGACGGTCGAGATCTGCCACGAAGGCCTCGACGTCGATGGACAATCCTGATGCCCGCTCACGCCACGCCAGGCCTCACATTCGAGATCGCGCGCCCACCGGAGCCCGAGGCTTCGCTGCGCTCCGATATCGCCGGCTTCATCGGGCCGACAAAGCGCGGACCGGTGGATGCGGTGGTGCGTGTCGAGGAATGGCGTGAGTTCGAGCGGCTGTTCGGTGGGCTCCATGTGAGCTCGACGACGAGCTATGCGGTGCGCAGCTATTTCGAAAACGGCGGCGCGATCGCGTACGTCGCGCGCGTCGCCGCGCCACCGATCGCGGTCGCGCGCACGAAATGGCCGGCGCATCCAGGCGATCCGGCGCTGCCGGCTCACGCCCTCGCGCCAGCCGGCGGCGGCCGCGGATCGGCGGCCTTCTTGAGCGGCGCGCAGGCGTCTGTGTCGTTGAACGTCGAGGCATCGTCACCCGGTGATTGGGCCAACGGCGCCGAAATCTCCATCGACTACCGCCGCGAAGGCGCGCTCGGACGGGCGGAAGTCGACGTCACGACGCGCGTCGCAG
>JABFSA010000152.1 GCA_013140775.1 Acidobacteriota bacterium | reverse complement strand
TCGAGCGGGATCCGACGCTGGCCCGAGGACTGTCGTACTACACCGGCGCAATCATGGAAGTGAACGTCGCCGACCTGGCCGGGAGTCTGGGTGGCGGCGGCCGCTACGACAACCTCGTGGGCATGTCCTCTGGCCAGGACATTCCGGCATGCGGGTTTTCCCTCGGTCTGGAGCGAATCCTCGTGGTGATGGGGGAGCGGGGGATGTTTCCGGCGAGCTTGCCCTCGGCGCCCGCCGATGTCATGGTGGCGCTCTTCGACGCCTCCAGCGTTGGCCCGGCGCTGGCGCTTGCCGGCCGGTTGCGGTCCGCGGGCTTGCGCGTGCTGGTGTACCCGGACCCGGACAAGCTCGGGAAGCAGATCAAGTACGCTGACGGGCGAGGAATCCCGTTCGTGGCGCTGCTCGGCGCTGACGAGATCGCGGCGGGAACGGTGACGGTGAAGAATCTTGCTGCTCAGACGCAGCTGACCCACGAACAATCCGCGGCGGGGGCCGCTATTCTCGAGGCGTTGACACGACGTGGCTGAACAGTTGGGAAACCTGACGCGCACCCACACCTGCGGGGCGCTGCGCCCTGACGATGTGGGCTCTGATGTGGTGCTGTTGGGATGGGTACATCGCGTCCGCGATCTGGGCGGATTGCTGTTCGTGGATGTTCGCGACCGCGCGGGAGTCACACAGGTCGTCTTCGACAAAGACGACGAAGTCCTGATGGCCAAGGCCAAGCGTCTCCGGTCGGAGTTCGTGATCGGCGTAGAAGGACAGGTGCGCCGGCGTTCGGCCGAGACGGCGAACGCGAAGCTGGAAACAGGCGACGTAGAGGTGGTGGTTCGAAAGCTGACGTTGCTCAACGAAGCCAAGACCCCGCCCTTTCCGGTGGCCGACGACACTCCGGTCTCAGAGGACGTGCGTCTGAAGTACCGCTATCTCGATTTGCGTCGCCCACGTCTGCAGGGGAACATCGGCCTCCGGCACCGGGTCACGACCGCGATTCGCAAGTATTTCGATGCGAATGGCTTCTGGGAGATCGAGACGCCGATTCTGACGAAATCCACGCCCGAAGGCGCCCGCGACTACCTGGTGCCGAGCCGTGTGCATCCGGGCGAGTTCTTCGCGCTGCCGCAGTCGCCGCAGCTCTTCAAGCAGATCCTGATGGTGTCTGGCATCGACCGCTACGTGCAGATCTGTCGCTGTTTCCGCGACGAGGACCTGCGTGCGGATCGCCAGCCCGAGTTCACGCAGGTGGACGTCGAGATGTCGTTCGCCCGGCCTGAGACGATCTTTTCGATGATCGAACCGTTGATGCACGACGTGTTCGCCGTGGTCGGACGAACGATCTCGACGCCCTTCCAGCGCATGCCCTATGCGGAAGCCATGGCGAAGTACGGCTCGGACAAGCCCGACCTGCGATGCGGAATGCCCATCCAGGATTTCCGAGAGATCTTCGGCGACTCAGGCTTCCGCGTGTTCCGGGAGATTGTGGCCGGGGGCGGCACGGTACGCGGCTTCGTGGTCAAGCAGGCAGGTGGATATTCGCGAAGCGAGGTTGACGGGATCGTCGATCAGGCCAAGCAGATGGGCGCGGCGGGTCTTGTCTGGGCGCGACGGGCAGAGGACGGCACCATCACGAGTTCGGTGATGAAGGCGCTCGGTGAGGTCGAAGTCCGACGATTGCTGGACACCTCGTCCACAGGCAACGGTGAGTTGTTGCTGGTTGCCGCTGGCGAGCCTGACGCGACATCCAAGCTGCTCGGCCAGATTCGGCTGGCACTGGCTCGACAGAAGGGTCTCCTCAACCCGGAGGAGTACGCATTCCTGTGGGTTGTAGACTTTCCACTCCTGGAATGGGATCCGGAAGACAAGCGGTACGTGTCGATGCACCATCCGTTCACGTCGCCTCATGACGACGACTTCGCGCTGCTTGCGGATCAGCCAGGGAAGGTGCGTGCCAAGGCGTACGATCTCGTGCTCAACGGCAGCGAGATCGGCGGCGGCAGCATTCGAATCCATGACGCTGCGCAGCAACGCCGCATCTTCTCGCTGCTGAACATCAGTGATGAGGAGGCGAAGCTCCGCTTCGGGTTCTTCCTCGAGGCACTCGAGTACGGCACGCCACCGCACGGCGGCATTGCACTCGGCCTCGATCGGATGGTCGCCCTGCTGGCCAACGAAAGTTCGATCAGGGAAGTGATTGCCTTCCCCAAAACCGCCGCGGCCATCGACATGATGTCGAACGCTCCATCCCCGGTTGACCCGAAACAGCTGAGGGAGCTGCATCTACTGCCAAAGAAATGAGAAAGATTGCCCTGCCGGCTGACGGATTAGAGGCGCTTTATGGAGCGCACGACGCGAACCTGAAGCACATCGGATCGCTGTTGAATGTGGACATCCGCACGCAGGGATCCGAGCTGATCGTGCAGGGAAAGCCGGCCGACGAAGAGCGCGCCCAGCGAATCTTCGAACAGCTCCGGCTCCTGATGAACGAGGGCTATACCCTCGCCAACGGTGACGTGAAGACGGCCGCACAGCTCCTGATCGAAGACGCAGACGTCGATCTCCGCGACTACTTTCTTCGTGGTGGCGCCCGCCAGGGCCAGGGCCCGGGTACTCGGCGCCGCGTGAATCCGAAGAGCGTCAATCAGCGGAAGTATCTCGACGCCATCGACCAGTTCGACATCGTCTTTGGCGTCGGTCCGGCTGGTACTGGAAAGACCTACCTTGCGATGGCGCAGGCCGTGAGCTACCTGGTCGCCAAGAAGGTCAGCCGAATCATCCTTGCGCGTCCGGCCGTGGAGGCTGGCGAGCGGCTGGGCTTCCTGCCGGGGGATCTCCAGGAAAAGATCAATCCGTATCTCCGTCCGCTCTACGACGCGCTCTTCGACATGATGGATGCCGAGCGTGCCGGCCGCCTGATCGAGCGTGGTGTCATCGAAGTGGCGCCGATCGCGTTCATGCGTGGACGGACGTTGAACGATGCGTTCGTGATCCTGGACGAGGCACAGAACACCACCTCCGAACAGATGAAGATGTTTCTGACGAGACTCGGCTTTGGTTCCAAGGCCGTGGTGACCGGAGACATCACGCAGATCGACCTCCCGAATGCCCGCATGTCGGGTCTGGTTGAGGCGCTGAAGATCGTGCGCGACGTCGAGGGTATCGGGTTCGTGTTCTTCGACGACAAGGATGTCGTACGTCATCGACTCGTGCAGCAGATCGTCAAGGCGTACGAAGCGTCGTCCAACGGCGCACGCCCCAATGGCAGCTGACCTCCTCGCGGTCGAGGTGGTCGCGCCGGCCCGGGTACGGACCACGGGGCTGGCGGGGTGGCTTACGAGCGTGGCGCCTGCCCGCGCGAAGGGAACGATGACCGTAGCGATCGTGCCGGATGATCAGGTGCGACGACTGAACCGGAAGTACAGACGAAAGAACAGCGCCACGGACGTGCTGTCGTTCCCATCAGGCGAACCGGGAGACCTGGGAGACGTGGTCATCGCCGCAGGGGTAGCACGCAGACAGGCTCGCGAGGCGGGGCACACCGCGCAGGTGGAATACCGTATCCTTGCGCTCCACGGGTTGCTCCACCTCCTTGGGTACGACCACGAGGGAGACGACGGCCGAATGGCGCGTCTCGAGAGGCGGCTGCGGAAGCGCGGCGGTCTGCGTGAAGGCTTGATCGAAAGGTCATCGTGACACCTCTCGTGCTCTTTCTGCTCGCCTGCACGACCGTGTTCCTCGGTTCGATTCAGGCGGCCTTCAGTTCGCTGATGCGTCTGTCGCTCCGGCTCATGGCCGAAAGGGGCGGACGCAGCGAACAGCTCGGACGATATCTCGACGAACCGCTCCAGCTCTTTATTCCGCTGCGCATCCTGATTGGGCTCTGCACCGTGCTCGCGGGTGTGGGCATTGCGGGGCTGAGCACGGTCAACGACGCGCGATCGCTGGCCACCTTCTTCGTGTCGCTGGTCGCGTTCGTCGTGGTCTGCGAGCACCTGCTCCCCATGCTGGTCGCCCGCCGGGATCCCGAAGAAGTGCTCGATATTCTCCTGTTGGCCTTTCATCCGATCGCCCGCGTCATGCAGCCGATGACGCAGTTGCTGGTCAACCTTGCGGAAGCAGGGACGGATCGCGACACCCCGGTGGCGAGCGCCGACGCCGGCACCGATGCGAAGGCGCCCGTGGCGGCCGACGGTCAGAGCGAGGAAGGCACGATCTCCGAGGAGGAGAGCCGTGAGCTGCTGCAGTCGATCGTCGATTTCACCGAGACCGTGGTACGCGAAGTGATGACGCCGCGGCCGGACATCATCGCGATTCAGGCCGATGCATCGCTCCCGGATCTCCGCGCGCTCTTCCGTGAGGAACAGTATTCGCGCATCCCGGTGTATCGAGGCGACCTGGACAACATCGTGGGGATCGTGTTCGTAAAGGACATGGTGGCGCTGCCGCCTGGCACCGAACCTCGCCTGACGACCCTCATGCGATCGGCGTTCATGGTCCCCGAAAGCAAGCGTGTCTCGGAGTTGCTGAAAGAGATGCAGCGCCGCCAGGCCCAGATGGCGATCGTCGTGGACGAGTACGGCGGGACGGCCGGACTGGTGACTGTCGAGGACCTGCTCGAGGAGATCGTCGGCGAGATTCGCGACGAGTACGACGTCGAGAGCGACACGGTCACAGACGAAGGCCACGGCACCTTCGCGTTCAGCGGCAAGGTGAGTGTGGACGAAGTCAAGGATCGGCTCGGCGTGGAGATCGAACGCGAAGGATTCGAGACGCTGGGAGGCTACCTGCTGTCGCACCTCGGCCGCATGCCGTACGTCGGGGAAACGTTCGACGTGGACGATCTTGCCGTCGAGGTCATCGAAGTCGAGCGCCGCCGGATCACGAAGGTGCGCGTCAGGCGCCGCTCGAATACGCCAGCAGGAACGGAGTAGCGTGCATCCCGACGTCAGGATTGGCCACGTTCATCTCAAAGTCGCGGACCTCGAGCGCGCCATCGGCTTTTATCACGACGTGCTCGGCTTCGACATCACGCAGCGATACGGCCCGTCGGCGGCCTTTCTGTCTGCCGGCGGCTATCACCATCACATCGGACTGAATACGTGGGAGAGCGTTGGCGGCTCCACGCCGGCTCCAGGCACAACAGGTCTGTACCACGTCGCCATCCTTTACCCGACAAGGGCCGAACTGGCGGACGCGTTGCGTCGTGTACTGGATGCCGGCATCGCTCTCGACGGGGCGGCTGACCACGGCGTCAGCGAAGCCCTCTACCTGAGAGATCCCGACAACAACGGTGTGGAGCTGTACTGGGATCGCCCGGCAGGCGAGTGGCCTCGCACGGCCGACGGACAACTCGCAATGTTCACACGGCGGCTCGATCTTGAAGGCCTGCTGCGTGCCGGAGACACTCGTACCACGCCAGTCGGGCCAGGTCCACGTGACCTCTGACGATCGCGAATCGGCCGGTGAGGTCACGCCGCCTCACGAGGGCAGGAAATCCGGTTTCGTCGCCTTCGTTGGCCGGCCGAACGCCGGCAAATCCACACTCCTGAACCGCATCGTCGGTCACAAGCTGGCGATCGTGTCAGACAAGCCACAGACGACGAGAACCAGAATTGTCGGCGTCAAGAACTACGCCGACGGACAGATTGTGTTTGTCGATACTCCAGGTGTGCACAAGCCCACACATCGGATGAACGTGCGCATGGTTGACGTCGCACTTGACTCGATGCGCGACGTTGACGTGTTGACGTTGATCGTGGATGTCTCCGCGAAGCCGGGACCCGGCGATCGTCACTTGCTCGAACTGATGAAGGACGTCTCGAGGCCCGTCGTGCTGGCGCTGAACAAGGTGGACATGATCGCGAAGCCGGCACTGCTCCCGATCATCGATCGCTACAGCCAGAGTCATCCGTTTGTCGAGATCGTGCCGATCTCGGCTGCCGACGGAACGAACGTCGATGTCCTCGAATCGCTCTTCCTCAAGTACCTGCCCGTGGGAGACCCGATGTACCCCGAGGATTTCGTGACCGATCAGTCGGACCGATTCTTCGTGAGCGAGATCATCCGCGAACAGGTGTTGCGACTGACGCACGACGAGCTGCCATTTTCCACGGCAGTTCTTATCGATCAATTTCAGGAACCGGCGCCAGGCCAGGTCTCCACGATCTACTGCACGATTCTCGTCGAGCGCGAGTCACAGAAGCCGATCGTCATAGGGAAGGGAGGGGCGATGATCAAAGACATTGGCACTGCCTCTCGCCGCGAGCTCGAACGATTCTTTGATGCGCGCATCCATCTGGATCTGCATGTGAAGGTACGGTCCGAGTGGCGTGATGACGAACGCGCGCTCGACGACATCGGTCTCCGAGAGTCCTAAGCCGGGGTCAGAATGCGGGAAGAGTTGTAAACGTGGCGTCGAAAAGCTGTCGCCGCGCCGAAATAGCGTGCTACATTGACGTGATTGCCGTGTTCATCGAGGCCTCATCATGGCGGCGCAGCGAAGAATCGATCTCGTTCTGGACTCGGTCAAACGACTGCTGCGCATTGGTGCGACCGCTAACCTCCTGAACCTGCTGCAGAAGCAGCATCCCGCAGACCTCGCACAAATCTTCAGCGACCTCGGCGATAAGGAACGGGAAGCGGCGTTCAGCCTGCTCGCCGACCGGAACGGACGCCTTGCGATGGAAGCGGTCTCCGAGCTTGGCCCGGAGGCAGGCGCCGCTCTTCTTGGCACCAGGACCGCGGAAGAGATCGCCAAGCTCGCACAGGAGATCCCGTCAGACGACGCGGCTGCCCTGATCGACTACCTGCCGGAAGAGTTGTCCGGCGCGGTACTCGACCTCATGCGGCCGAAGGAATCGAGCGTCGTCGAGAACCTGCTCGAGTACGCCGAGCGCACGGCCGGCCGCATCATGAACCCGCATGTCTTTGCCTTGAGCGAAGACATCACGGTGGGAGAGGCCATCACAGAACTCCAGACCAATCGCGACGTGGAGATGGTGTTCTATCTCTACGTCGTGGACGAGCGTCGTCACCTCGTTGGTGTGACGTCGCTGCGACGCCTGCTGCTCGTCGCGCCTGAGACGCCGCTCAAGCGGATCATGACGGCTGATCTGATCAGCGCGCGGGCGGACATGGACCAGGAAGAAGTGGCGCGTCAGGTGGCGTCCTACAACCTGCTCGCCATTCCCGTCGTTGACGAGGAGAACAAACTGGTCGGCGTGATCACGGTGGACGACGTGATCGACGTCATCAAGGACGAGGCGACTGAGGATATTTATCGGCTCGCCGGCGTGGCGGGCGACGAGCGCGCGTTCACTCCCGCGGGTGAGTCACTTCGGAAACGTCTTCCGTGGCTGGGGATCAATCTAATCACGGCCTTTCTGGCTTCGTCGGTTGTGGCGTTGTTCGAGAACACGATCGATCGCATCACTGCATTGGCAATCTTCATGCCTGTCGTCGCTGGCATGGGTGGCAACGCCGCGACACAGACGCTCACCGTCGTGGTGCGTGGGATCGCGCTGGGCGAGCTCACGTGGGGGAATTCCCGGAAGGCGCTCATGAAGGAGGCCCTGGTAGGTCTCTGCAACGGCGTCATCCTTGGCCTTTTGGCTGCCGCCGTCGCCGGTTTCACGCGCGGCAGTCTCACGCTTGGCCTCGTGCTGTGTGCGGCGATGATCATCAACATGTTCGTGGCGGCCACGGCGGGGACATTGATTCCGCTGGGTCTCCGTGCGGCTGACATCGACCCAGCCCTGGCCTCGTCGGTCTTCATCACCACGCTGACCGACATCATCGGGTTCTTCTCGTTTCTAGGGCTGGCGACCATCTTCGCGCGATTCCTGATTCCCTAGCGGGCCAAAAGTCCGCTCATGATCGGGAAAACCGGCGCGAAACGACAGTAAAATAAAGACATTTCGTGCCGCTATACACTGCAGACGCGCTGATTCTCCGGACCTACAAGCTGGGTGAAGCCGATCGCATTGTGGTGTTCCTCACGCGGGACAGGGGTAAGAAGCGAGGCGTTGCCAAGGGTGCGCGACGACCTCGATCGCGATTTACCGGTGCCCTCGAGCCGCTGACCGAAGCACGGGTCGCGTATTTCGAGAAGGAACGACGGGAACTGGTCGGCTTGAACTTCGTTGAAACCGTGCGAACGCCGCTCGCGCTGATGGGGGCGTCTGTGCCAGCCGGCGGGGGCGGGGTCGATGAGGACGCGTTGGGTTACGTCGGGTACTTCGCGGAACTACTCGACGAGTGGGCACAGGACGCTGATGCCGACGAGCGTCTGTATCGTCTGGGTGCGTCAATGCTGGGTGCATTGGCCGCTGGCGCACCGGTGAGTCCGTTGGCTCGGTACTTCGAGTGCTGGTTGTTGCGGTTGCAGGGCCTGTATCCGGAATCACGATCAACGCTATCTGATGGAGCAATGGCCTTTCTCACAGCGTCCCGCAGCGTGGGGCCCGAACACGTGGGTGACGTGCCTGCCGATCACCGGGTCCTTCGGGAGCTCGAGCGCGTGCATCGGAGCTTGATCTCCATGCACCTGGAAAAGACGCTGAAGTCAGACCGCGTGCTCCACCACGTCCGGAGCCACGCCTAGCCAGAATGGTGCAGCCAGTCTCGTGACCTTTCAGGATCTCATTCTCAAACTTTCGGCGTTCTGGGCTTCTCACGGCTGTCTGCTCCAGCAACCGCTCGATCTCGAAGTGGGCGCCGGCACGTCTCACCCGGAAACACTGCTTCGCGTCCTGGGGCCCAAGCCCTGGAGCGTGGCGTACGTCCAGCCATCCAGACGTCCAGACGATGGCCGCTTTGGCCAGAATCCGAACCGTCTGTTCAAGCACCATCAGTTTCAGGTGATCGTGAAGCCTTCGCCGGATGAGATTCAGCAGCTGTACCTGGACAGCCTCGAAACCTGCGGGATCAACCCGCGGCAGCACGACATCCGCTTCGAGGAGGACAACTGGGAGTCGCCGACACTCGGCGCCTGGGGTATCGGGTGGCAGGTGATGCTCGATGGCCTCGAGATCACCCAGTTCACGTACTTCCAGCAGGTTGGCGGGATGGACCTCGCACCCATTTCCTGTGAGATCACGTACGGCCTGGAACGCATCGCCATGTTTCTGCAGAAGGTTGACAACGTGTTCGACCTCGAATGGGGAGGCGGCGTGTCGTATGGCGAGGTCCGGCTTCAGGAGGAAATCGATCAGTCGAAGTACGCCTTTGGCCAGGTGGACATGTCGTCCGAGGAGTTTGCGACGCTCCACCGGGAGCTCTTCGACAAGAACTACGGGTTCTCTGAACGGCTGATCGCGTCCGGACTTGTCTGGCCTGCGCTGGAGCACTGCCTGAAGTGTTCGCACTTGTTCAACATCCTCGATTCGAGCGGTAGCATCGGCGTGACTGAGCGGACCGCGTACATCCTCCGCGTTCGCCAGCTTGCCGTTCGAATCACGAGGGCGTACGTCGGCGATGGCAATCCTGACGCCGCCGCGCAGGAGAAGAGCTGATGGATCGCGAGTTGCTCATCGAGGTCGGCTGCGAGGAGATCCCGGCGGGGTGGCTGCCGGGGCTGACGACGCAGTTCGCCCGGCAGCTTGACGCGCGGCTCAAGGAGTTCAGGCTGACTTCGCCGGCTCCGGCGGAGGGGTTCAGCACGCCAAGACGGCTGACTGCGCGCGTGGCAAAGCTCTCCGAGCGCCAGAACGATTTCGAAGATGTGGTGACCGGTCCCCCTGTCTCCGCGGCATTCAAGCCGGATGGAGAAGCGACACCGGCTGCGATCGGCTTTGCAAAGAAGTACGGCGTTGAAGTCGGCGCGCTCGAGAAGCTGCAAACCCCGAAAGGCACCTACCTCGCGTATCGGCTTCACCAGCGCGGAAAGGCGACCGTGGACGTCCTCGCGGACGTCATGGGCGGTCTGCTTCGCGATCTCACGTTCCCGAAGCAGATGAGGTGGGATGCCTACCTCGACGATGGCAAGGGCGAGCTCGTGTTCGCGCGGCCTATCCGCTGGCTGGTGCTGATGTTCGGCGGGCGGGTCGTGCCGTTTGTGATCCGTCGTACCGAGGCCTCACAGGGCCCCAGCGTTCAGGATGTGCGCTCGGGATCGCAGACGTACGGCCATCGGTTTCTCACGACCAGCGGTCGTGCGGGCCGGGCGATCAAGATCAAGACCTTTGACGAGTATCAGGCGCGACTGCTGGAGAACTTCGTCATCCTCGATCGCGCCGAACGTGAATCGCGAATCAGGCGCGAGCTCGAGATGCATGCGCGGCGACTCGGCGGTCGCGTCAGTGGTCTTGTGGCGGCGCATTCCTCGCTGCTGCAGGAGGTTCCCGACCTGGTGGAGTATCCGTCAGTTGTCGCGGGCCATTTTCCGTCGGAGTTCCTTACCCTGCCGGAAGAAGTGCTGACGACCACGATGATTCATCACCAGCACTTTTTTCCCGTGGTTGACGAACACGGTGTGCTCAAGTCGGCGTTTCTGGCGGTGACCAATACGGCTGCCGAGAAACCCGAAGTGATTGGACGCAACGCCGAGCGCGTACTCGTGGCCCGGCTCCGCGACGCGCAATTCTTCTGGGACGACGACCGCAAGGCGAGCCTCGAGTCTCGCATCGGACGTCTCTCGACGATCCTGTTTCACAAGAAGCTCGGGAGTTATCGCGAAAAGGCCGAGCGCGTGGCCGCCCTGGCGCAGTGGATCGCTGAGCAGGCGCTGGGCCAGGCAGCAGACGTATCGAAGGACGCCGAACTCGCAGGCCGTCTTTGCAAGGCGGATCTGGCGACCGACATGGTTCGGGAACTGACCGAGCTCCAGGGCACGATGGGCGGCGTGTACGCCCGGCACGAAGGTTTGCCGGAACGGGTCTGGAAGTCGATCTACTTTCACTACCTGCCAGTCGGTGTGGAAGAGGCCGCGCCGCCGTCCCGTCAGCAGCTCGGTACTGCGGCGATCGTGTGGGCTGCCGCGGCGCTGGCCGACAAGTTCGACTCAGTCGTGGGCATGTTCACGGCCGGGGAGCGTCCCACCGGTTCACGCGATCCTCTTGGTCTTCGACGGCAGGCGCAGGGCGCTGTCAAAATCCTGGCCGATCTCCCGCAACTCACCGGGCTCGAGGCTCGGGTTCCACTTGGCGTGCTGCTGGCACGCGCCGCCGAGCCATTTGGCGGCTACGGAGACGCGCGAGGACCGTTGTTCGCGTTCATGGCGGACCGTCTGGGTTATCTGCTCGAGCAGCGTGGATACGACGTGAGAAACGTGCGAGCTGTGCTGCACGGGTCGATCGAGAATGTGAGTCCGCTCGAAGCCCGGTTGAAGCTTGAAGCGCTTGCGCAGATGAGCGGCTCGGCATCGCTCCTTGGTGTGGCGGGACTTCTGAAACGCGTGAAGAACATCACCAAAGGCGTGGTGGATTCGGGTGAGTGGAAGGCCATTCAGGCCCGGCTTGTCGAGCCAGCGGAACAGGCGCTCTGGGCCGAGGTGGACACGCGTGCGGATGGAATTGGCGAATCGGCCACCCGGGGCGACTTCCGGGACGCCTTCGCCGGTATTGCGGCGCTTCAGCCAGCGGCCGCGCGCTTTTTTGACGATGTGCTCGTGATGGCCGACGATGAGGCGCTGCGCCACGCGCGGCTGCAGCTGGTCGCCGGCCTGCGTGACCTGATTTTGCGGATCGCTGACATTTCGGAGATTGTGGCAGACGAGCGCGCAGTCTGAGTGCCTGCGCGTGATTGAGCAGCGGAGGCATTCAGCCCCCGCGTAGGAGATCGAGTTCGGATGGCGAAGAAGGTTCGGAAGGCGAAGCACGTGTTCTTCTTCGGTCTTGGCAAGGCCGATGGCAACCGCAGCATGCGTGACCTCCTCGGAGGGAAGGGCTCTGGACTCGCGGAAATGACCAATGCCGGTCTTCCCGTCCCGCCGGGGTTCACGATCTCGACGGCTGTCTGCTCGGCGTACTACCAGCAGCACGGCAAGCTGTCGTCCGCGATCGATGCCGAGATTGGGGTCAATCTCAAGAAGCTCGAGAAAGCCGCGGGCGCCACGCTGGGGTCGGCCACCAATCCGCTGCTCGTATCGGTTCGCTCAGGCGCCAAATTCTCCATGCCGGGGATGATGGACACGATCCTGAACCTTGGCCTCAACGACGCAGCGGTCGAGGGACTGAAGGCGCGCACGGCCAACGGCCGGTTTGCCTTCGACAGCTATCGCCGCTTCATGCAGATGTTCGGAAGCGTGGTGCTCGAGATCCCGAAAGATGTATTCGAGCACGAGTTCGCGGCTGTCAAGGCCGCTCGTGGCGTCACGCTGGATACCGGGCTCGACGAGGAAGCGCTGCGTGAGGTGGTACACCGCTACAAGCAGCTGGTGCGCACGCGATCAGGACATCAGTTTCCGCAGGATCCCCGGGATCAGCTGACCATGGCTCGCAACGCCGTATTCCGATCGTGGATGAACCCGCGAGCGCAGGAGTACCGGCGCATCTATGAGATCCCCGACCACATCGGGACCGCCGTCAACGTGCAGATGATGGTGTTTGGTAACACCGGACCTCGCTCGGCGACAGGTGTCGGCTTCACCAGGAACCCCGCCACCGGCACCAAGGAGTTCTACGGTGAGTTCCTCGTCAACGCGCAGGGCGAGGACGTGGTCGCAGGCATCCGGACGCCGCAGCCCATTGCCGAGCTGCAGAAGGTGATGCCCAAGGCCTACAAACAGCTGCGGGATATCACCACCAAACTCGAGCGGACCTACAGGGACATCCAGGATTTCGAGTTCACGATCCAGGACGACCGCCTGTTCATGCTCCAGACCCGCAACGGCAAGCGGACGGGGTACGCGGCGGTCAAGATTGCTACGGACTTCGTCGCTGAACGGCTGATCACCCCAAAAGAAGCCATCCTGCAGATTGACCCGGAGTCACTCTCTCAGCTCCTCGCCCCGGGCTTCGACAAGAAAGAGTGGGACGCCATCCCGGTCGCGACGAAGGGACTCGCGGCATCACCGGGTGCCGCCAGCGGTCAGGCCGTGTTCAGCGCGGAAGACGCCGTGCGCTGGTCGGATGCCGGCAAGCCTGTGGTGCTCGTTCGACGCGAGACAGTGCCAGACGACATCCGTGGCATGTTCGTGTCGCAGGGCATTCTCACCGCCACGGGCGGCATGACCTCACACGCAGCCGTCGTCGGTCGCCAGATGGGAAAGCCGTCCATCGTGGGCGCCTCCGAGATGGAGGTCGATGAGGTGGGCAAACAGTTCACCGTCGGGGGTCACACGATCAAGGAGGGTGACTTCATCTCGTTCGATGGCCTGACGGGCGAAGTGAAACTGGCCAAGGTCAAATCAAAGCCGAGCGAGATTCTGCAGGTCGTGGCCGGCGATCTGTCTCCCAAGAAGTCCGATATCTATCGTCGGTTCACGCAGGTCCTCACCTGGGCCGACAAGTTCCGCCGGATGGAGGTTCGTGCGAACGCTGACCAGCCAGACCAGGCGGCGATCGCGTTCGCGTTTGGTGCGCACGGGATTGGCCTGTGCCGTACGGAACACATGTTCTTCGGCGAGGGGCGCATCCCCATCGTGCAGCGCATGATTCTCGCCGACAACGAAGGCGATCGACGTGCGGCGCTCAACGATCTCCTGCCGCTGCAGCGTAAGGACTTTTACGGCATCTTCAAGGCGATGCGTGGCCAGCCGGTGACCATTCGTACGATTGATCCTCCGCTGCACGAGTTCCTGCCGCGCCGTGAGGAGCTCATGGTCGAGATCGCGAAGCTCGGCGGGCAGAGCGCGTCAGGCCCTTCCTTCCAGAAGAAGCTCGCGCTGCTGCGCCGCGTGGAGCAGCTGCACGAGTTCAATCCTATGCTCGGCCACCGTGGCGTCCGTCTGGGCATCACGTACCCTGAAATCACCGAGATGCAGACACGGGCGATCATGGAGGCCGCCTGTGACGTGGCGAAGGAGGGCATCAAGGTGATGCCCGAGATCATGATTCCGCTCGTCGGTCACGTGAAGGAACTGCGGGATCAGAAGGCGGTCGTGGACCGGGTCGCAGCGGAAGTGATGAAAGAGCGGAAGGTTCGCATCAAGTACATGGTGGGCTCGATGATCGAGGTGCCGCGGGGCGCCATGACCGCGGATCAGGTGGCGACCGAAGCGGAGTTCTTCTCCTTCGGCACGAATGACCTGACGCAGATGACCTACGGGTTCTCACGCGACGACATCGGCAAGTTTCTCCGCGTCTATCAGGACAAGAAGATCATCGACAAGGATCCCTTCACGACACTCGACGTCGAAGGCGTGGGCCCGGTGATCAGAATGGCAGTAGAGCTGGGACGCCGCACGCGCCCGAACATCAAGCTCGGGGTCTGCGGCGAGCACGGCGGTGACCCGTCATCGATCCACTTCTTCGAAAAGGTGGGTCTCGACTACATCAGCTGTTCGCCGTATCGAGTGCCCGTGGCCCGTCTCGCGGCCGCACAGGCCGCGCTGGCGGTCAAGGTTGGAGACTGATCGAACGACGTGCTCACCATCTACGTCCGTCGGAACGCAGAGATTGCGCAGGCCTCGCAGGTCGATCCGGCCTGGCTCGACCAGGCGTCTGACGTCACGTTCTGGGTTGACCTGGCATCGCCGACACCTGAGGAGGGTCGGCTGCTCTCCGACGTCTTTCACTTCCATCCGCTCTCGATCGAGGACGCGCTCGGCGCGATTCACCACCCGAAGGTTGAGTCGTACTCCAGCTACCTGTATCTGATTCTTCACGGGATCGACTTCAAGGAGCAGGAGCACTGGTTCGCCACGCACGACGTGGACTTCTTTCTTGGCCGCAACTACCTGGTGACGATTCACGACGGACACTCCCGCAGCATTGCAAAGCTCAAGGGCATGTGCGACCAGCACGAGCGGCTCCTGGCTGAAGGTCCCGTCGCATTGCTGCATCGGATCATCGACTCGATGGTAGATAACTACCGGCCCGAGATCGAAAGCCTTGAAACGCACATGAACACCCTGGAGGACGCTGCGATTCTGGGTCGCAGCGGCGACCTGGTGCGAGACATTCTCACCCTCAAGCGCGACCTCGCGGCGCTTCGCCGCATCGTCATACCGCAGCGCGATGCCGTTGGCCGGCTGGCCCGGCGGGAGTTCCCGATGATCGGGGACGAAATGGCGTACCGCTTTCGTGATGTCTACGACCAGCTCGTGCGCCTGTCGGATGAGGCTTCGCTTTTTCAGGACCGCATCACCGGCATTCTCGACGCACACCTGTCGTCCATCTCGAATCGCCTGAACACGGTGATGAAGGTGCTGACCGTCATGTCCACGATCTTCCTGCCCTTGACCGTGCTGACCGGCATGTGGGGCATGAACGTTCCGCTGCCGGTGTTCCCGGGCGGTGAGGCGTCACAGTTCTGGTGGGTCGTCGGGATGATGGCAGCAATTTCCGGCGTCATGCTGACGTACTTCCGGCGCAACGGCTGGTTGTAGGGCACACCGAAGATGGGTCGTATCCAGGTGCTGCCTGGCGATTTGGCCAACCAGATCGCCGCCGGTGAGGTCGTCGAACGGCCGGCCTCGGTCATCAAGGAGCTCGTCGAAAACGCAATCGACGCAGGCGCGAAACACATCTCGATCGCGGTAGAGCTCGGAGGCAAGAAGCTCGTCCGCGTCGAGGACGATGGTGAGGGCATGAGTCCCGAAGACGCACGACTGGCAGTCGAGCGTCACGCCACGAGCAAGATCAGGAAGGCGGAGGATCTCGGCGGGATCGCGACGCTCGGATTCCGCGGGGAAGCGCTCCCGGCGATCGCGTCCGTGTCTCACTTTGTGCTGAGAAGCCGTGCACGCGGAGCGGAATCCGGCACCGAGGTGCGCATCAATGGAGGCGCCATCGCGTCAGTCACCGAGGTCGGCGCCGCGGAAGGCACAGCCATCGAGGTTGCGGATCTGTTCTACAACCTTCCTGCCCGTCGCAAGTTTCTCAAGTCGGATGGTGCCGAGTCTGCGCAGGTGTCCCGGCTCGTGACGCAGTTGGCGCTCTGCTATCCGGAGGTGGGTTTTGTGCTGACCAGCGGTGGGCGCAAGCTCCTGCAGTGTCCGCCTGTCGCCACCTTGCGCGACCGCTTCTATCAGTTGTACGGCGAGCGTCAGGATCTCGTGGAAGTGCACAGGGAAAGCGGAGACCTGAAGGTCGTCGGTTATGTTGCGGCCCTGGCCGAGCAGGGGCCGACACGCGGGCCTCAGAACATCTTCGTCAATCGACGGATCGTCAAGGATCGCACGATCGCGCACGCCATCATCAATGCCTATAGCGTGGCGTCGATCAAGGAACGTAGCCCGGAAGTCCATCTGTTCCTCTCGATGCCGCCGACCGCGCTCGACGTGAACGTGCACCCCACGAAGGCCGAAGTGCGGTTTCGAGACCAGTCGTACGTGCACGAGGCCATGCGCCGTGCGCTCGGCGACGCGCTGGGCAGGGGGCCTGCGCCGGAACTACAGCTCGCACCGCCCAACGTCCAACAGGCTCCCCTGGGCAACCTGCCACTGCCGACCTCGTACGGCGGCACGTTCCCAAGTCGCTGGATCCCTCCAGGCGCATGGACAGCGCGAGGGGAGGAGGGAACGGCCGCACCGCAGGGCGCAGCGCTGCAGCCCGAGGCGTCTTCCGTCATCCGCCCGATGATCGCGTTGGGGCAGTTCCGCGACACGTTCATCATTGCCGTGGACGAAGAAGGTATTGCCATCATCGATCAGCACGTGGCCCACGAGCGCGTCCTGTTCGAACGCATTCTCGAGCGGCTGACAACCGGACGAATGGAAAGCCAGCGCCTGCTGGAACCGCTCCTGGTGGAATTGCCGCCCGCCGCCCGTCAGGCGCTCGTCGCAAGGAGTGCGGAGCTGGACCGCATGGGTTTCGAACTCGAGGAGTTCGGGGGAGATGCCATTCGAGTGACGGCGCTACCGACGCTTCTGCGTCGTGAGGAGTGCGTGGGCGCCGTGCGCGTGCTTGCCGAGGACCTTGAAGGGCTCGATCGCGGATCTCGCGTGGAGGAGGCGCTCAAACGCATCGCCGCGACGATGGCGTGCCATGCAGCGGTCAAGGCGAACTATCCGCTGACCGCGGAAAAGATGGCTCACATTCTCGATGAACTGCGCCAGACGGCCTATTCAACCATCTGTCCGCACGGGCGGCCTGTCATGCTTCGCCTGACCCGTCGGGAAGTCGAAAAGAACTTTCAGCGGATCTAGCGCTTTCGCCGCTCCTGCTTGATCCTGGCCCACCCGTCCAGACGACGTTTGATTTCCTTCTCGAATCCTCTCTCGGTGGGACGATAGTAGTTTCGATCGGCGAGAGATTCCGGAAGGCACGTCATGTCCGCTATCGCGTCGTCCTGCTCATGGGCGTACTGATAGTCCTTCCCGTAGTCGAGCGACTTCATCAGTTTCGTTGGAGCATTGCGAAGGTGGAGCGGGACGGGCTCGGCGACGTGGGAATGCGCGTCCGAGGCCGCGGCGTTATAGGCCGCGTAGACCGCATTGCTCTTGGGAGCCGTTGCCAGGTAGATGGCGGCCTGGGCGAGGGCCGTGTTGCCTTCTGGCATGCCGATGAAGTGGGCTGCCTCTTTGGCGGCGACGGCGACGACGAGCGCCTGGGGATCGGCGTTGCCGATATCTTCTGACGCGAATCGCACCAGCCGCCGCGCGATGTACAGGACGTCTTCGCCGGCTTCGAGCATCCGTGCTATCCAGTACACGGCCGCATCCGGGTCGCTGTTCCGCATCGATTTGTGCAACGCGGAAATCAGGTTGTAGTGCTCCTCGCCGCCCTTGTCGTAGAGCAGGGCACGCCGTTGAATCGAATGCTCGAGCTGAGGCAAGTCCAGCCGTCGAACAGACGTCGCTTCGTCGATCGGCGCCACGGCGACTGAGAAATCGAGCAGGTTGAGGGCGGAGCGCGCATCGCCATTCGCAAATCGCGCAATCGCCAGGACTGCAGCGTCGGTGACGTCCGCACTGGTGTTCCCGAGGCCCCGCTCGGTGTCGGCAAGCGCCCGGCGCAGGATCGTGGTGATCTGCTCCGTGCCAAGCGCCTGCAGCACGAATACTTTCGATCGAGACAGAAGCGCGGCGTTGACCTCGAATGACGGATTCTCAGTGGTGGCGCCGATGAGCACGATGTCTCCCGCTTCCACGCGAGGCAGAAACGCATCCTGCTGCGCCTTGTTGAAGCGGTGAATCTCGTCGATGAACACGATCGTGCGTCGCCCCGTGGTGCGACGCCGGACTTCGGCCGCCGCCATCACGTCCTTGATGTCCTTGATGCCGGTCATGACCGCGCTGAACTGGACGAAATGTGCTTTCGTCATGTCCGCGACGATGCGCGCGAGCGTGGTCTTGCCGGTGCCGGGAGGGCCCCACAGAATGATCGAGTGGAGGGTGTCACGCTCTATGGCCTCGCGCAGGGGACGTCCTGGCGAGAGCAGGTGTTCCTGGCCCACGACTTCATCGAGTGTCCGCGGCCGGACCCGGTCGGCGAGGGGAGTGCCGGTGAGCGGCGTCTGCTCACCCCGCTGTTCCTCCGACCCGTCGTCAAACAGCCCGCTCATTTGTAGCCGCGATGTGTCTCGCGCGTGTGCGAGGAGTCAGGCGATCGCCGTCCTGCGTCCCCGGCCACTCGCTGTCTGCGCGCGGCATAGACCACGATACCGGCTGCCACGGCCACATTCAGCGATTCCACCGATGTGGCCATGGGAATCGTGACGTGTTCGTTGCAGGCCAGGGTGACGGCATCTGGCAGCCCGGCGCCTTCACCGCCAAGGACCAACGCGACAGGGCCTGTCCATTCGATCGCGTCGGGTTCACGGCCGCCCGCGGGGATCGCGGCAACGGTTCGGAAGCCTGCGCGCCGAAGCTCCTGGAGGCAGCTCTCCGCGTCGGAGACGCAGGCGACCGGAAGTCGCAGCGTGCTGCCCATTCCGCCGCGAAGGGCCTTCCACGAGAACGGATGCGCGGACGCGCCAGCGACGAGGACGCCGCTCGCACCACCAGCTTCGGCGACCCGGATCACCGCGCCAAGATTCCCTGGATCCTGAATGTCCATCACGACGAGTACCAGACCGCCGGGATGCTGCGCGATTGAAGAAGCATCAGTGGGCGTTCGCAATGCGATGGCGACCATGCCTGACGGTGTGCGGACCGGGCTCAGCGCTGAAAATGCGGAGTCCGTCACATCGAACACGGGTGCGCCGGCGCTCTCCAGCTGTTCAGCAAGGTCGCGCTCTTCGGTATGAGCATCGAGACGCGAGCTGGTGATTCCAACGAACTCGAACTCGCAGCCGGCGGCGTGGGCGTCGCGGATGAGATGGACGCCGTCGAGCAGTACGCGAGCGCCATCCGGATCCGGGCGAGCGGCAAGGTCACGGCAGGCGCGGACGAATCGGTTCTGGCGGCTGGTGATGCTCTCCATGTGACAGGTAGTAGCTGGTAGCTGATAGCTCGTAGCCACCAGCTACCGGCCACCAGCTACTATGCTACAGTCTGAAACGGCCGTGAAAGACCGTATTCTCAAACGTTTCCACGAACAAATCGCCGCCCTCGAGCGGGAATTGAAGTTCGAGCTCCCCAAGGAGATTCAGCGTGCGCGCGAACTGGGCGACTTGCGCGAAAACGCCGAATACAAGTCGGCGAAGGAGCGTCAGGAGATCGTCAACGCGCGCATTGCCATGCTGAAGAAGCGCGTCGGCGAGATCGAGATGATCAATCTCGAACGCATCCCACGGGATCGCGCAGGCTTCGGGTCCACCGTTCATCTCCGCACGGAGACCGGAGACACCGTCATCTACCAGCTCGTCATGCCTGAAGATGCCGACGCCGAGCGCGGCATGATCTCCACGTCGTCACCGATTGGCCGCGCCATCCTGAACAAGGAAGAGGGCGATGACATCAAGGTGACGACCCCGTTAGGCAAGCGCAGCTTCGAATTGCTCAAGGTCGTGACGATTCACGACGAGGACGAATCCTAGTCCGCGTGCAGCCGTACTCCCCCGAGCGGCGAACAGCGTTGGTGCTTTGCGGCACCGGCGCGCACGGCGCCTACCATGCCGGGGTGCTCAAGGCAGTCCAGGAGGCCGGCGTCAAGATCGACGTCATGGCGGGGCAGGGCGTCGGCGCGGCTGCCGCTGCGCTGGCGGCCATCGACGGCGCGGCCCGGCTGTGGGAAGCCGATGGTATCTGGCGGCACGCGGGGGTCCGGACGTGGTACCAGTGGAAATGGGCTGTCCGGGTTGCTGGCTGGCTCGCGACGTTTCTGGTTGCGGCGCTGGCGGCGCCGGTTGTCCTCAGTCTGCTCCGGATTCAGTTCAACGCTCTCCTGTTCGCGGTGCTCGCGTTCGTGCTGCTGTGTGCTCTTGTGGTGTGCGCCGGGGTGAGTGTCTGGCGCGCACAACGACACGCCCCGGTTCGACGCCGGGCCGGGGGCGCATGGTGGTGGCGGATTGCAGCGGCACCTTTCGGCGGCGAGGCTCCCCGTGAGGCGTTTGCCGCATCGATGTGGCAGCTCATTCGCGGCGCCGCCACAACGGCGCATCCGCCTGCTCAAGCACTCGGTCGCCGGTACGCGGAAGTGCTGTCGGAGAGTCTCGGACAGCCAGGCTTTCGTGAGCTGATGATCGTCACGACGGATCTGGATGCGCGGCACGATGTGGTGGGGGCATTCCTGCGCGAACCGTATAGAGAGGGTTTCACCGAGGCTCGCCGGGATCGCGAGCGGCTGTCCGAAGCGTGTGACCTCGCCGACACCGGGCGCGAGCATGTGTTTGCTCTCGTTGCAGGCGCCCTGACGCCGCCCTTCGGCTGCGACCCCTATCTGATGACCTTTCCGACCGAGAGCTACTGGCGGGGAGAAACGCACCGCCTGTGCGATCGACCCGGCGCGATTTCACGACTGCTGGAAGAACTCGCGGCGGCCGGCGTCTCACAGGCCATCATCGTCAGCGCCGTACCCGCTCCGCCGCCGCCGCATCGGCTGACGACGCCGCGTCTGGAACTGCGGCATCGGCTGGGAGAGTATCTGGTGGCCGCCGAATCTGCTGCGCTTCGGGACGCGATAGAAATGGCGAGGCTTCGATTCGACTCCGTGTATCTCATTCGCCCGCCCCACAATCCCATTGGCGCGTTTGATGTCGGCGGAGCCTACGACGAAGCGTCAGATCGGCATCATGGGCTGGGGGAGTTGATGGACGGCGCGTACGAGGATGCCTACCAGCAGTTCATAGAGCCCGTCGTCGGGGCGAGCGGCGAACAGATTGCGCGGGTTGGCGCGCGCCGGACGTCACGACCGGTACCGGTTTAGCGCAACGCTCGTAGTGCTCGGCTTCAGCCGAGCCTTTGATCGGTCGAGCCCCGAGCCCCGAGCCCAGAGCTACGCCCGAACCAGCTTCTTGTCGGACGGGTGGTGCTCGTTGATGAACTCGAGTGCCAGCCCGAGGATTCGATCCGTGAAGGCCTCCGGCGACAGGTTTCCGAACTTGCCTCGGAACGCCGCGATCGGCACGACGGCCTTGGCCATCGCGCGGTGTCCGCCGGCACTGCCGATATCCGAAAAGTACTTCCGCACGAACTCACCAGCGTTGCGTGTGTAGCCCAGGTTGCGGACCGACATGATGAGCGTGTCGTTGACGATGCCGGCCACGATCGTCCACTTGACGTTTTCGAGCTGAAGATAGAAATCGGCGACGTACGGGATGAAGTCTTCGCGAGGTGAATGGCCGACGTAGGCGCAGAAGACCTGCTCGGACATGCGCCCGGACTGCTTCGCCTTCACCACGTACTCGAGCCGTTCCATCGTGATTTCAGCGCCTTCCATCTTCCGGATCATGGCGGCGTCCGCCAGCGGATACAGGTAGGAGAAGGCTTCGATGTCCACCCGATTCGCCTGGCGGTTGAAGAACAACGTGTCGGACTTGATCGCGTAGAGCATCGCCGTCGCGGTTCGCTCGGAGATGTTCGCATCCACGGCGCGCAGGTGCTCGGTCAGGATGGTGGAGGTCGAACCGTAGTCCGGCCTGATGTCCTTGAAGACGGCGCTGTAGCCCGACTGCTCGGGATGATGATCGATCACCAGGTCCACGCGATCGACGGTGCCGCCGAAGTAATGCGGCTGAACATCCACCATCGCGACGCGGTGGTATTCCGCGACCTGCGCGGGCGTCACGATATCCACGTGAATGTCGAGCAGGTTGAGCATCCGGATGTTCTCCGGCCGGGTGACACCCTGCATCGCGGCGATGATCGCCGTCTGTTTCGTGCGCCGCAGAATGTTGCGCAGCGCCAACCCGCTGGCGAGCGCGTCGGGATCCGGGTCGTTGTGCAGCAGGATCAGGACGCGGTCTGCGTCGGCCAGGAACCGCTGGTACTGCTGGACCCTGAGGCGAGTGAGCGAGCGGCTGAACTCCGTGAGCAGCGGACCGCCGAAGAGCTCGGACAGCGCAAGATAGTAGAGCTCAGGGAATTCAGACTTGAGCGTCTCTTCTCGTTTTCGGAAGTCGGAGATCCCGACGCCGAGCACGTAAATCAGCGTGCCACCGGCGTCGCGAACGGCGTCGATGACCTTCTTCAGGCTCTTGCGTCCAGTGTCCTCGACGATGACGCAGGTGCCAGGGGTGAGATCGGCCTTGAGATAGGTGTCGGTCCGGCGGGGGTCTGCCGCGTGGGCGTTGATGCCGGCGTCGTGCAGGCGCCGGACGATCGGCCGGCTCTCCACGAGATACTCCACCTCAAAGCTGGGGAGGAGGATTTCGTCGAGCATTCTGACCACCAGCTCCGACTGGCAGACCGCGAGACACCTCATGCGAGGGTGACCGCTGCCGGGGAGGGAACAGGCGTCATGCTTCGGAAAAGGTGATTATACGTCCCCCGGTGGCGCCGACGGCCAGTTGGTCCAGGTGTACGATGGGCTTGTAGTGGTGATCCGTGTGCTGACGTGTGCAACTGTCGCCGTGGCTGCCCTGGCTGCGGGTCCACTGGGGCTGTCCGCCGGTCAGCAGGCGACGTTTCGCGCCGGGGTGGACCTGGTGAACATCGGCGCGACCGTCACCACTCGCGCGGGCGACTTCGTGGCCGATCTGGCGCTGGAGGATTTCGAGATTCTGGAGGACGGGCGAAAGCAGGTGGTGACGCACCTGACGAGGGGCGATCAGTCGTCCTCGGGTCCTCCGCTCCACGTCGGATTGCTGTTCGACACGAGCGGGAGCATGGGGGAAGACATCACGCTGGCTCGATCGGCGGCGATTCGTTTCCTCAACACGCTCAGCGACGCGGTTGACATGACGCTGGTGGATTTCGATACAGAAGTCCGTGTCGCGACATATCCGCAACGGGACTTCCCTCGAATGGTTGAGCGCATCCGCGGCCGTCAGCCGGGCGGATTCACCGCGATGTACGACGCGCTTGGCGTCTATCTCAACGGCGCCGCTGAAAACGAGGGCCGCACGATCCTGGTGGTCTTCACCGATGGCGGTGACACCCGCAGCGCAATGGCCTTCAGCGATGTCATGACCCTGGTCCAAGCCTCGGACGTGACAATCCACACGGTCGGCTTCCTCGAGCATCAGTCCAGTCAATCCCGTGCGACGCAGCGGGCGCGTCTCGCCCAGATTGCGACTGCCGCGGGCGGGCAGTCCTTCTTTCCGTCGAGCATGAAGGACGTCGAGGCGGCCTATGAGAAGGTGCTCGCCCAGATTCGGGCGCAATACGTCCTCGGTTACACCTCGACCAATACGACGCGCGATGGCCGCTGGCGAAAGGTCGAGATCAAGGTGACCCGTCCCGATCTCCGGAATGCGCGCATCCAGGCACGCAAGGGATATTTCGCCCTGTACGCCGAAGGACAGTAAAATCGAGTGTTGGCCGCGTCTCACGCGGCCGCACTGAGTGTCCATGCCTTCGGTTCACGATCGATTCACCCTCGTCAGCGACTTCGAAGTGCGTGGAGACCAGCTCCGCGCGATCCCTGAGCTCGTCGCCGGGCTGAACCGCGGTGATCCGTATCAGGTGCTCCTGGGCGTCACCGGGTCTGGCAAGACGTTCACGATGGCGCAGGTGGTCGCCACCGTCAACCGTCCCACCCTCGTCATGGCGCACAACAAGACCCTCGCCGCGCAGCTCTATCAGGAGTTCCGGCGGTTCTTTCCGGGCAACGCCGTCGAGTACTTTGTCAGCTACTACGACTACTACCAGCCCGAAGCCTACGTGCCCGCGACAGACTCCTACATCGAGAAGGAAGCCACGATCAACGACGAGATCGATCGCATGCGTCTTTCCGCCACGCGATCGCTCTTCGAGCGTCGCGACGTCATCATCGTGGCGAGCGTGTCGTGTATCTACGGTCTCGGATCGCCAGAGGCGTACTACGGGATGCTGCTGCCGCTGGAGCTCGGACAGCGTATCGATCGCGATCAGATCCTTCGCTCGCTCGTCGAGATTCAGTACGAACGCAACGATACCGATTTCGGCCGCGGCACCTTCCGCGTGCGCGGGGACATCGTGGAGGTCGTGCCATCGTATGAAGAGCACGCCCTTCGGATCGGGTTGTTCGGCGACGAGGTGGACGAGCTGGCCTGGTTCGATGTGCTCACGGGACACGTCATCCGCAGGCTCGACAAGGTGTCGATCTACCCCAAGTCGCACTTCGTGGCGTCGCGTGACCGGACGAAGCAGGCGGTTGAATCCATCAAGGCAGAGCTCGTTGAGCGACGGACCCAACTCGAGTCGCTTGGAAAGCTTCCGGAAGCACAGCGCCTGCACCAGCGCACGATGTTCGACCTCGAGATGATTCGCGAGATCGGCTACTGCCACGGGATTGAGAACTACGCCCGGCATCTGACCGGCCGCCAGGCGGGCGACCCTCCGCCAACGCTCCTCGACTACCTTCCGGAGGACGCACTCGTCATCGTTGACGAGTCGCACCAGACGGTGCCGCAGGTGCGCGGGATGTTCCACGGCGATCGGGCGCGAAAAGAGGTGCTGGTTGAGTACGGATTCCGTCTGCCGTCCGCCCTCGACAACCGCCCGCTCAGTTTTGAGGAGTGGGAGAAGCGTGTGTCTCAGGTCGTGTTTGTCTCCGCGACTCCTGGTCCCTACGAACTGACCAAGGCCGCCGGCGTCGTGGTGGAGCAGGTGATTCGCCCGACAGGCTTGATGGACCCCCCGATAGACGTCCGACCCGTGCGGGGGCAGGTGGATGACCTCCTGGCCGAGATACGGATGCGTGTCGAACGGCGCGAGCGGGTCCTGGTCACGACCCTGACCAAGCGGATGGCCGAGGACCTGACCAGCTACTATCAGGAGCTTGGTGTCAAAGTCCGGTATCTCCACTCAGACATCGATACGCTCGAACGCGTCGAAATCCTTCGCGATCTGCGGCGGGGTGTGTTCGACGTCCTGGTCGGCATCAACCTGCTGCGTGAAGGGTTGGACCTTCCCGAGGTGTCGCTCGTGGCCATTCTCGACGCGGACAAGGAAGGCTTCTTGAGGTCGGCCGGGTCACTCATTCAGACCTCAGGTCGCGCGGCAAGACATGTGCAAGGCAAGGTCATCATGTATGCCGATCGCATGACCGCGTCGATGACCTCGGCGATGGGGGAGATGGACCGCCGGCGAGCGCTTCAGGCCGCCTACAACGTCGAGCATGGCATTACGCCCGAGTCCGTCGTGCGCCAGATCGACGATCTGCTCGAAAGCGTGTACGAGCGCGACTATTCCGTGGGGCCGGCACTGAAGGACGGCGGCGATCGCTTCCATACGCAGGCGGAGCTCGACGCGGAAATCGCCCGGCTCGAGCGGGAGATGAAGTCGGCCGCAGCCAATATGGAATTTGAACGCGCGGCGGCGCTGCGCGACATGGTGAAGACTCTGCGGAGTCGCGAACTCGGGCTCACGGGCCTGTCGGCTGGCCGGTGAACGCGTGACGGCATTGGTCGTGAGCCTGGTGAAGTCTGGGCTGCTGGAGATTCAGGAGTACATGCGCCTGCAGGGCCAGACGATGCGCGGCATCGTGTCGCGCCCCTTTTACTTTCGCGACGTTGTCGAGCAGTTCGAAGAGATCGGCATCGGTTCCCTCACCGTCGTATTACTCACGGGGTTCTTTACCGGCGCCGTGCTGGCGCTGCAGACGGGCATCACGCTCGATCAGTTCGGTGCGCGGCCCTTTGTGGGGCGCTTGATCAGCGCGTCGATGATCAAGGAACTGGGTCCCGTGCTCACGGGTCTGATGCTGGCCGGACGCGTGGGGTCGGGGATCGCCGCAGAGCTCGGGTCGATGGTCGTCACCGACCAGATCAACGCGCTGCGCGCGCTGGGCACGGATCCCGTGCGAAAACTGGTCGTGCCGAGGGTGCTGGCCGGTGTGTTCATGGCGCCGGTCCTGACAGTGGTGGCCAACACCGTGGGAATCATTGGCGGGTGGCTCATCGCCGTGTATCAACTGCGGGTCGCATCGAGTCTGTACTGGACGTCGGTTGTCGAAGGGTTGTTCCTGCAGGACGCGTGGATGGGTCTCATCAAGCCATTCTTTCTGGGCTTTGCGATTGTGACGATTGGGTGCCACGTCGGTTTACGCACCCACGGCGGCACTCAGGGTGTGGGCCGATCCACCACGAACGCCGTCGTGGCGTCGTCTGTTGCCGTCATCGCGGTTGACTTCTTCGTGACGCGCGTGCTGATTACGCTGTTGTACTGAGACGAGTGGCCATGGTTCTCGCTGCACCACGTTCCGCGCCGCTCGAAGAAGCACTCGGAGAGGGATCGCCGATCGTCGTCCTCGACCGGGTCTCGTTGGCTTTCGACGATAAGGTGATTCTGAAGAACATCAGTTTCACCCTGCTGAAGGGGCACACAAAGATCATCCTTGGCGCCAGTGGTTCGGGTAAGTCCACGATCCTGAAGTTGATCCTCGGGTTGCTGAAACCAGACGCGGGAGTCATCTGGGTCAATGGCGAACGGGTCGATGGCATGACGGAACTGGAGATGATGAAGGTCAGGGCCGACCTGGGGATGGTCTTCCAGGAAGGTGCGTTGTTCGACTCGTTGACTGTGGCCGAAAACGTCGGGTACAAGCTCTTTGAAGAGTCTGATATGCCCAGGGCCGACGTGCGGCAACGAGTGGACGAGATCCTCGGCTTCATCGGTCTTGACGACCACGTCGATCGAACGCCTGCGGAGCTTTCTGGTGGCCAGCGTCGTCGCGTGGCGATTGCGCGTGCGATGGCGGCCAAACCGCGCCTTCTGCTCTACGACGAACCGACGACGGGGCTGGACCCTATCACCGCGATTACCGTGGACAACGAAATCGTCAAGTTAAGGGACATCGAGAACGTCAGCTCAATCCTCGTGACCCATCAGCTCCGCGACGCGTTTTTCGTGGCGACGCACGAGGCCGTTCACGATGCGGCTGGCCGCTTGCAAGTGGTACCGGCGGGACTGGACAAGGCGGAAGAGGCTGAGTTCATCATGCTGAAGGATGGCGAGATTGCCTTTGAGGGTCACGCCGCTGAGCTTCGCGCGACGTCGGATTCGTATCTGAAGACGTTTTTATCCTAGAGTCGCGTTCATGTTGGACCGCCAAGGGGAAGGATAGGTAGATGCCGCGCACGCGTTCGCTGGCCTGGTCGGAACTGAAAATCGGACTGCTGACGGTCTTTGCGTTGGCGATGGCAACCCTGCTCATTTTCCTCTTGAGCGGGGAAGGGGGATTCTTCTGGCAGCGGTACTCGCTGAAGACCGTGTTCCCCAATATCGCCGGGTTGAAGCCGGGAGCGCCCGTGCGCGTGGCTGGCGTTGAGATCGGGTCGGTGACCGAGGTTCAGTTTGCGGGCGACCGGGTCGAGGTCGTGATGGAAGTCTCGCGCGACATGCAGTCGCGGGTGACCTCAACGTCCGTCGCCTCGCTGGGCTCGATCTCGCTGCTCGGAGAAGCCGCGGTGGATATTACGGCGTCGAGCGAGGGCACGCCCATTCCCGAGTGGGGCTATGTCGCTTCGGGACCGGCCGCCGGCTCGATCGCCGAGGTGACCGCACAGGCGACGGAAGGGATCCAGGAGCTGACGGTCCTGCTGCAGGAGACGAGGGCCGGCCGCGGCACCCTCGGCCGTCTCTTCACAGACGAGGGTCTATACGTGGAGATGCAGTCCCTGGTCCAGGCGGTGGAAGCCGTCGTGCAGAACGTGAACCAGGGACGGGGGACGCTGGGGCGTCTGGCGAACGACCCGGCCGCGGCGAAATCCCTCGAGGCATCGCTGCAGAACGTCGAAGCCGTGACGGCGCGCATACGATCCGGCGAAGGCAGCCTGGGACGGTTGCTCAACGACGACGCGATGGCGAAGTCACTGACGTCCACGACGAACAATCTGGACTCGATCACCGGACAGATCAGCCGTGGAGAGGGAACCGCGGGCAAACTGATCACCGAGCGTGAGCTGTACGATCGGCTCAACTCGATGTCGCAGCGTCTCGATCAGGTGATGACCGGGCTGCAGCAGGGCGAGGGAACGGCCGGGCAACTGCTCAAGGATCGCCAGCTGTACGAGAACATCAACGGCACCGTCGCCGAGATGCGCCGGCTGGTGCAGGACATTCGCAACGACCCCAGGAAGTTCCTGAACGTCCGTGTGAGCCTTTTCTAGTCCCGGCGACCGGTTGAATTGGCGATGCGACGACCCGGGTTCCGACGCCCGGACCGCGCTGCGATGGCGAAGCGGACCGCTGGCTGCTCGGGTCGCCCCCATGGTTTGGGTGAGGGCTCAACCTCGCTGCGCCCCAGAGCCTTCTCGCGCGGTCAGGCGTCACGCGTCGGTCGCCTCCACACGGGTCGTCCATCGTCAATTCCACCGGTCGCCGGGCACTCTCGCACGGTCGCACCCTCGCACTTCGTGCCCTCGCACCGCGCACCCCCGCACCGCTGGTCAGTTTGACGTCCCGCCCGCCCGGTGATACAAGTCGCCTCACATCGAACAACCGCTCGCCGGCGCATGTCATGCGTTGCACGAGCCCAAGAGGTGCGCCCATGAGACTCCCTCGACGAGGCGTGCGTACGATCGTTGCTGCGGCGTTGGTCCTGTCCGCGGCAATACCCACCCTGGCACAGGAATCGAAATCCTCTCAGCTTGCCGCGGAAGCGGCCAAGCTGCTCGATGCCGCGAAGCTCGGGGCCGTGGCGGCCAAGCTTGGCGGCGACGAGTATGTCGGGGCACTCTACTTCGCAGGGAGCCAGCTCCTGGTCGTCAAGGCTCGCTACAGCGTGCCCGAACGGATGGATGCTCAGCTGGCCGCCAAGAACTATCGCGACGTCTACATCGATCTGAACAGTGCGTCCGTGCCGGGAACGAAGACGCTCATCGCCGACTTTGGTGCGAATGGGCTCCAGTCCAGGCGCCGCGACAATCAGGCGGCTGACACCGTCGATGTTGGCAATCGTAGTTATGCGTTCGACGGTGACTGGGGCAAGGCCAAGTTGTCGGAGCAGGAGTACACGAAGATCTTTCAAACGAGCGACGCCGAGTACGTGAAGATTCTCGAGGCCCTCGTGTCGCAGATGAGAAGCGCGTCGTAGTCTCCGCTTCTACTTGAGCGAGACGTCGTACTTGGCCTGGCACGCGGTCACGAGATCCTGCTGGGCCGTTGTTGTCTTGTCTGCCTTGGTGATGTCGTAGGTCAACGGCTTTGCCTTGGCGGGCAGCCCTGCGACCCGTGCCCGTCCATCCGAGTTCGTGCCGACCTCGAGGTCCATCCGCTTGAGGCTCATGAAGCCGTAGCGGACCCTGACGTGTATCACCGCCGCGTAAATTGGTTTGCCGTCCGCGTCCTTGACGGTGAAGTCAGCGGAGCAATCCCCGAGACGCGCATCGATGACGGCGAGCTCCGGTTCCGCCGGAGTCTGCAGCAACAGGCTGCTGAGTGCGAGAGCAATGAGCGACATAACGCCAGTTTACCGCCTGGTCGCTATCGACCCTTATTGGGACGAAATCCCCGCGACACACGCTCGGCTGACCGCACGCAGCGTGTGCTAGACTCCGCGCGCGGGCGACCCGCTTTCTTCTTCGCCCGGGAGTCCTCATATGACCATCATTCATCGGGGCATCCCGACCTGGGCGTACCCCCTCGCGACTGGCGTCTTCCTGCTGATCTTCATCGCTTCGCCGTTCCTTGTGACCGAGCGCGTCGAGGCACAGAACGCGCCTCAATATGTGTTCGATCCGGCCTGGCCGAAGCCGCTTCCAAACAAGTGGAAGATGGGCGGCGTCACCGGCCTCGCCGTGGACCGGAATGACAACGTCTGGGTTCTCAATCGGCCCAATGACACCCTCGACATCGAAGGGCATGCCGGCCTGAACCCGCCCACGGCCGACTGCTGCGTCCGTCCGCCGGCCATGATCCAGATCGACAAGGCAGGCACCGTCATCGGCTCGTTCGATGCGATGCAGGGTCACGGCATGGATGTGGACAGCCAGGGGTTCGTCTACATAGGGTCGAACACCGTCCGGAAGTTCGAACCGAAGAGCGGCAAGATGGTGATGGAACTGGCGCGCGTCCCCGATGCCCAGCCGGGCGGTGGTGGCCGCGGCGTCGATCCGGCGGAGCAGGCCAAGCGCGTCGCAGCGTTTCGCGCCAAGTACCCGGCAACCACGCCAATGATCGTCGGCGGGCTCGAGGAGATTCGCATCGACGAGCCGGCCGGAGAGATGTGGGTGGCCGACAACTACCTGGGCGGCCGCATCCTGGTATTCGATCTGAAGACATTTGCTTTCAAGCGCGGCTGGGGCGCGTACGGCAAACCGCTGGCGCAGATCAGCCTCAACGACGCCGACCACGATTACACGCCGAACGGCCCGATGCCAAAGGACTTCAGCGGCCACCTGACGTTCAACTTCTCGAGCGATGGCCTGGTGTACATGGCTGACCGGAACGCGAACCGGATCCAGGTGACTGACAAGCAGGGTAAGTACATGAACAAAGAGTTCATCGTCGCCCCTGCGACGGGCGAGGGCGGCTCGACGGGTGGCGTCGCGTTCTCCACGGATCCGAAGCAGCAGTTCCTCATCATCTCGGACCTGACGAACAACAAGATCTGGTTCCTCAACCGGGAGACGGGGCGGGTCGTTGGGCAGTTCGGGACGATGGGCGAGAACGGCGGGCAGTGGTTCGGCCTGCACATGATCGCCATCGACACGCAGGGCAACATCTATACGGGTGAGGTGTTCAACGGCGAGCGCGTGCAGCGCTTTGTGCCGGCGGCCAGCGCGCGTGGAAAGCAGTTGCTCGCCGCAGGTCTTCAGCCGATGAGCTGAGACTGTCCGGCCGCATCAGGCCGGACGCAATCGTATTCATCCATCTGTGACGCCAGGCAGACTGGCGCGGAGGAGTCATGAGCAAG
>JABFSA010000055.1 GCA_013140775.1 Acidobacteriota bacterium | reverse complement strand
GTGGGGGATCCTTCGCGGGGATGAACAGCAGTTCATCGAGCGCCAGCGCGGCGCGTGCGGCGGCGGCGGCGTCAAGATGGCCGTGGTGCAGCGGGTCGAAGGTGCCACCAAAGACTCCGAGGCGGCGGGGCGTTCCCGTCACGCGGTACCTGCGGGTACGGCTGGCTCTCGGACGGCGGCGATCTGCTTCCAGGCAGCTTCCAGGAGTTTGTCGAGTCCTTCCCCGGTGACCCCTGAGATCCGGTGAAAGGGGAGCTTGCGCTTCTTGACGTGGGCCTGCAACCGCGTCAGTCGATCCGGATCGTCCAGCGCATCGATCTTGTTGGCAGCGACGATCTGCGGCTTGGCCGCGACCTCCGGGTCGAACTGGCGAAGCTCTTCGATGATGATGTCGAAATCCTCAACAGGGTCGCGGCCCGAGGCGCCTGAGACGTCGACGAGATGAATCAGCACCTTGGTGCGTTCGATGTGGCGAAGGAATCGGTCGCCGAGTCCGTGTCCTGTGTGAGCACCCTGAATCAAACCAGGGACATCGGCAACGACGAAACTGCGGTTGTCACGCAGTCTGACGACGCCCAGGTTTGGCGCCAACGTCGTGAAGGGATAGCTGGCGATCTTGGGTCTGGCGGCGGAGATTCTCGCGATCAGCGTGGACTTGCCGGCATTGGGGAAACCGATGAGTCCGACATCGGCGAGGAGCTTGAGCTGCAGCTGCAGGAAGCGTTCTTCGCCGGGCAGACCAGGTTCTGTCCTGCGTGGGGCCCGGTTGGTTGACGAGACAAACGCGGCATTGCCGCGCCCTCCGATGCCACCCTTCGCCACGAGCACACGCTGACCTTCCTCTGTCAGATCAGCCACCAGTTCCAGGGGCCGCTCGCCCTCGTCGGTGCCGCCGGGCGTGAACTTGTCGAGGATGAGCGTGCCGATGGGAACTTCGATGTCGAGATCGCCCCCGCTTGATCCCGTTCGGTTCGCGCCCTGGCCATGCTGGCCGTTACGTGCCTGGAACTCGGGGTGGTAACGAAAATCGACGAGCGTGTTCTTTCCGCGCGTCGCCACGACGTACACGGAACCGCCGACCCCGCCGTTGCCGCCATCGGGGCCACCGCGGGGAATGAATTTCTCACGACGGAAGCTGAGACACCCGCGCCCGCCGTTGCCGGCGGTCACATGGATGTCCACCTCATCGACGAACATCCAGTTCAGTATAGGGGAGCGAGAGGGCGGTGGGTTGCTGCGTTCAAAACGCCCCGGCGAACGCCGAGGCGCGCACGCTAGCCAACCACCGGGATTACGGAGATGCGGCGGCCGTGCTGACCATGGTCCTCGAAGCGAACCTTGCCATCGACCTTCGCGTAAAGCGTGTGGTCTTTCCCAAGTCCGACGTTGAGGCCTGGCTCGAAGCGACGGCCCTTCTGGCGCACCAGAATCGAACCGCCCGTGACCACGTTACCGTCGTGCCGCTTGACGCCAAGCCGCTGCGCGTTGCTGTCGCGGCCGTTGCGTGAACTGCCTTGCCCTTTTTTAGTAGCCATCGCGCCTATCTCTGCTACGACTGGATTTCAGTGATTCGGACTCGCGTGAAGACGCTGCGATGTCCACGGGTCTTGCGGAAGCCCTTCCGGCGCTTCTTCTTGAAGACGCGCAGCTTCGGTCCCCGCGCTTCGCCGTCCACGACACCAATGACCTTGGCATTGGCGACGTAGGGCGCACCGGCCACGATGTCTCCGGCGTCCTTTTCGATGAGCAGAACCTGATCGAACGAAAAGGGCGATCCCGATTCACCCGGCGTTCCGTCAATCTCGACTACGGCACCTGGGGTGACCTTGAGCTGGCGGCCACGGGTCTGAATAATCGCGTACACGGGCGTTTCCTCGATGTGAGCTGTATGGCCGGCCAGGAACTGACCAACGCAAAGAATCTAGCTTAACCCGACTTGGTCGTGCCTGGAAAGCCTTTTGGCCGTTTGGGGACCGGGCCAGCCCTCTCGACACGCCCGCGCCGCTACTGCAGCAGGACCCGGGACCCCTTGATGGTCTGGCTGCTGAGCGTGCTGAGAAAGCTCGGAATCAGACGGTCCATCAGCTCGAAGTAGGACGACAGCGCCGGGGATGTCTGGTTGGCGTTGTAGAGCACTTCTTCCCTGAAGTTCTCGGAATGGAGCACCGTTCCGGTTCGGCCATCAATGAAGACGAAACGGGGCTTGAGCACGAACCCCTTCCGCTCCATGTAGGTGCGAACAGGCACCACCCGGCGACGGCCGAACGAGTCGTAGACTTCCTGATCGCGCTGAACGATTCCCGACCGGGCCTGGGGCGCAAACATGACCGTCCCGGTGACGATCAGCGGCTGCTGATATTCCTCGCCAATCCGCTTCCAGTACTCCACGTCAGCGAACAAATGCTCGTAAGGTTCGAGATCCTCGTCTTCCTTGATGACTGGTAGCGTCGCGCTGGCCTCGGCGCCGTTCGGAGCGCGGCCTTCGGTAGCGACGTCCATTAATGGGAGCACATCGCTGTCGATGACACGCATTTCGGACTTCGTGCGCAACTGACTACGCAGGAGCCGCGTGGTCTCGAGGTTCCCGTCCACGTCCTCGCTGCCCCCGGAAATGAATCCCGCCACGAGGACCCGCTGGAATGCAGAAACGTCGAGCTTCGGACGGATCGGCGTCTCGATGGGGATCTCGTAATAGCTCGAGCACCCGACGGTCATCGTCACCAAGACGATGCTACTGAGAGTCTGGGCGAGTCGTGCGGTCATTGATTTCCTTAAACAGCTCGTAGTTCTGTTTGATGAACGAGTTGTTCGGCTCGAGTTCCACCGCCTTTTCGTAGGCGGCGCGAGCCTTCTCCATGTCTCCCTCGTGCTCGTACGCGATCGCAAGATTGTTGTGCGCAGCTGCGTAGGTGGGATCAATCTGCGCCGCACGTTCCCAGCGATAAATGGCCTCACGCCAAAGGCCTCGCTGCGCGACCGAGATGCCAAACTCGATTTGCTTCTTGGCATCGTCGCGAGCGTCGGCCGCAAGCGGCACTACCGCCAGCGTCGCGAGGAGTACAAGCGAGGCGTAGAGAGGGCGGAACACTGAAGGCGCAAATATAGTCACGTGTTCACGCAAGGCGCAAGTCCTTTAAGTATCGAGAGCTTCGACTGTACTTGAGCAAGCCATGTACCAGCCCTTGTCCTTCGGATCGGGCCTGAACCGCAGGAAGCGTCTTGAAGGCATCTGCAAGTGTCTACGTGTGTTGTAACTGAAGCGCTGCAGTGCGGGCACACCCCAGCCTATAATCAGGACAGCGAGGTCGGGTGCCACTATCGCGTTGAGCGCGACGGCGGCTCCGGCCTTTTTTTGTTTGGAGCCCCAGGCCCTCGGCGTGTCCGGGCGCGAGCCCGGCAGGAGATGTCATGACATCCGACGAGGCCGTCGCTCTTTCCCTCCTCCCAGGTTTGTCGCGAGTGGACCTCACCGCGCGACTACGGTCGGCGGATCCGACGCTCTTGGAAAGCGCCGGCGTTCTGCTTCATGAGGCGCGTGCCGTCCGCCAACGCGCAGAATCGGCCGGTGTGGGGGTGCTCGCCTGGAACGATCCGCGATTCCCGAGTTGTCTTCTGGCAACCACCGACGCACCGCCGGTGCTGTGGTTCCTGGGAGAGCTGGAAGCGCTCGACGCGCCAGCGATTGCGCTCGTGGGTTCACGAGCTGCATCGACGTCCGCGCTGGCCACGGCTACGCAGTTGGCCGCCGATCTGGCAGCGAAGGGCGTCACAGTCGTCAGTGGCCTCGCTCGAGGCGTTGACTCGGCCGCCCATCGCGGTGCGCTGCAATCAGGACGAACGATTGCCGTGCTCGGCTCCGGCGTCGATCGCATTTATCCAAGAGAGCACAGAACGCTGGCGGAGAACGTTGCTCGAAACGGCCTGGTCCTCAGTGAGTATCCGCCTGGCACTCCGCCCCTGGCGTTCCACTTTCCCATGCGCAACAGGCTGATCAGCGGGCTCTCACGAGCCGTGGTGGTTGTCGAAGCGAACGAAAAGTCCGGCTCGCTGATCACTGCAGCCTGTGCACTCGAGCAGGGCCGCGAGGTCATGGCTGTCCCTGGACCGGTGCTGAGCGGGCGGAATCGCGGAGCGCACGCGCTCATCAGGGATGGGGCAAAGATTGTGGAGACCGCGGACGATATCGTGGAGGAGCTCGGACTGGTCACACATCCGGACCGGCCTCGAAGCGGCGGTACAAGTGTCCACACATCAGTCACTTCAAAGGATCCCTTACTGATCGCGATGCAGGATGGACAGGCCTGCGATCTCGACGCGCTGGTGGTCGCCACAGGGGTGAGTGCGGTGCGCCTTCTTCCTCGTTTGCTCGAACTCGAACTCGACGGATTTGTGCAGCGCGTAGAGGGCGGCCGTTTCATCAGGCGGATATGAACGTGTTAGTGTGAAATTAAATAGGTATCAGATGGCTGCCAGACCGCTCGTCATTGTCGAGTCGCCCGCGAAGGCAAAAACCCTAGGTCGCTACCTGGGTGGAAACTACCGCGTGGAAGCCAGTTACGGGCACATTCGCGATCTGCCCGAATCCGCCGCCGACGTGCCCAAGGAGATCAAATCCAAGGACTGGGGGCGGATGGGCGTCGATGTCGATGATGACTTCACGCCGTACTACGTGGTGCCCGACGACAAGAAGAAGCAGGTCGCCCACCTGAAAACGGCCCTCAAGGAAGCTTCAGAAGTCCTCCTCGCAACTGACCCTGACCGCGAAGGGGAATCAATCAGCTGGCATCTGGCTCAGGTGCTCAAACCGAAAGTTCCCGTTCATCGGATCGTGTTTCACGAGATCACGGAAGAGGCGCTCCAGGAAGCGCTGCGTCACCCCATTGACGTGAACGAGAACCTTGTGCGCGCTCAAGAGAGCCGCCGGATCCTTGACCGCCTCTACGGCTATACCCTGTCACCCCTCCTCTGGAAGAAGGTCCAGACAGGCCTCAGCGCGGGACGCGTCCAAAGCGTTGCGGTCCGGATCATCGTTGAGCGGGAAGAGGAGCGCCGCGCCTTTCGTTCTTCCGCCTACTGGGATCTGGCGGCAACTCTCAAGGGAGACGGCCGGGAGTTTGTGGCGACGCTGACCCGAATCGACGACCAGCGGGTGGCGACGGGCAAGGACTTCGACCCGCAGACTGGTGAACTTCGCAACAAGGTGGCCCGCCTGTTGGACGAGGCCTCAGCCCAGCGCTTTCTGGATGCTCTTCGTCGAAACATTCCCTGGAAGGTGACCGCGGTAGAACAGAAACCTGGCGCCGAGCGCCCCGCGCCGCCGTTTACGACGTCTACGCTGACTCAGGAAGCAAGCCGCAAGCTCGGGTTTTCTACCGAGCGCACCATGCAGGGTGCCCAGCGGCTGTTCCAGGGCGTCGATACCGGCAATGGGGAAACGGAAGGCCTGATCTCCTATCACCGGACCGATTCCACGACGCTGTCAGACAGGGCGCTTCAGGAGTCCGCTCGTGTGATTCGAGAGATGTTCGGCGCCGAATACTACGACGCGCCGCGTCGCTATCAGACGCGTGTCAAGAACGCCCAGGAAGCGCACGAAGCGATTCGTCCTACCGACTTCCAAAAGGCGCCAAGCCAGCTCGAAGGCGTGCTGGATCCCGACGACCTCAAGATCTATGAGCTGATCTGGAAGCGGACCATGGCATCGCAGATGGTGGACGCGCGAGTCCTGCGCACCACCATCGAGATATCGGCGACGGGTCCCGAAAAGGAGGTGTCGGTTCTGACGGCGGGAGGCAAAGCCATCGAGTTTGCCGGGTTCCGCCGGGCGTACGTGGAAGGCAGCGACGATCCCGCCGCCGAGCTTGAAGAGCAGGAGGCGATTCTGCCTCAGTGTCAGGTCGGTGACCTGGTCCATACCGACGGCACCACGCCATTGACGGTGCTCAATACCGAACCGAAGAAGCACGAAACGCTTCCGCCTGCCCGCTTTACCGAGGCGTCGCTCATCAAGGAGCTCGAACGGCTCGGCATTGGCCGGCCGTCCACGTTCGCGCCCACGATTGCGACCATCGTGCGCCGTGGTTACGTGTTCAGACAGGGCAAGGCGCTCGTCCCGAGCTTTACGGCGTTCGCAGTGACAAAGCTCCTGCGCGATCACTTCGGCGATTTCGTCGAGACTGATTTCACGGCCGAGATGGAAGACGATCTCGACGAGATTTCTCGAGGCGAGCGCGAATCCGTCGCGTTTCTCAAGCAGTTCTATTTTGGCGACAAGAAGCATCGAGGCCTTCTGCCCGCCGTTACGCACGGCGCCGAGAGCGCGGACTACCCGCTCTACGTGCTTGGCTCGGATCCCGAGAGCGGAGAAGAGGTTCGTATCCGCATCGGCCGCTTCGGGCCCTTCGTTCAGGTTGCTGAAGGCGGGCCAGGCAAGACCGCATCTCTGCCCGACGACGTGGCGCCGGCCGACCTGACGGTAGAGAAAGCGCTCGAGCTCGTGCGTTCGAAGGCCGAAGGTCCCCGAACCCTTGGTGTAGACCCGGCCACCGGGCTGAACGTGTACGTGATGAACGGCCGCTTCGGCGCGTACGTGCAGCTTGGCGAAATCACCGAGCCGCAGCCGAAAACGAAGAAGGTCAAAGGTCAGGCAGCCCCGAAAGTCGAGAAGCCGAAGCGTTCCTCCTTACAGGCGGGTATGACGGAAGCCACCGTCACGCTCGAGGAGGGGCTCAAGCTTCTCTCACTGCCTCGGGTCCTTGGCGTGCATCCGGACGACAACGAACCGATCTCGACGAACTTCGGACGGTTTGGTCCGTACGTCAAGCATGGCGATGAGTTTCGCTCCCTCGAATCCGACGACGATGTTTTCGGGATCTCGTTCGACGCGGCCCTCGCGCTGGTGCGCGCACCGAAACAGTCGCGTCGTCGGCAGTCTGCGCAGAAGAAGACACTGCGCGAACTCGAGCAGGGCACGACGAAGCTCAAGGTGCTCGCTGGTCGCTATGGACCATATGTGACCGACGGCACGACAAACGCGTCGATCCCGAAGGGGTCCAATCCCGAGGCATTGACCTTCGAGCAGGCTGTCGAGCTGCTCGAGGCGCGTCGGAACGCTGCGCCATCCGCTCGCCGAGCCCCGGGCCGAAGCCGTTCGGCCGCGCCACGTGCGAAGCGTGCTGGCGGACGCAAAGCCGCCCAAGCATAGGGCCACCCGGGTCGGGCTCCCCAATGATCCACATCATCGGCGGCGGGCTTGCTGGCGCAGAAGCCGCGTGGCAGGCCGCGTCGCGCGGCGTACGCGTCGTCGTTCACGAGATGCGTCCGGTCCGGCCTACGGCCGTGCACAAGACACAGCAGCTTGCCGAGCTGGTCTGTTCGAACTCCTTCCGCGGCGACAAGCTCGATAATGCTGTGGGCCTTCTCAAAGAGGAGATGCGACGCCTTGGCTCGCTGATCATGCGCATGGCGGACGTTCACCGCGTGCCTGCCGGCGCAGCGCTTGCGGTGGATCGCGAAGGATTCTCGAAGGCTGTCACCGAGGCTATTGAGTCGCATCCGCTGATCACCGTGGTCCGCGAGGAGATCACGCGCATACCACTCGATGCATCCTGGTTCCCACTGGTGATCGCGACAGGCCCACTGACATCCGACGCGCTTTCAGCGGAGATTGCCGCTCTTGTTGGTGGAGAGCACCTCTACTTCTACGACGCGATCAGCCCTATCGTCTCGGCCGAGACGATCGACATGAACAAGGTGTTTCGCGCATCGCGATGGAATCGGAACATCCGCAGTCGTCCGTCCGACTCATCGACCGCGCCTCTGGAGCAGCCTGCTCCGAGCGTTGGCTGTGGCATCGATGACGGTGAGGGCGACTACCTGAACTGTCCGCTCACAAGGGACGAATACGACCGGTTCTACGACGCGCTGACTACGGCTGAGTCCGCAACAGTTCACGATTTCGACAAGGAACGATTCTTCGAAGGCTGCCTGCCGATCGAGGTGATGGCGCACAGGGGACGTGACACACTTCGATTTGGTCCGATGAAGCCTGTGGGTCTGACCGATCCCCGCACCGGCCGGTATCCCTATGCTGCGGTGCAGCTTCGACAGGACAACATTGCCGGTGACCACTTCAGCCTCGTTGGGTTTCAGACACAGCTGAAGTGGGGAGAGCAGGCACGGGTGCTCGCCATGATTCCCGGTCTCGAGCGGGCAGAGTTCATTCGCTTTGGCATGGTCCACCGGAACACCTACATCAACGGACCCACCGTGCTTCGAGAAACCTGGCAAACGAAGAACCGCGACGACCTGTTTTTCGCTGGTCAAATTTCTGGAGTGGAGGGATACGTCGAGTCTGCCGCTTCCGGTCTTCTGGCCGGGCGCAATGCCGCTGCGGTGTTTCAGGGCGAGTCGGCCCGCGTCCTTCCTCGCACGACAGCGATGGGTGCTCTGGCGCACTACGTATCGCACGCCAACCCGGCGAACTACCAGCCAAGCAACATCACGTTTGGCATCATGCCGCCACCGGATGCGGGCGTGACGAAAAAGCAGGACCGGAAAGCAGCGATATCCGAACGCGCCCTGCGGGCGCTGGACGAGTGGATGCGCGATGACGTCACAGCTTGAGACGTTCGTCGAATACCTTCGCTTGAACCGGAACGCATCGGTTCACACCGTATCCGCGTACGAAAGCGACCTCCGCCAGTTACTGACGTTCTCCGCCGCACATCTCGGCAAGACTCCCGGACGATTACAGCCGCGCGATCTCAACCTCACGCTCGTGCGAGCGTACCTGGGGGAGCTTCACCGGGAAGGTCAGTCCCGGTCATCCGTGGCACGCAAGCTGTCGTCCCTGCGTTCCTTCGCGCGGTTCCTTCGGCGCGAGGGATGGATCGATGACGATCCAGTCGTGCTCGCGATGGCTCCGCGACGCGATCGAAAGATTCCGGCGCATCTCTCGGTGGACGAGATGGCCAGGCTCCTCGAGATGCCCGATGGCGCGACCGAGCTTGGACGCCGGGATCGCGCGATCCTCGAGCTGTTTTATGCCTCGGGACTTCGTCTCAGCGAGTTGGTAGGACTCGACACCGAAGATGTCAATCTGCAATCGCGCATCGTGCGCGTGCAGGGCAAAGGCGGTAAGGAGCGCGTCGTACCGTTCAACACGAGCACGCAGAAGGCGCTTCGCGTCTGGTACGCGGATCGTGCCAGGCTTCGGGCCAACCAACCAGCCTCGAGCAGTGTTGTGCGCGTCGGGCGTCCAGGCGCTGGGGTTGGCCGATCGCGATCCGAGAGCGGCCGCGATCCGCTGTTTCTGAATGCCCGTGGTTCGCGACTGACGGGACGCAGCGTGCAGCGCCTGGTCGGTCGCTACGTCTCAGGCTGCAGCGCCCGATTCGGCATCAGTCCGCACGCGCTGCGCCACTCGTTTGCCAGTCACCTGCTCCAGCGCGGGGCAGACCTTCGGACGATCCAGGAACTGCTTGGTCACGTGCAGCTCTCAACCACGCAGCGATACACGCACATCAACGCCGCGCAGTTACTGGACGTGTACCGTAAGGCCCATCCCAGAGCGAAGCACGAGGCATAGGCCTCGTTTCACATCACGCGAGCGCAGTCTCCGGCTGGGCGCTGGCGGCTCTGCGCCCGCGTGGGAACTCGATGCCCAGGACCTTGATCTTGTAGTTCATGACACGCGGGCTGATCGAGAGCAGCTCCGCCGCGTCTTTCTGAACCCAGTTGGACATCTTCAAGGCCTCGATGAGCGCAAGGCGTTCGATGTCTTCGAGCGGGATCCCCGTCGGCGGGATCTTCAGGATCGATGATGCCTCCCGAGCCGATCCGACCGTTCCCGTGTCACCCAGACGAAGGTCGTCCGCCGAGATACAGACGCCGTCCGCGAGCAACATGGCGCGCTCGATCGCGTTCTCCAGCTCGCGGATGTTCCCCGGCCAGTGGTATCGCATCAGCAGCTTCAAGGCGTCCGGCTCGAGGCCGTCGATCTTCTTCTTCAGCTCACCCGAGAACCGCGAGATGAAGAAATCAGCGAGCGGCCCCACGTCGTCCTTGCGCTCGCGGAGCGGGGGCATTTCGATGGTGACCACGTTCAGCCGGTAGTACAGGTCTTCGCGGAAGGTTCCCGCTTCGACCATCCTGGGCAAATCGCGGTTTGTCGCCGCGATCAGCCGCACGTCGACTTTGAGTGTGCGCGTCCCGCCCAGCCGTTCGAACTCATGCTCCTGCAGAACCCGAAGGATCTTGGCCTGCGTGTTCGCACTCATGTCCCCGATCTCATCGAGGAACAGGGTGCCCCCGTCCGCCTGTTCGAAACGGCCGATGCGTTGCTTGTCCGCCCCGGTGAAGGCGCCCTTCTCGTGGCCGAACAATTCGGACTCGAGGAGGTTCTCCTGCAACGCGGCGCAGTTCACCTTGATGAAGCTTCGCGCCGCCCGGTGCGAGTTGTGATGGACGCCCCCTGCGATCAGTTCCTTGCCGGTCCCCGTTTCGCCTCTTATGAGCACGGTGGTGTTGCTCTTCGCCACCTTGCGCACGATGCCAAGCACTCGCTCGAGGGCGCCGCTCGACCCGATGATGTGATCGAAATCGTAGATGTCGCCCTGGGCGTGGCGGAGATAGTCGATCTGGTGCTGCATCCGGCGCATCTCGAGCGCCTTGTCGACCTTGATCTCCATCTCTTCGACTTCGAACGGCTTCTGTACGTAGTCGAAAGCGCCGGACTTCATGGCCTCCACCGCCGTGGAGACCGATCCAAACGCCGTCATCAGGATGACCACGGTCGAAGGGTGCAGCGCCTTGGCCGTCTTGAGCACTTCCAGGCCCGTACTGCCGCCCATCTTCAGATCGCTGATGACGATGTCGAAAAACCCTTCGTGGATCTTCTCAATCGCGGCGTTGCCGTTCGACGCTTCTTCGACATCGTGCGACGCTTCAGAAAGCGCCTGCGCGAGGCCGCGGCGAAGCGTGTCGTGGTCGTCGGCGATTAGAATCCGGCCCATGCTTATGTGTTTCCTCGAAAAAAGACGATTCCCAGGCGCTTGATGGAAATGTCCGTATATTCCTAATTCGTCAATTCGCTGACGACCTTGACTGGCAGCGTCACGCGAATCCTCGTCCCTCGACCCGGCACGGTCTCGAGGTCGATGCTGCCGTCGTGGGCATCGACGATCTTCCGGACGATGGCGAGGCCAAGCCCGGTGCCCTGCGGCTTCGTTGTGAAGAACGGATTGAAGACCCGATCTGCCACCTCTTGCGGCATGCCCGGCCCGTCGTCCACCAACTCCACAACGACCGCTTCCTTGGAGTCGATGTCATCGATGAGGCGCACGGTTGAAGCCGTGACGGTGACGCGACCGCGACCGTCCATCGCCTCATAGGCGTTCGCAAGCAGATTCGTGAAGAGCTGCGTGAGCTGGAACTGATCCCCTTGAATAAGGGGCAGGTCGTGCGGCACTTTGGCGTCGACCCGGATGTCTCCCCGGCGTGCCTTGGTCTCAGCCAGCTGCACGGCGGCTTGTACTGCCTCGCCGACCCTCGTGCGTTCAACCTGGAGACGGATGGGTCGCACGAATTCAAGGACTTCCTGGACGATGGCGTTGGCCATCTTCGCTTCCTTGATGATGTCCGTGAGGACCAGCTGGGCTTCGGGCGCATCGCCGAGCTTGCGGCGCAGCAGGCCGGCCATGACCTCGATCCCGCCGAGGGGATTCTTCACTTCGTGCGCGATGGCGGCAGCCATTTCACCTACCGCGGCCAGCCTGTCGCGGAGCCGTTCGCGCTCCTCGAGCTGTTCGACCCGCGTCAGGTCCTTGAAGAACATCGAAGCGCCAACCACGTCGCCTGCGTCATCCCGAACCAGGGCCAGCGTGTAGCCGATGACTCGGCCCGAGAGTCTCAATCGCAGCTCTGCGCGATTGGGCAGCAGGTGGAGATCGAACACGCTGGACAGAAGCCGCACGACCTCCGGGTGGCCACGCAGGACCTCGGCGGCGGGCCGTCCGAGATCTTCGGGGCCTCGGTCGATGCCGAAGATTCTGTATGCCTCGTCGTTGATGATCGCCAGGGCTCCGTCCCTGTTCAGTGCGATCACGCCATTGCGCATTCCTGTGACGACATGCCTGAAGAACACGTCGTCGACGATGCCGGGATTCTGTGAGGGCGACGTCACGTGCTCGGGGACGGCAGACCCGGAGGGCCAGCCAGGTTCCGCCCGGCGAGTCGATTTCGTCATTGCAAATTGCTCCACGTGGGTCGGACCCTCCAAATCGGTATCTGTCGACGGAACCCGGTGCGCAAACCGGGACCTCCGGCAGCCAGGCAGGTGGTCGCAAACCCCGTGCCCGACCGATCTGTCAAAAGCCCCCCCAAATACCTGATAGGAAAACCGTTAGAGGTTAGATAACGGAACACCTGAATTACGATAATGTAATTATCGTTCGGTATTGTGATTTGGATTAGGAGGGCGAGCTCGTGGAGGGCCGGAATTTTAGGACTCGGCCGCGTGCTCCTGAAGGGCTTCCCACTGGGCTATCAGGTCGCCCACTTCCCACATCAGGGCTTTGTGCCGCCCGATGACCGAATTGGCATTGGCCGGGTCCGTAAAGAAGCCTTCGGCGCTCATGGCCGACTCCAAGGTTTTCACCTCCGCTTCGCGTTCTGCGATACGGGCCTCCATCTCGGCAATCCGTTTCCGGAGTGACTCGTTTACGCGTTGTTTCTTGCGGCGTTCGGCGTCCTCACGTTTACGGTCCTCGCGCGAAGAGACGGGTGTCGCCGGCTGACGCGGTTCGGGCTTCGATGCCTTGGGCGCCTGAGGTGCCGCGGATGACTTGGGTGCTGACGTTGCCTTAGGCGTCGTCGCCGGGGACTGCGGTGCGTCCGGGTGCTCTTTGTGCCAGAGGAACTCCGAATAGGTTCCCGGATAGACAGCGCCTTCTCCATGGCCGATCTCGATGATCTTGGTCGCCAGTCGTTCCACGAAGTAGCGGTCGTGCGACACGATGATGAGCGTGCCGCCGTAGTCCTCGAGTGCGTCGAGGAGCACGTCCTTCGAGTCGAGGTCCAGGTGGTTCGTGGGCTCGTCGAGCAGGAGCGTATTGGACGGGCGCAGCAGCATGCGGGCGACAGCCAGACGCGTGCGCTCGCCGCCAGACAGCACTCCCGCCTTCTTGTACACATCGTCGCCTGAGAAGAGAAACCCGCCGAGGATGTTCCGAATCGCCGGCACCATGTTCGTGGGCGATCCCGCAGACAGCGTTTCGTACACCGTCAGCGCAGGATTGAGACGCACCGCCTCGTCCTGTGCGAAGTACTCCATGACGACCTGATGACCCACGGTCCGGGTGCCGGAGTCGGGCGTTTCTTCGCCCGACAGCATCCGCATCAGCGTGGACTTGCCGGCGCCGTTCGGGCCCACGAGAGCGATCCGGTCGCCTCGCTCGATGTGCAGATGGAGATCCCGAAAGACAACCAGCTTGTCGTAGGCCTTGCGGATGTGCGACAGCTCGAGCACCGTACGCCCGCTCTTTGCGCAGGAAGGAAACGTGAAGTGGATCCTCTTGCGTTCTGGTGGGACTTCGATCGGGACGACTTTCTCGAGTTGCTTGATCCGGCTCTGAACCTGTGCCGCTTTGGTCGCCTGGTATCGGAACCGGTCGATGAACGCCTTCACGCGCGCCACTTCCTCGTCCTGATCCCGCTTTGACTGCCGCAGCCGCTCGAGCATCGCATCACGTTGCTCGATGTAGCGGCTGTAGTTGCCGACGTAGTCCGTCAGCTTCCGGAGGTTCAGGTCGGTGATTCTCGTGACGACCGAATCAAGGAAATAGCGGTCGTGGGAGACGAGAATGACAGCGTACGGATAGGAGGCCAGGAATTCTTCCAGCCAGTTACGGGCTTCGAGATCGAGGTGGTTCGTCGGCTCGTCGAGCAGGAGCAGGTTCGGCCGGCCGAGCAGAAGCTTGGCGAGCGCGATGCGCATCTGCCAGCCGCCCGAGAATGTCTCGGCCGGTCGGTGGACGACATCCTGGTCGAAGCCCAGACCGCGGAGGACGGTCGCGATCCGCAGGTCCATGCTGTATCCGTCCGACAGCCTGAAGCGATCCTGGAGGTCACTGTATCGCGCAAGCATGGCCTCGTGCTCGGATTCAGGCACGGAGGCATCGCTGAGACGATGCTCGATGTCGTGCATCTCCTGCTTGACGTCGAGCAGAGGCTGGAACGCGCTGCTCGCTTCTTCGAAAACCGTACGGCCCGAGTGCGTCAGTCCGTCCTGCGGGAGGTAGCCGATCGTCAGACCTGAAGGGGTCGCGATGGCGCCCGAGTCGGGCTCTTCGCGGTTTGCGAGCATCTTGAGGAGCGTGGTCTTGCCCGCCCCGTTTGGCCCGCACAGGCCGACACGATCACCATCATCTATCTGCCAGGTGACGTGATCCAGGAGCACCCGGTCGCCGAACGATTTCGTGAGGTCGGAGAGTTGAATCAACGAGGAGGGGACGTTAAAGACCTTATTCTAACGTTTTTGTCGCAGGATGCCTCGACGGTCCCGAGCACACCACCCGGTCGTAGTATTGAGGTAAGACCGCCAGGGGCACATGGCCGTCCTACATACTGACGGAACCGGAACCGGAAAACAGCCGTTCATGACCTTGACAGACGAGGACCTCGTCACCCGCTCGAGGGGTGGCGATCTCGAAAGCTTTAATCAGCTCATCCTTCGATGGGAGCGGCCGATCTTTGCCCTGGCGTACCGGGTGATCGGCCGGGAGGAGGACGCACGGGACGTATGTCAGGAAACCTTCCTGCGGGCGTTCCGGGCTCTCCCCGGCTTCAAGGGGCAGGCGAAGTTTTCGTCGTGGGTGTATCGAATCGCGTTGAATCTTTGCCGCGACTGGATGCGTCGCCAGCGGCGCACCCCTACGGTTCAGATGCCGGAAGGTGCCGACCCCGAAGAACTGGCAGCTCAGGGCGGTCCCGCCGAATCGATTGAGGACCTCGTGGCGCGACGGGAACTGAGCGCCGTGGTCGCCGAGGCGATGGCGCTGCTTCCGGAAGAACAGCGCACAGCGATCATTTTGAAGGAGTACCACGGTATGACATTTCAGGAGATTGCCGAGCTCCAGGGTTGTCCGTTGAGCACGGTCAAGACTCGGCTGTATCAGGGTCTCAGCGTTCTGAGACGTCATTTGGAGAAGAGCGGAAGCACCCCTCAACTGGTGAGACGAGTATGAAGACTTTTCAATGCGGGGAGCACACGGGCCTCGTCGGCTACGTCTACGACGAGTGCGACACGCTGGAGCGCGCGGCCATCGACGGACACGTCGCCATATGTGCCGCCTGTGCCGCCGAAGTGGCGGCGCTGCAATCGACACGAACATCGCTCGCCAGCTGGGCACCTCCAGCCCCTGAGCTCGGGTTTCAGATTGTGAGACCCGCGCATCCGGTTCTCGCTCCTTCGAAGCCCGAAGCAGCCGAACCTGCGACCCAGACTCGCGCGTGGCATCGTCGCCCTGTGCCTGCCTGGGCACAGGCGGTCGCCGCGTCACTGATCTTCGCCGCCGGATTGTCGTTGGGTGTCATGCGCGGCATCAGGTCCGAGACACCCGCAGGTGCCTCGGCATCGGTCGCAGCCAGCGCCGCCGCTTCAGCCGCTCCGACCAACGCGGTGTCGAACGCCGATCTCCAGGCGCTCGAACGTCGATTGCGTGCCGAGATGTCCCGCATCCAGACCCCGCGTGCTGTCGCTCGCGACGCAGCAGTAGCGCCGGTGTCCGCTTCGCAGGAGCAGTTGCTCGCGCGTGTCCGCACGCTGATCGAGGAGAGCGAGCGCCGGCAACAGCGCGAACTCGCGTGGCGAACGGCTCAGGTCATGAGGGACGTTGATTCGCAGCGTCAGGCGGATTTGACGCAGATTCAAAATAATTTCGGGCAGATCGAAGGATTGACCGGCGCGGAAGTGCGCGAACAGCGGCAGATGTTGAACTACCTGATTCGCGCGTCCGAGCAGCGGTAGTCGAACGCCTGCACGGATACGAGATCGGGTGACTGCTCATTACGAGCAAGCGAGAAGGAGCGAACGAAGGTGCTGAGAACGTGGATCGCGGGCCTGGTGCTCACAGCGGGGATGCCCGGAGCCGTCTACGCGCAGGCCCCGCCTCAAGCTGCCACCAATACCGACGAGCTCCGCGCACGTCAGCGCATCTTCATGATGGAAGGGGTGCTGGAACGCGCGGTCCAGCTTGGCGTCGATAACCTCAGGCGCCGTGTCCGTTCAGTCATGCCCGACGACGCGCTGCTGCAAGGTGGAGTAGCGCAGGTACGCGGGTTTCCCCTCGATGGCTACGGAGTCTTTTTCGACATCGAAGTGCCGACATTGCGACGCAGCCTCGCCTGGTCGATGCGGACGATGCACGATACCGGGATGGCCCTGGCGCGCGACCTCGCGCAGATCCGGAGCCTGATGCAGTCGGTGGCCGATCCCCGCGTACAGGCCGAGTTCGATCGGGCGTTGCGTCGCATTCAGCAGCAGATAGGCCCGACGCCGGCGGTCGAGCCCATCCAGGGGTCCACGCCTGGCGTGGCGACCGTCGCGGCTCAGACCGTAACAGACCAGCCCGCCGATCCGTCCGCCGCGGCCGACGTTGACCAGTTGCTCCTGAACGATCCCAACGAGGCGTACACACTGGAAGTCCGGGCCGCGCTCATCGACGCGATGATTGAAAACAGCGGCCAGTTGGCCCTTGCAGACAGCGAGTGGCTGACGGTCGCCGCGCGCGACAATTCAGCGTCCCGGCCCTTCATGTCTGGTGATCCTGATGCCGTGACCCTCGTGTTGCGTGTCAACGGCGCTGATTTGAGCTCGTTCCGGGCGGGGCGTCTCACGCTCGAGCAAATGAGGGCCCGCGTCCAGGTCACGAAATTCTGATTCCGAGCTGTGTACAATCTGCGCATGGCACGACGGCTGGCGCTTCCGGTGCTCGCGGCATTCCTGCTGGTTGCCTGCGAGTCGCGTGAGGTCGAAAAGGACCTCAAAATTGTCGAGGTCAATACGGGCTGGTTCGACGTCGGCGTCGCCGCCGGCGGAGGGATGAACAAGCTTGTGCCCAGCATTTCCCTCGAACTCGAGAACATCTCGGACCGCGATATCGAGAGCGTCCAGCTCAACGCCGTGTTCAAAAGGGTTGGAGAGGACACAGCGTGGGGCGAGCACTTCGTCCGCGCTATCGATCCGAGCGGCCTCGCCGCTGGCGCCAAGACACAGAACATCGTCCTTCGGTCAACGCTCGGTTACACCGGTGCGCAGGCTCGTGCGCAGATGCTCCAGAACCGTGAGTTCGTGGACGCACGCGTCGAGGTCTTCGGCAAGCACGGTTCGAGGACCTGGGTGAAGATGGGGGAGTTTCAGATTGACCGGCGGCTCCTCACGCAGGCATCGCAGAAGACGCAGATTCAGTAAGACTCAGCGCATATAATCTCCGCGGTGTCGATCCCAACAGCGACTGCCCCTCAGGTGCTCGAGCGCCGACTCGGCCCTCTCGACGCCGCCGCACTCATCGTCTCCAACGTCATTGGTGGTGGCATTTTGTTCTCGCCGCCTCAGATCGCTGCTTCGGTGCCCAGCGCTCTGCTGTTTCTTTCGACATGGGTCGCTGGCGGGCTGCTCGCGTTCGCCGGCGCGATGGCGTACGCAGAGCTTGCGGCGCTGCGTCCACGCGCGGGCGGGGAGTATGTGTATCTGCGCGCGGCGTTCGGTCCGGTCGCGGCCTTCCTGACTGGCTGGACATCCTTCGTCGCCGGCTTTTCGGGTGCGATTGCCACCAGCGCAGTCGTGCTTGCGTTCTACCTCGGTCGCTTCATCCCCGCGGCAGGTAACAGCACGCCGTTTCTCTCGATTCCGATCGTGCCTGGGACAGTGGTGCTGAGCTTTTCGCCGCAGAGCATGGTGGCTGTGGCGGCGATCTTTGCCATGGCGTGGATTCACCTTCGAGGCGTTGGACCTGGGCGTCTCGTGAGCGATGTGCTGGCGTCGCTGAAGGTGCTGGCGTTCGTGCTGTTCATTGCCATCGGCTTCGCCTTCGGCGCCGGCAATTTCGCCAATATCGTTCAGTCCGGCCCGGTCAGCTCGACCAACTGGCTCCTCGCTCTGATTCCCGTGATGTTCACCTACTCGGGGTGGAACGCGGCAGCTTACGTGGCCGAGGAGGTGCGCGATCCAGGGCGCAACGTCCCGCGCGCGCTGGCCCTCGGCACGGGTGCCGTGATTGCCATCTACCTGTTGCTCAATGCCCTCTACCTGTACGTGCTGCCGGTTGGTGAGCTTGGCGCCGTGCAGGGCTCTGTGCTCGACGTGATTGCCGATCGCCTGCTGGGTGGGGTCGCCGGCAACGTCATGGGCGTCGTGTCAATCGTGAGCCTGCTCGCGAGCATCAGCGCGATGACCTTTGCGGGACCGCGCGTCTACTTCGCGATGGCGCGGGACGGATTGTTCTTCCGTCGTGCCGCGGCGATTCATCCCAGGTACAAGACGCCCGCAACCGCGATCATCGCTCAGGCAGCGTGGAGCTCGCTGCTCGTCCTCTCAGCCAAGGCGGACACGTTGCTCACCTATACCGGCTTCGCCATCATTCTGTTTTCGGGAGTGGCAGTCGTCGCGCTGTTCGTCCTGCGCGCGAAACACCCCAACGCGGAACGCCCCTTCCGTGCCTGGGGCTATCCGGTTGCGCCTGGCATTTATGCCATCGCGAGCGCGCTGATCCTTGCCAATGGATTGATCACGAGCCCGGGTCCGACCGGCGCCGGTGTCCTGGTGATCCTGGCGGGCATTCCGCTCTACCTCATGTTCAAGCGGGCGAATCCCTCCTCAAATCTTCGCGATACATAGTTTTCAGGTCCGCGTTTCGTGACGACGCCGTGTCCGAGGGATACTGGCGCAGTGATCCACGCGACAACCATTCTTGCGGTGCGCCATCAAGACAAGACCTGCCTCGCCGGCGATGGCCAGGTGACTTTTGGTGCAACGGTACTCAAGCACGGCGCGCGCAAGATCAGACGCCTCTACAACAACGCCATCCTCGCCGGGTTCGCCGGTTCAGCGGCTGATTCGTTTGCGCTCTTCACGCGGTTCGAGGCGAAACTGGAGCAGTATCGTGGCAATCTCGAGCGCTCCGCGGTCGAGCTCGCTCGTGACTGGCGCACCGACCGCATGCTTCGTCGTCTCGAGGCCATGATGATCGTGGCCGACCGCTCATCGACGTTCCTCTTGTCCGGCACGGGCGATCTGATTGAACCCGACGATGGGATCGTGGCGGTTGGTTCCGGGGGACCGTATGCCCTCGCGGCCGCACGGGCGCTGGCGCGACATAGTCAGTTGAGCGCGCGAGAGATTGCAGAACAGGCGATGGCCATCGCCGGCGAGATCTGCATCTACACCAATACCAACCTGACCATCGAAGAGCTATAAGCGGAATGCCGATCTTTCTCCCGGAACACACGGCCACGACCGTGAGCGCCCTGACGCCGCGTCAAGTGGTCGCGGAGCTCGACAAGTACGTGATTGGTCAGGCAAAGGCCAAGAGGGCCGTGGCCATTGCGTTGCGCAATCGCATCCGCCGGCAACGGCTGACCGCCGAAATGGCAGAAGAGGTCACGCCGAAGAACATCCTGATGATCGGCCCGACCGGTGTGGGGAAGACCGAGATCGCCCGTCGCCTGGCGCGGCTGACGCAGTCTCCGTTCATCAAGGTCGAGGCCTCCAAGTTCACCGAAGTGGGTTACGTCGGACGCGACGTCGAGTCGATGGTTCGGGATCTGGTCGAGCTTGCCGTCGATATGGCTCGTGCGGAAAAGGCCGAGGAAGTGCAGGAGAAGGCGAAGCAGGCAGGCGAAGAGCGTCTGCTCGATCTGCTGCTGCCACGCGTGCCGCCGCCAGCGACGGTGGACGAGCCGAACGAACCTGCGTCGCGCACGCGCGAACGCATGCGCCAGCAGCTCCGTGAGGGGCGCCTCGCCGATCGCGTGGTAGAGATCGAACTTCGCGATGCTCCGATGCCCCCGTTCGAGGTGATTGCCGGGACGTCAGTCGAGGAACTCGGCTCGAACCTCAAGGACCTGATGGGCAACATGTTCCAGGGACGCGGAAAGACGCGGAAGTTGAAGGTGCCCGAGGCGTTGACGCACCTCATCGCGGAGGAACAGTCCAAGCTCGTGGACATGGAGTCGGTCAACCGGACCGCCGTGCAGCGGGTTGAACAGTCCGGCATCATCTTCATCGACGAAATCGACAAGATCGCGAGCCGTGACGGTGCATCGGGTCATGGACCGGATGTCAGCCGCGAAGGCGTCCAGCGCGATATCCTCCCGATCGTGGAGGGCACGACGGTGAACACCAAGCACGGAATGGTGAAGACCGATCACATCCTGTTCATTGCCGCAGGCGCGTTCCACGTGTCGAAGCCGTCCGATCTGATTCCCGAACTACAGGGGCGGTTTCCGATTCGCGTCGAGCTCGAACCTCTGACGCGCGACGACTTCGTTCGAATCCTCACCGAGCCGCGGAATGCCCTCGTCAAGCAGTACATGGCGCTCATGGGTACGGAGGACATGACGCTGTCGTTTACGCCGGGAGCCGTCGAGCGCATGGCCGACTACGCCGCGCGTGTGAATGAGATGACGGAGAACATCGGCGCGCGGCGGCTCCATACGGTGATGGAGCGGTTGCTGGACGAGCTCTCGTTCGAGGCACCCGACAGGTCGGGCGAGTCGATCGCAATCGACGAGGCCTACGTCGATCGCATGCTCGCCGATATCGTCAAGAACGAAGATCTGTCGCGCTACATCCTGTAGCGCTGTAAGATACGGTTGCGGCCGTCGCGAATCACACAATCTCGTGCCGGGTCGCCATTCTTTCTACAGGAATGTGCCCGGGGTCCATCGCCTTTTCGCACGTGCGACCCGCGCTCCGTCGGAGACATAGATTCTGATGCCACCTGCGAAATCCACTGCGGATGCCAGCATCGCCGCCCGTGACGCGCGGCGTTTGTCCACGCTGCTCGAGGTCAGCCAGGCCCTGTCGGGCACGCTCAACCTGAAAGCGTCGATGCAGCGCGTCTTGAGCATTCTCGTGCGCCACCACGGCGTCGTGCGGGGAATGGTGACGTTGTTGCGGGACGGCGAGCTCCACGTGGAGGCGGCGGAGGGTTTCGAGGATCGCGCCCGGTCAGTGCGCTATCGGGTGGGCGAAGGCATTACCGGCCAGGTCGTCCAGAGCGGCAAGCCGATTGTCGTACCGCGGGTGAGCCGCGAGCCGGCGTTGCTCAATCGGGCGGCGCGGCGCGAGGGCTCGCGCCAGGAGCTCAGTTTCATCTGCGTACCGGTAGTCCTGCAGCGCAGCGCGGTGGGTGCCCTGGCGGTGGATCTGCGGTTCAAGCCCGAGCGGGACTTCGACAGCAGCGTCAAGTTCTTCGGGATCGTCAGCTCGATGATCGCGCAGGCGCTCAATGTGCAGCGGCTGGTCGAGGAGGAGCGGCGGCGCCTGCTCGACGAGAACACCCACCTCCGTCAGGAACTCCGTGAGCGGTACGACTTCTCCAACATCATCGGGACCAGCGGGCCGACGAGGCAGATGTACGAGCAGGTCGCCCAGGTCGCCCAGACCAACACGACGGTGTTGATTCGCGGCGAGTCCGGCACGGGCAAGGAGCTCATCGCGCACGCGATCCACTACAACTCCCTCCGGGCCAAGAAGCCCTTCGTGAAGGTAAGCTGTGCGGCGCTTCCGGACACGCTCATCGAGTCGGAGCTCTTTGGCTACGAAAAAGGTGCCTTCACCGGGGCCGCGGCCCGAAAGAAGGGCCGCTTCGAGATGGCCGAGGGCGGCACCCTGTTCCTCGACGAAATAGGGGACATCAATCTCAGCACGCAGGTGAAGCTCCTTCGCGTGCTCCAGGAACGGGAGTTCGAGCGCCTCGGCGGTACCGACACCGTGCGCGTGAACGTGCGCATGATCGCCGCCACGAACAAGGACATGGAGAAGGCGATCGCCGACGGTTCGTTCCGTGAGGACCTGTACTATCGTCTCAACGTCTTCACGATTTTTGTGCCGCCGCTGCGCGACCGCAAGGCGGACATGCTCCTCCTCGCCGATCATTTCCTCGAGAAGTTTTCGCGTGAGCACGGCAAGGTCATCAAGCGGATCTCCACGCCGGCCATCGACATGCTCATGAGCTATCACTGGCCCGGCAACGTTCGAGAGCTCGAGAACGCGCTCGAGCGCGCGGTTCTCGTCTGCGATGGCGCGGTCATTCATGGTCATCACTTGCCGCCGTCGTTGCAGACGGCCGACGCCTCGGGCACGGTGACCCGGGTGGCGTTGAAGGACGCGGTCGCGGCCTTCGAGCGCGACCTGATTCTCGACGCGCTCAAGACGACGCGGGGCAACCGCGCGAAGGCGGCGCGCATGCTCGACACCACCGAACGGATTCTCAACTACAAGGTCCGCGGCCACGGCGTCGATCCGCGCCGCTTCCGATCGCCGGAGGTCGGCAGGCGCGTAGCGGATGCACCTGAGACGGAATGACGTCCCGGCGAACGCGGCACATCGCCGCGATCGCGGCGCTGGCGCTCGTGGCTGGCGGATGCGGCAAGAAGGGACCGCCACTTCCTCCGTTCGTCAGGATTCCCGCTGCGGTCGAGACGATTGACGCCGCACGATTCGGCGACGACATCTACGTCACGCTGACCCTGCCAGCCGAGAACATCGACGCCTCGCTTCCCGCGGATGTGGTGCGCGTGGACGTGTACGGCTACACCGGGGCGACAGCCCCGCCGCGCGCACGCTGGGTTGAACTCGGGACGCTCGTCGGAACGATTCCGGTGACGGCGCTTCCAATCACATCTCCGGGGACCGTCCCGCCACCCGCTCCTGTGGGAGGTCCGGCGGCTACCTCAGTGTTTCCGGGCAACGTGATCACGATCGTCGATACGCTCGACGGCGATGAGCTGAGGCAGGGCCCCGTCGCACCCGTAATCCCCCTCGGTCCCGAGCTGGTGAGTCCACCGCTGGCGAAACCGTCAGGGCCACTTCACCGCTTCTACGTGGCAATTCCGTTCAGCGAGCGCGGCCGGCCAGGGCCGCCCGGCAAGCAGGTCGATCTGGCCCTGACACCGCTACCGGAGCCTCCTGACGGGTTGCAGGTGGCCTACGACCCGTCGGGTATTTCGCTGACCTGGGAGCCATCCGGTGGGCTCCTCGGCTTCCTGTTTGATCGCCCTCTCCTCCCGGAAGTGCCGCCGTTCGATTTCGTGGAGCCATCGTCATCACCGGCGTCGTCTGATGCGGAGCCAGCTGAGCCAGAGGGACCCACGACGTATCAGGTGTACCGCGACGTGTTGCGCCCGACGTCAGTGGGTCAGGCGCCGTCGGCGCCATGGCGTGCGAATCCACCGGCTGCGATCAACGAGATGCCGCTGGCAAGAACGACTGCGAGAGATGCAATCGAGTTCGGAGTCGAGCAGTGTTACACCGTACGAGCGCAGCGGAGTGGCGTGCTCAGCGAACCTTCTTCGCGCGTATGTGTCACGCCGACCGACGTATTTCCTCCCGCGGTTCCGACGGGACTCGCCGCCGTGCCTTCCGATGGCGCAATCAATCTGATCTGGGAGCCGAACAGCGATCGCGATTTGGGCGGCTATCTGATCTTGCGTCGCGGACCGGGCGATGCCACACTGCGACAGCTCACCAGTGCGCCAGTCACTGATGCGCGGTATCGCGACGCGGCGGTGGAGCCGGGCGCGCAGTACAGTTATGCGGTTGTGGCGGTCGATCGCCGGACGCCGCGGCCCAACGCAAGCGCACCCTCGGCAACTATCGACGAAGTGGCGCGCTAGGTGCGAGAAAAACGGAGATCGCTATGAAGCTGTTCGTCGATACCGGGAATCTCAAGGAAATCGAAGCCATGGTCTCGTTGGGTATCGTCGATGGCGTGACCACGAATCCGTCGCTGCTCGCGAAGGAATCCGGTGACTACCGCGAGATTCTCAAGCAGATCTGTCGCACGGTTCAGGGGCCGGTCAGTGCCGAGGTCGTGGCGACTGACACCGCCGGGATGATTCGTGAAGGTCGCGACCTGGCGACAATCGACGAACACATTGTGATTAAGGTGCCGTTCACGAAGGACGGCGTCAAGGCGTGCAAGGCCCTGTCTTCAGACGGGCACCGGGTCAACGTCACGCTGATCTTTTCGGCGACGCAGGCCTGGCTCGCCGCCAAAGTTGGCGCCGCCTACGTGAGCCCGTTCGTGGGACGGCTGGATGACGTCGGCACGACGGGGATGAATCTCATCCGCGAAATCGTCGAGATCTTCGACAACGCCGATTACGCCACCGAGGTGCTGGTGGCCAGCGTTCGCAACCCGATTCACGTCGTCGAGTCAGCGCGAATGGGCGCCGACGTCGTCACCGCGCCGGCAGCGGTCATCGAGCAGTGCTTCAAGCATCCGCTCACGGACATCGGCCTGGAGCGGTTCCTCAAAGACTGGGAGAAGGCGCAGGCGGCCAAGGTCTAGAGCGCCGCCTGTCCCCTCCCGAATGAATCGCAACGACACACTCGCGGACCTCGATCGACGCGCCGAAGCGGGTGGCGGCGACGATCGCATCCGCCGGCAGCGCGAGGGCGGTCGCCTGACCGCACGCGAACGCATCGCCACGCTGTTCGATCCCGATTCCTTCGAAGAAATCGACAAGTTCGTGACGCACCGCTGCCAGGATTTTGGAATGGCCGAACAGGTCGTGCCTGGCGATGGAGTCGTCTCCGGATACGGCCGTATCAACGGACGGCTCGCGTACGCGTTCGCGCAGGACTTCACCGTGTTCGGCGGCTCTCTTTCCGAAACCAACGCCGCCAAGATCGTCAAGGTGATGGATCTCGCCATGAAGACCGGTGCTCCGGTCATCGGGCTCAATGATTCCGGAGGCGCGCGCATCCAGGAGGGTGTGGCGTCGCTGGGCGGCTACGCGGATATTTTTCTTCGCAACACGCTGGCGTCAGGGGTCGTTCCGCAGATCTCCGCCATCATGGGGCCCTGTGCCGGCGGGGCGGTCTATTCCCCTGCCATCACGGACTTCGTCGTGATGGTCAAGCACACGAGCTACATGTTCGTGACCGGACCGGACGTGATCAGGGCCGTCACGCACGAACAGGTCACGAAGGAAGAGCTCGGCGGCGCCATGACGCACAACGAGCGTAGCGGTGTCGCTCACTTTGCCGTCGAGGATGACGCCGCGTGTCTGGCGTTGATTCGCGAGCTGCTGTCGTTTCTGCCGGGCAATAACCTGGACGATCCACCGCGGATCGAGTGCGCGGACCCGGTCGATCGCTCGGACGAGGCGCTGGACAGCGTGGTGCCCGAGGCTGCCAACCAGGCGTACGACATGCTCGACGTCATTCGGCCGATTGTCGATGACGGGTACTTCCTGCAGGTGCATGAGCACTATGCGCGCAACATCCTGGTTGGGTTTGCGCGTCTCGGTGGCCGGCCTGTCGGCATCGTGGCGAACCAGCCGGCCCACCTGGCGGGCACGCTCGATATCGATGCGTCGGTCAAAGGCGCGCGTTTCGTGCGTTTCTGCGACGCGTTCAATATTCCGCTCGTCACGTTCGAGGATGTCCCCGGCTTCCTGCCTGGGACAGTCCAGGAGTTTGGCGGCATCATCCGGCAAGGCGCCAAGCTTCTGTATGCCTACGCGGAAGCGACCGTGCCGAAGCTCGCGGTCATCACGCGCAAGGCCTACGGCGGCGCCTACTGCGTGATGTCGAGCAAGCATCTGCGGACCGATGTGAACTACGCATGGCCGGCTGCCGAGATTGCCGTGATGGGCGCCGACGGCGCCGTGAACATCCTCTACAAACGCGAGATTGAATCGGCAGAAGACCCCGAGGCCGCCCGTGCGGCGAAGATCGCGGAGTACAGGGACAAGTTTGCCAACCCGTACATCGCTGCGCAGCGCGGGTTCGTGGACGAGGTCATTCTTCCCAGACAGACGCGCACACGGCTGATTCGTGCTCTGGCGGCCCTTGATGCCAAACGCGATCGGAATCCGCCGAAGAAACACGGCAACATCCCGCTGTAAAGGTCGAGCCGAAGCCGGATTCTTGACAGGCTGCCGCGCCCACGGAATAATCGCCGCCCTTGAGAGCCCCCCTCGCTCCGCGCCCAGGTGACCCTGCCGCCAGCTCTTCCGGGAGCGCGGTACACAAAACGCTCAGCCGTCTGTCGAAGGCCGCCCAGTTGCTCAGTCCGATCGGTCTCGTCCGGCGCCTGGACAGGGTGGACCAGCTGGAACGCACGACCCGCGAGTTGACCGAGCTCGTCGATGCCTTGCGTGTTCAGACGCAGCAGCTTTCTGGCCATCGAACAGACCGACTGGCAGCGTAACAACGAGGTGCTGCAGTTCGAATCCCGGCTGGAGCCCGAGCGCGTCAAAGCACACGTCGCTCGCGCGATCTCGCGGGCAACGCTCCACACTGAGCCGTTCCCGCACCTCGTGATCGACAAGTGGCTCCCGCACGACGTGTACAACCGGATGATCGACGCGCTGCCTCCTCCGGTCTTTTTTGCTGACCGGGATCAAAGCCGGCAGCGCCTGCCTGTTCCCTTTCACGTCGCACCGGCGTATTCACGGCGAGTCTGGCAGTTCATCGCCAACGATGTCGTCGGCGGCATGGTCGGTCCGGCGCTCACGGAGCGCATGGGTCCGGTGATTCGCGAGTATCTGCGTGGGTATTGCGAGCTGCCGAGCGACATCGATCTCACGCTGCATGCCTCGAACGGACGCATCATGCTTCGGAGGCCGGGCTACATGATTCAACCCCATCGCGATCCGAGATGGGGCTTCGTCACCTGCCTTGTGTACCTTGCCCGGCCTGGTGACGACGAGGCTCATGGAACGCAGTTGTACGCGGTCAAAGATGACCGCGAAGCGCCGAGCGACAAGCCGTTCTACATCGAGGAGTCGCGCTGCGAGCTGATCAAGGCCGTGCCGTTTCGCGCGAATACCATGCTCGTCTTCCTCAACTCACACGGGGCGCACGGCGCGTCGATTCCTCTCGACGCCACCCCCGAGACGCTCGAGCGTTACCTCTACCAGTTTCGATTGGGCCCGACGAATCGGGCGATGACCGAACTGCTGGACGTCATGCCGAAGGAAAAGCGGCGCGCCTGGGAAGGCGCGAAGACCGAACGATCCGAGTCACGATCGCAGTCGTACGACTGACGGGCGCTTCGATCGAACCTCTTTCCGCGGTCCGATCCGACCGCTGGCCCGTCACCCTAAGTGCTAGAATTGTCTAGCTTTGCGCAAAATTCTCGTCGCCAATCGCGGTGAAATCGCCGTGCGCGTTATTCGTGCGTGTCGCGACATGGGATTGGCGTCGGTTGCTGTGTACTCCGAGACCGATCGCGGAGCGCGGCACGTCAGGATGGCGGACGAAGCGTGTGCGATCGGGCCAAGTGCTCCCGCAGAAAGCTATCTGAACATCAATCGATTGATAGAGGCAGCCAGGCGTACCGGAGCCGATGCGGTGCATCCCGGCTATGGCTTTCTGGCTGAGAACGCTGCCTTCGCGCAGGCGTGCCTCGGCGCAGGCCTCCTCTTTATCGGGCCGACGCCAAAGGCCATCCAGCTCATGGGCAGCAAGACGGAAGCGCGTCGCGTGGCTATCGCGGCGGGGGTCCCGGTTGTGCCCGGCACCGATGAGCCGTTTGCTGCAGGAGAGTCCGACGAAACCATCGCTGCCGCAGCGGAACGCATCGGCTATCCACTCCTGGTGAAGGCCGTGGCCGGAGGCGGGGGCAAGGGGATGCGCACCGTGAGCGAGCCCTCCGAGCTCGCTGGAGCTATCCGTATCGCCCGGTCGGAGGCCGGAGCAGCCTTTGGAGATTCCGCTGTGTACCTCGAGCGGCGCCTCCTGCGCCCGCGTCACATCGAGGTGCAGTTGCTGGGTGACCAGCACGGCACAGTGGTGCCATTCGTCGAACGCGAGTGCTCCATCCAGCGTCGCCACCAGAAGGTGATCGAAGAGTCGCCGTCAACAGCGGTGTCAGAGGCGTTGCGCCGCCGAATCACCTCTGCGGCCGCGGCTGTCGCCAGGACCGTGGGTTACACCGGGGCCGGGACGATTGAGTTTCTGCTCGACGAGGATGGCGCGTTCTGGTTCCTCGAGATGAATACACGTCTCCAGGTTGAGCACCCGGTGACCGAAATGGTGACCGGCGTCGATCTCGTGGAATGGCAGATTCGAATTGCCAACGGCGAGCGTCTCACGCTCGATCCAGAGGCCGCGCTCGAAGCCAGGGGCCATGCCATCGAATGCCGCGTGTATGCCGAGGATCCGGATGCCGGGTTCATGCCCTCTCCGGGGCGCCTCGAAGGGATGCGTGCGCCAGACGGTCCCTGGGTGCGCGATGACAGCGGCGCCGATCCGTTCGGAGAGGTGTCGATCTACTACGACTCATTGATCTCCAAACTCGTCGCGTGGGGCTCTGACCGCACGCAAGCCATCGTTCGCTTGAAACGCGCGCTGCGGGAGTATCGCGTCATGGGCATCCAGACGACTGTCCCCTTTTTCTCGTGGATCGTCGATCAGGACGCCTTCCGCAGCGGCGCATTTCATACCGGCTATCTGGACGAAGTCTTGCAAGAGCGTCAGGGCCAACCATTTGTGACTCCTGAACCGGCTGACGAGGATGTCGCGGCCATCGCGGCTGCGTTACACCTGGCGGCCCGGACCGGGTCGTCTGGCCGGGGTGTCGGGAGGGGCTCCTCTCGAGTTGCGTCGAATCACGGCGACATATGGAAGCGTCAAGCGAGGATCGAGGGAGTGCGCGGTTGATCTGGCAGGTCGAGGTCGGTGGCCGTGTCCGGCAGGTCGAGCTCCGGGGTTCGGACGTGATTCTGGACGGCCAGCGGATGCACGTCGATGTTGCACCGTACGACGCCGGGTTCTCGATGCTGGTTCGGCCGTTCGACCCTGACTCAGAGGCGCCAGTATGCGGGCGCAGCTACGACGCGGCGGTGATCGATCGAGGCTCAGGCGAGTTGCGCGTGCACGTCAACGGTCGGGCGTGTGTCGTGAGAGCGCTATTGCCGGGTACCCGTACACCGCGCGGGGGCCCCGGCGGTTCCAGCGCCAGGACGGAGACGAACAACGGCCCGCAGAGAGTGGTGGCACCCATGCCCGGTCGGATTGCCAAGGTCCTGGTCAAAGTCGGGGACACGGTTGCGCCGCGCCAGGGGCTCGTCGTCGTCGAGGCGATGAAGATGGAGAACGAGTTGCGCTCGTCTCGTGCAGGCACCGTGGTGGAGGTTCGTGCCGTCGAGGGCGCGAAAGTCGAATCGAACGCCCTGCTGGTGGTTGTGGAGTAGCGCAGCGTTGTCAGGCCAGGCGGAGCACAGGTGAAGAAACTGTTCGGCCATCCCGTGACACGACGCACGCGGCGCTTCGCCCGCCGCGTGGTGGTGACGTGCGCCGTGATCTTCGCGGTGACCTTCATCACGACGCTGTCAGTGGACCTTGGTCCGGCGCTCCGCGCTCGCGCCGAAACGGCGGCCACCCAGTACATGGGACGGCCGATGCACATTGGCCGTCTCTCCGTGCACCTGTGGCTCGGCCGTTTCGTGGTTGAGGATCTCGTCATCGAAGGACTGACACCGGAGTCCAGGCCGTTCCTTCTGGCGGATCGCATCACCGTGTCGATGCCGTGGTCCACGCTGGTCAGTCGCCGAGTGGTCTTCGACGCCATCGAAATGCGCGGCTGGCGAATGTACGTCGAGACGTTCCCGGACGGTCGTCACAACTTCCCCCGATTCACGAGAAACACTCCGCGCGGCCCGAGTGCGTGGACGACGACACTGCAGTACGTGCGGGCCTATCAAGGCGAGTTCTCCTACGCCGATCACGGCACGCCCTGGAGCGTCGTCGCCAGGAACCTCGATGTCACCGTGGGTCGTCCGACCTCCGAGTACCGCGGTCAGGCAAGGTTTTCGAACGCGACCATCGCCATTCAGAGCTATGCGCCCATGAACGCCGATATGCGTACCTCGTTCAGGATCGTTGACGGCAAGATCGTGCTCGACCGAATCGAGCTGACGACGGACGGGGCCCAGTCGGAACTGACCGGTGTCGTGGACATCGGCCGCTGGCCCGAGCAGACGTATCAGATTCGGTCGCTGGTGCAGCTGCCGAAGATGCGGGAAATCTTCTGGGCGAATGACACGTTCTCGCTGTCCGGAGAAAGCCGATTCACGGGAACGTTTCATCTGTTCAGGGAACAGATTGGAGACCGGACGCGTACCGGCCGCGAATTGACCGGTGACTTCCATAGCGTGCTCGCAGGCATAAACGATTTTCGCTTCAGCGATCTTCGTGGGTCGGTGCGCTGGGTGCCGGAAAGCCTTGATGTCACAAACGCGACCACCGGTGTTTACGGGGGTACCGCTCGGTTCAATTACCGGATGGCGCCGCTGGGACAGCGCAATCTTCCAGCGCTCGCGAGGCTGGATGCACAGTACGAGCAGGTTGACCTCACAACCTTTACGGATTTTCTGGAAACCGAAGGCATACGACTGGCCGGCCGTGCGTCAGGGCGCAATCTGCTCGAGTGGCCCCTCGGACGTTACGCCGAGCATCGGGGTGACGGTTCGATCGTCGTAGAACCGCCTGGCAATACCACCACGCTGTCACGAGAGATGTCCGCCGCTCAGCGAGCGGAAGCCGAGCGACGGGGAAGGGAGTGGGAGGCGTTCAGCAACCATTTACCTCTTGCGCCGCTGCCACTGCGTGCTGAGATCGTTTACGCCTATGGACCCGAATGGGTCGATATCGGCCCGAGCCGGTTGGCGACGCCAGACACGTACGTCGAACTGGAAGGCCGGACGGCGTACGGGGAACGATCGCGCATCAATTTCCACGTCACGAGCGCCGACTGGCAGGAAAGCGATCGGATGTTTGCTGGTGTGCTGACCGCCTTTGGTCTTCGAACGAGTGTCATCCCGGTGGGCGGGCATGGCACGTTCGATGGCGTGATGGTCGAGAGCATTCGTCGTCCTCGCATCGAGGGCCAGTTTGCCGGAGATCAGATGCGCGCGTTCGATGTGGTCTGGGGCCCCGTTGAAGGTCGGGCGATCATTCAGAACTCCTACACCGATGTCTCAGACGTCATCGTCGGCACCGGTAGTGCCGTGATGCGGGTGGACGGCCGGTTCTCGTTGGGGTTCCCGCGCGCGGATGGCGGAGAAGAGATCAACGCGCGCATTCGCATTGCACGTTGGCCGATGACTGACCTCCGGCACGCGTTCGACCTCGACGACTACAACGTCGATGGTTCGTTCTCAGGCGAGTTTCACGTCTTTGGTCCCTACTTGAATCCGTT
>JABFSA010000119.1 GCA_013140775.1 Acidobacteriota bacterium | reverse complement strand
CGCGGTCGCCGCTCGAGACCGTCTTTCGCCTCGCCGCACCCCGTGGCGACGCGGCGGCCGAACGACTCGCCCACGTCCTCGGCCGGACGGTGCTGCCGGCGCCCGGTGAGCTCCCGTCGGCGGCAGAGGCCGCCATCGTCCCGCAGGGCGAGCCGCTGGCGGAAGCGCTCCGTGCGCCCGAGCCGACACGTTTGATCAGCGATTTGATCGACGGCCGGGTCGACGAACTGCGGCCGCGCTCCGAGCTCGCAGACGTTGTCGATGACGTCGACGCGCGGTTGAAGGTGATGAACACGACCATCGCCGAGCTGAACCGCCAAATCAAGAAGCGACCGACTGCGGCAGACATCGTCGCCGCGCCGCCGGTCAAGAAACTGGTCACCGCCGCTGGCGAGACGAGCAAGCGTCTCGACACGATCAACGCCGAGCTGCTGGCCCAGGTTGACGCGCTCAAGAAGCGGATCGAACACCTCGAGGGGAAATAGGCCATGCCGGACTACGTGCAGCGCCCGACGTTTTTCGAAGGGCAGATCGTTGGCGGCGCCGACCTGAATCTCACATTGCAGTACGGCCGTGACGCCGATGCGCGCCACCTGCGACTGCAGCACACGTGGGGGATCGTCTGGGGGCTTGAGCTGACCGGTGAGGATCGCACCATCGACATCGGCGGAACGAAGCGTGCCTACAAGGAGGTGACGCTCGCGTCCGGTGTCTTCGTCGATGGCACAGGCCGCGCCTCCGTCGTCACCGAGCCGATGCGCGTGCCGGAGGACGAATTCCGCGATGCCGGCGTCGTCGTCAACGATGCCGCCACGTTCTATCCGGTCTTCATCACGAGCGGCGACTCACCGGAGCAGGTCGCGTCAGGCCCGCTCGGCGACTGTACGGCTACCGCGCCCAGCCGCATCAACGAGACCTACGCCTTCGCGTTTGGCCGGATCAGCGAGCTCGACAATCTCGACAAGCAGTTCGACGTCGATATCACCGACGGTCCGGGTGGCGGATCAACGACGCCGTGGCGTGTGCTCGTCGGGTTCGTCCAGTGGGACGACAGGATCGAGAAGTTCACCGACGTGCGCGATCGCGCCGATGGATTCGAGCGCCGGTACGCGGGCGTGCGCGCCAGCGAAGTGGTCGGCGCCGGTGGAGCGCTGGCGTTACGGAGCGGCGATCGCGGCGCTCCGGACGGGCGTGCGCTCCGCATCACATCCGGCGACAAGGGCGTCCTCGAGTTCGGCACGCAAGACGCGAGTGGCGCGATCAAAGCCGCGATGACGGTGGACACCGACGGCAACCTGACCGTCACCGGGAAGATCGTCGGTGCGCTCGCCGGCGGCGTGCAAGTGGAGTCGGGTGTTGCCACCGATGGGATGCTTCTGCCTCTGCCCGCCGGGATCACCAACGAGCAGATCGACGCCGGGGCCGTCGTCGTTCAAACCGTCGTGACGCCAAACATTCAGCGTCCCGCCGGACTCACCGCGGCGCAGAAATGGTTTCCGCACTTTTATGAGTGTCACGTCGTCAACCGTCGTGTGCGCTGCCGGGTGCGCTGGATCCTCAGCACGAATACAGCGAGCGTCAACGATCTTCCCGGTGTCTGTGACTACGTCCTCATGGCATTTCCGCGCAAGACGGAAGGAGCGTCATGACCCGCATGAGCCTGATCGTATTCGAGAAAACCGGGCACATCCTCGGTGCGTTCACGCGTGCCGCCAATCCGGATGGTGCCGTGACCGCGGCCCAGGTCGTTGGTGAGGCGCTGACGGTGAGACATGCCGAGAACGGCAGCGAGCTATTTCACGTCTCGGCGTCGCTTCTGACGGTCAAGACCATCGATCGCGTCGATGACGTGATCACATCACATCGCAATTACGTGCTGAAAGATGGATTGGCGATGGAGAAGGGCGATCCGGTTACCGCACCAGGTTACGACAGCGCGAACAAGAAGCTCGACGTGAAGCTCGACGCCAACGCCACTGAGAAGCTGGTGGCCTACGCGCAAGTCGAAACCGAAGGCGAACCGCCAAAAGTGATCCCGATCGAGATCCCCGCCCTTGACGACGAGGGGCACGCACCGGTGACCCTCACGCCAGGGACGATCTATCAGTTGCTCGTGCTGATTCCCGGGTATCGCGCGCAGTTCAAATCGTTCACTGCGGCCTAGTGAACATGCAAGACGTCGTCATTCAGCGGTGCACGGTAACCGTCGTCCGTCGATCCGGCTGGAGCTGGGGCGCGGATCGGCGCGCGCTGATTCGCAGTGTCACGGATGCAGTGCCGGCACTCGTCGCCGAACGTCTCGCCGTCTTGTTTGGGGACACCGCGGAGCCAGCGACGTTCACCGAGCCGATTCGTGTGCGGATGACGATGCGCCTCGACGACCTTGCCGGTCGTACGGCGATCACCAGCGGCCCGTCGGCCGTCGCGCCGGCCTGGCGCGCGCAACTTGACCGCGCGCTCGACGACGCCATCCATGCCGCCGTTGGATCTCCTGGTGTTGGAGCGATGGCACCTGGCGACGCCGTGGCGGCAACGGCACCCGTGGTCCTTGCACCTCCGCGGCCCGGTCCCTTCACCGAAGAGCTGATGCGGGCGATCGAGTCGTGGCGGAGCGCCGGCGTGCTCACCACAGTGATCGCGCGCCTTGACGATCCGCACGTGCGTGCGTGGATCGAGGCACTGGCGTCGGTCAGTGGCAGCGTCGATGCCACTGGCGGCGACGCCGCAGCCCCGTCTCGCAAGGCGGATGTCAGCACTCTATCGGTCACGCCAGCGCGAGTTGTGCATTCAATCGGCACGGGCGAGCCGTCACGACGAGCGAAGGTCGACCGGGCGCAGGACGAACCGGGATATTCGGATCCACGCGTCGATCCTTCTGACCGGACCGAACCGCTACCGATGGCGACGCGCCATTCGGCGTCGGTTCAATTCGGACAGGCGGCGAGCGAAACAGCGGCGTTTCCTTCGGCCGCGTCATCGGAGCCGGTGCCGGTCGTACCCGTCCGTGGCGACAGCGGCACCTCGGCGGCGACGCGCGATTCTTCAATCGTCGATGGGGAAGCCCGAGTGCCGTCGGCGCTTCCGTGGTTGATTCTCGGCCCGCTCCGCAAGATCGGGTACCTCTCGACACTTCGCGCGGCTCTCGAGGCGGCATCGTTGAGCGTCGACGCCCCGCTGTTCGGCGCCGCTCTGGCGTTGAAGCTCTCGCCCGCGGCCGATCGGCAGTGGTCGAAGAGCGCCGCGTCTGAGCGACTGGCGTCCGCCGCCGCCGCGCGCGATGTACCGATTTCGAAAGTGGAGCTGCACCGGTTTGCCGGGAGGGTCGCGCCGTATAGCGCGCTCGTCGATGCCACCATCGCGTCCGCAGTCCTCGCCGGCCACGAAGCGAAGGATCCATGGATCGTGCATCGAGTGCCGGGATCGGATGACGCCGGCAGCGGTGCTGGATTTGGCGTCGTCGATGCGACGGGCCTGTTCTCCATCGCCTGGGGCTGTGGTGCCACCGATGTGGCGCTCCTCGTTCGCGAGCGTTCCGACGCCGGTTGCATCGTGCTCGAGGACGCCGCCGACGCAGAGCTGATGCGCGCGCTGGAGCAGGCGGATGTGCGCTTCTTCACAACGGCACGCGCGGGACGCGGCGAATCATGGCGGACGGTGCCCGGGGCGTCGGCGCCGACGTGGCGCACGAACAGGCCGAGCCCGGTTGACGCCGACATGCGCGGTTGGCTGCGCCGAGCTCCAGGCTTCGAGGAGCGACTCCACGCCATCGCCGCAGAATTCGGTGTGCGGCGTGTCGCTCTGCCGCGCGATCCCGGCTCGAATCTCGAGTGCTCGCTGACCCTCGCGGTGTCAGTCGCACTGGCGACGCTGGCCTTTGCGCTCTGGCACGCTCACGAAGCCACCGACGCGCTGCTGATGCTGCAGCGATTCCACGATCTCGACGCGCACGTGCGCTTCACCCGGCGGGCGGTGCGCGTGACGGTTCCTCTCGGCCGACGGCACCGGGACTTGCTCGATGCCGGGTTGCTCGCCGACGTCCACGACGTACCGTGGCTGGACGGCCGCGTCCTCGAATTCGCGGGAGGGTAACGTGGAGCGGCTCGCACAGCTGGCCACCGAGCACTTGTTACTCCGGATGCGCCGCTTGAACCGGAGCCTGAAGATCGCGGTCGATCGACAGCGGCAAGCGAATCGAGCCCTGGCAATTGCGAACACCAAGGGCGTCTATCTGACGGACACTCAGGCCGAAACCTTGCTCGCGCGCGTTGACGCGTTCGTGCACGGACAGCCGATCGCGCCGGTTCAGGCTCCAGTGTCTGACGAGGAAGCGCCGCTCGAAAAGGAACTGCGTTCGCGCGTCATCACCGAGCGTCAGCTGCTGCCACTCGATCGACTCGCGGAACTTGGCGTGAGCCGGGCAGAGCAGGATGCGATCGCCTTGTGCGCCGCACCTGAGCTCGATCGCGCTTACGAACGGATCTACGGTTACATCCTCGACGACCTGACGCGGCGGGCGCCGAGCGTCGCCCTGTTGCAGGAGTTGACCGCAGAGACCGCTGCAGAGCGTGCCTGGAGTCTGCACGCCTTTGGTCCCTTCGGTCGTCTCCGGCGCCGCGGTCTGCTCATCCCGTCGGGACAGGCAGAGAGCGAGGCGCGTCAGGCGCTGCGTCTCGGGGCAGGAGTGCTCGACTATTTGATCACCGGTCGCGGAGCGCCAGCAGCCACGTTCTCCGATCCCGCCGAGCTCGACGTGCCGACTCCGATTGCCGTCCCCATCGGAGTGGATGCTGTCGGGCTCGAGAAGATCGCGACTGCACTGCGTACTGGCGCTGTTGACGTCGTTGGTGTGTGGGGACCGACGGCCGATGGCCTTGACGACATCGTGCGAGCGTTGTGCAGCAGAGTCGGCACTCGCGTCCGGCGGCTGGTGATGAGCGGTGCCAGGGGGGACAGCGGGCGCGACGAACTTGGGAAGGCGCTCCTGGCATGCGAGACGTTGCACTCGCTGTTGTGGGTGGATATTCGTCGGATCAGCGGCGAGGGCGACCGGGCGCTGTTCGACGCGCTCGAAGAACATCTGGCGGCCTCCACGACTCCAGTCGTCATGTCGGGCTGCGTGCCGTGGCGCCCGACCAGGCTGGTCGCGGCCCGGAGCTACTACGACTGGGAGGTCAGGCCCGCAGAGTATCCAGCGCGCAAAGCGATGTGGCTCGAGGCCGTGCCCGGAGTTGATCAGGAACTGCGTCAGGATCTCGCGGCGCGGTTTCGGCTCACGTCGCGGGAGCTCCAGGCCGCGACTCGCCTCGCGGGCGTGGAGGCGATGCTCGCAAGTAACGGTCGGCCGTCGCCGCTCGCGCGGCATCTCGAGAACGCGTGCACTCGAGTGACGCAGCGCGACACGGTTGCGTTCGCACGGGTGATCAAGCCGCGACGGCGTGCCGCGGATCTGATGCTGCCGGAAGCGCTGCACGAGCAGGTCCTCGAGATTTCGCGGTTCCACCGGACATGGCCGCGCGTGGCTGAGGAATGGGGTCTTTCAACAGCCGATCCCGCGGCCGGTGCCCTGAAGGCCTTGTTCACCGGCGATTCAGGCACCGGAAAGACTCTCGCTGCGGAAGTCGTCGCCAGCGAAATGGGCGCCGTGCTGATCAAGGTCGATCTGGCGCGGTTGGTTTCCAAGTGGATCGGCGAGACGGAGAAGAACCTCTCAGCCGTGTTTGACGAAGCGCGCAACATGCACGCCGTTCTCTTCTTCGACGAAGCGGATGCGTTGTTTGGACGTCGTGGCGAAGTTCACCGTGGTACCGATCGATACGCCAATCTCGAAGTGAGTTATCTGCTTCAGCGCGTCGAGGAGCATGACTCCGGCGTCGTGATCCTCGCGAGCAACTTGAAAGAGAACATCGACACGGCCTTCACCCGCCGCTTCCAGGTGACGATTCATTTTCCACGACCGTCCGAGACGCTTCGCCGGCGACTGTGGCGTGCGGCGGTTCCGCAATCCGTTCCCCTCGATGGCGTCGACTTCGATGCTCTGGCCGGTATCGATTTGACCGGTGGCGGAATCGCCGGAGCGGCGCGGTCCGCCCTCATTCTGGCGGCCGGCGACAAGAGTAAGGCTCTGCGGATGGAGCATCTCGTTCAAGGGCTCGCTCGCCAGGTCAAACGCGAGGCAAGACTCCTCACGTCAGCGGAGCTCGGTCCATACGCGTGTCTGCTGCGAGATGCCTGATGGGTCTTGCGCGGAACGAGAAATCGCCGGCCACATCGCGGCCGAGCGGGCCTGAGCAGAGCAACACTCGTCTCGGTGCGACGACGGCCGGCAGTGCCGTCGAAGAGCAGCCGCTGTCGCCGACCATCGATCAGAGTGCACCGATCTCGTCGGACCAAACGCCGGTTGGCGACAAGAGCACACCTGCCGAGGATCCGAGTCGTCTCCAGGGCGCGTTCGGGAACGGCCTTCTTGCGGCTGCCTACGCCGAGCCTCCACCGGCTGCGATCGATCTGCCGGACCAGAAGGCTTCGCCACCCAAGGAGGCAGAGCCTGCCGCAAAAGAGGGCACCCCGTCTGCGGCCGCAGCGAAAGCAGGGCCCGCGCCGAAAACTGCTCGAGGCGGGGAATCGTCACGCGAGCGGTTCGGTGAGAGCTCCCCGATGCAGCAGACGCTGCCGGCAGTTTCGCTGCCGACTGCGCAGCCCATTCCCATCCCAATCGTGGAGTCCAGTCCCCTGGAGGCTATGGCCGACCAGACGGCTGAATCGACCAGCGACGCCCGTTCGCAGATCGCAGCTCTCGCCGCTGCGTTTGTGGAGCAGGCGTGGCTGATTCGCCAACGATTGCTCGACGACGGCAACGCCAGTGAGCTGCGCGTCCATGAGCTCTTCGGTCGTCAACGCACGACCGCGCGCGACGCGACGAGCGCGGCAATCAGCAGTGTGAGGGGTGCGTACGGTGCGGCAAAGGCGGGACTGCGCGGTTTGTTTGCCGGCGCGCGCGCCGCCATCCAAGCGGGCGTCGCGGAAGCACGCGGCCAGGTGCTCACCATCGAGATCGGGGAGACGGCCACGCTGGTTGCGGCCGGGCCGACGACGGTTGGCGCGCTCAAGACGTCGACGGCCCGTTACGACCCTGAAGCCGCGGCGATTGGCGATAACGAGGCGCGCCGTGTCACCAGCGATGCGGAGGCCAAGGCTGGTGCCGCCAACGCCCTCGGCCAATCGCGAGCGGAAGCCGCCACCGGCAACGCGGAAATCCGGCAGGAGAAAGCCGACGGGTTCCGCGCCATGGGCTCGAAAGCGGCTGCACACATCCGCGATTTGGGAGCACAGAGCGCCGAGAAAGCGCGCGTGAGCGCGGCCGACGCCCAAGGCCTGTTCCGTGGCCAGGCAGAAGGGCTTGCGGCCAGTGTCGAGAGCCTGGTGTCCGCCGCCGTTGCCAAACTGCCGCAATTGTCCAAGGCCGTTCTCGATCGTCAAACGACGCTTCAGACAGAAGTGCTCGCGAACTGCGATAAGACCGCCACCGCGACGCTGGACGACATCGCACTCGCCGAACAGACCGCCGTCGGCGGATTGGCGGAGGGCCTTGCGAAGTATCAATCGCTGCTCGATGAGGCCGAACAGAAGGCCGCGGACGCGGTGAGGTCTATTGTCGGTGTTGAAGCGGTCGAGCTCGAGACTCACGCGGCCGCCATTGTCGCCATGCTCGATGGCGGCACAGTCAAAGATCCAGCCGTCGCCGCCACGATCGTCAGCCTTGCCATTGCGCAGCAAAGCGAGCGGCAAGTGGGTGTCAGCGCCGCCCTCGGCAGGAGTCAATCGGCGCTCGAACAGGAGACCGACGGTGCCGGCGGCTCATTTGTGGACGGCGTTGCCGCCGGAGAAGCGGCGACAGCCGGCCAGATCACGCAGACGCTAGACGCGGCCCGCGGCAATCTGGCTCTCATGCAAGCGGGCGTGCTCGCTGAGTTGAAAAAGGAGGTGGACGCGTACGCGGAGAACGTCACGACCGGCGTGACGACGACGGTGAAGGGTCTCACGGAGCTGGTCACGACGATGGACGGAGAAGTCGACCATGCGCTTCTCGATCTGCGAAAAGTGATCGCGGCACCGGTAGACCAGACGATCGCGGAGAACGAGAAGGGCCTGAGTCAGTTACCGGGGGCGCTCGCCAAGGCGAACGCCGAGATCGATGCCAGCCACGACCGGGGATTCTGGACCAAGGTATGGGACGCCATTGTCGACATCGTCACGAGCGTTTTGTTCTGGGTTGCCATCGCCGTGGTCGTCATCGCCGCTCTCATTTGGGGCAGTCTCGGAGCACTAATCGCCGGCGTAATCCTCCTGGCCATCGGGGTCGTCTACACGACGTATCTCCGAATCAAATCGCTGATCGACGACGATGCCCCTTGGTATCGGTGGGTTACTTACATTGTCAGTTGGCCGTTTATTGCTGTCATCGATGGCCTCGGCTTATTTGGTTTGATCGAGGGTGCGACGGGCTACGACATCGTGACCGGCCGCAAGCTGTCCGAGGACGAGGCGGCGCAGCGATTGGCCGGCGGCAGCGGGATCGGGTCAACCGGGGTCACAGGGACGCGCGGAGC